>NZ_JABBWZ010000009.1:0-473033 GCF_014161435.1 Microbispora sp. H10949 | reverse complement strand
CCGACGCTTCATCCTCTTTCCGCGCCACCGCGGCGTCCTCCAGGTCCAACGCTTCGGATGCCTGGATCACCGTACTCGTCACAGGTGTCTCCTTGATCAGGAGTTACACCGTTGTTCTTACAGTCCCAGGGCGACACCGGCCGCGCGCCCCTGCCCGCGAGAGGGGCGAGACCGTTGCCGGAAGAACCGAGCAATTGGCCGTGCGCGTGATCCTGCTGGCCTCACTCGTGCTCACGGCGTCGGGGAAGGCGGGGGCGGGTGGTGGCCCAGCGAATCAGGGCGGTGGCCAGGTTGAGCGCGCTGACGGCCAGCGGGATCCAAATGGTGAGCTGTTGCATGGCTGAGGGTCTCCCTTCAGGGGGGTGGGGTGGCCGGTACCGCCCCAATGGAAGCCATGGCAGCTGGGGTGGCCGGGGTCCGGCAGCAGATCCGGAGCAGGCGGACAAATCCCCGGGCACGCCCACCCGGGATGGGGCAAGCTGACCTGGCGAGGGAACGGCGGTGGCGGGTTCGGGATCCGGGGGTCCGGAGCTGTCCGGCGCCTGTGCCGGACCCTCGCACCCCTGTCCCCCTGTATGCAGCAGGAGCGCCCGCAGATGCCCGTCCGCCCCCCGACCGGTTCCCCGCTTCCCGCCGGCCAGCCTGACCGCCACGACGGTGAGGGCGGAGCGGGACGGCATGCGGTACGCGAGGCAGGGGGAGCTACGCCCGTGGATCCGGCCGGTGTGCACGACCTGGAGCAGTTCACGGCCGCGCTGGATGCGCTACGGGCCAGCCGCTCGTACGGCCATCTGGATCGGGCGGTGCGGCCGCAGAAGTTTCCGTCCAGCACCCTCAGTGACCTGCTGAACAAGGGCCGGTGCACGGTGGAGACGCTGGAGTTGTTCCTGCGCGCCTGCGCAGTACCGCGATCAGAGTGGGAGGCGTGGCGGCAGGCGCGTGAGCGAGTCCTGTCGCCGGCGCCGCCGGGGCTGCCCGGGCTGATGCGGGTGGCGGCGGCGCATCCGCGGCGGCTCGGCGTGCACGCCCCGATCGACGCCCCCGGCGCGGTGGGGGAGCTGCCCGTCTACGTTCTGCGGGACACCGACACCGCCCCGGGCGGGGTGCGGGCCCTGATCGGGCAGGCAGCCGAACACGGCGGCCTGGTCGTGATCGTCGGAGGGTCGTCAGTGGGCAAGACCCGCTGCGCCTATGAGGCCCTGCGCGCGGTGGTGCCGACCTGGTGGCTGCTCCACCCCACCGGGCCCGAGCAAGTCCGCCAGGCCGCCGAGCAGCCCCCGCCTCATCTGGTCGTGTGGCTGGATGAGCTGCAGAACTATCTGGGCGGCCCGACCGGGCTGGACGCCGGCACCGTACGGGCGTTACTCCAGGCCGGGGCGGTGCTGGTGGCCACCATCTGGCCCGACCGCTACCACGCCTTCACCGCCCTGTCCCAGCCCGATCAGACAGACCAGTACGCCACTGAGCGGGAGCTGCTGGGCCTGGCCGACGTCGCACACCTGGACGCCGACTTCACTCCCACCGAGCGGGAACGCGCACGGGCGGCCGCGCAGGAGGGAGACGCCCGTATCGCCCTCGCGCTGGAGTCAACCGACTATGGGCTGACACAAGTGATCGCTGCCGCACCGCACCTGGTCACCCGCTGGCAGGCAGCCGACCCGTACGCCGCCGCCGTGCTGAACGCCGCGATCGACGCCACCCGCCTGGGCGTGCGCTCCCCACTGAGCGCCGAACTGCTGCGGGCGGCCGCTCCCGGCTACTGCACCTCCCACGAGCGGGCCACCGCACCCGCGAACTGGTTCGAGGCCGCCCTGGCCTACGCCACCAAAACTCTGCACGGCGCCACGGCCGCCCTCGCCCCGGTCGCCACGGCAACCATGGAGATGGGGCAAGTCGGCGGCTATCGGATCGCCGACTACCTCCAACAGCACGCCGGAGTTCAGCGCCGCATGGTCAAGGTGCCAGCTACCTGCTGGCAGGCCCTCTGCGACCACCTCACCCAGTCCGACGACCAGCGACGTGCCGGAGACGCCGCCATGGACCGGCTGCTCTACCGCTACGCCGAACCCCTCCTCCGCCGTGCTGCCGACGTCGGCGACGGGCAGGCCATCATCTGGTTGACCGGTCTGCTGGCCGAGCAGGGGCGGGTGGAGGAGCTGCGGGCGCGGGCCGACGCCGGCGACGGGTCGGCCGCCTCCCGGTTGGCCCGCCTGCTGGCCGAGCAGGGGCGGGTGGAGGAGCTGCAGGCGCGGGCCGACGCCGGCGACGGGTCGGCCGCCTCCCGGTTGATCGATCTGTTAGCCGGACAGGGGCGGGTGGAGGAGCTGCGGGCGCGGGCCGACGCCGGCGACGGGCTGGCCGCCTCCCGGTTGGCCCGCCTGCTGGCCGAGCAGGGGCGGGTGGAGGAGCTGCAGGCGCGGGCCGACGCCGGCGACGGGCTGGCTGCCATCGGGTTGGCCCGCCTGCTGGCCAAGCAGGGGCAGGTGGAAGAGGCGCTGGCGATACTGCAGGCGCGGGCCGACGCCGGCGACGGGCTGGCCGCCATCTGGTTGGTCCGCCTGCTGGCCGAGCAGGGGCGGGTGGAGGAGCTGCAGGCGCGGGCCGACGCCGGCGACGGGCTGGCTGCCATCGGGTTGGCCCGCCTGCTGGCCAAGCAGGGGCAGATGGAGGAGCTCACCCGGTACTCCCCGGGGGAGTTGCGGACGCGGGCCGACGCCGGCGACGGTCAGGCCGCCTCCCAATCGGCCGATCTGCTGGCCAAGCAGGGGCAGGTGGAGGAACTACGGGCGCGAGTTGATGTAGGCGACACGGCGGCCATCAACCCCTTCCTCGACACCCTCGCACGAGATCAACCGGAAGAAGCAGCGCACATACGGCGCCACGGATTATCAGCCGACCCACAGATGTGAGTGGATCGGCGGGGCGGGACTCCGGTCGCCGGCCCACTCACGCGCACTCAGGCGGCGTGACGTAAGGGGGCAGACCGCGGGCACGTCTGTGCGGATCAGCTAATGTGGTTGACCCAGATCCCAATGGGTACGGAGGCCGCGGCGGACGCGGCGAAGCTGAGGAGGAAGAAAATCCACTGCTGACGGCGTTCAGCGCGGATGGTCTCCTTGGTCTCGCTCGTGAGGATCTGACGGATCTTCTCGGCTTCTTCCTTGCTCACAGTGAGGAGCTGCCGCTGCCGTTCGGCTTCGGCGAGTAGCGCTTCACGAGCGGCTTGCTGGGATTCGAGGTCGCACCGCAGTTCATCCATGAGGGTGGCAGCTTCAGCGAAGGCGTCGTTGACGCGGGAGATCCGATACCGAAGGCGTTCGCTAGGGTCTTCTTCGACAGCCCGGACGCGCTTTCGGTTCTCGTACTCACCGTAGATCAGCGAGCCCATGCCTCCAACGTTCAACCCCCATCCGCGCCCAGGGAAGATCGGCTGCCAGGACCTGTCGATGTGGATCGATGTCTGCTACCTCGTGCCGGACGGCCGTGATGGCAAATCGATGGCAAACGATCAAAAGGCCAGGTCCCTGATCTTGGGAACTGGCCTCTGAGCTGGTGCTTTGTGGTGGGGCTACCAGGACTTGAACCTGGGACCTCTTCCTTATCAGGGAAGCGCTCTAACCGTCTGAGCTATAGCCCCGCGATGCGCAACGAACGTTACCGCATCCGGTTTCCGGTGGCGAATCCGCTTCCGGACGAGGAAAAGCTTACCGTGTCCGGCCCGGTGGTCGTGCCGCGAAGCGCGGGTGCCCGCCTCGTACGGCCGGCCGCTCGGGGCGGCCCGCCGTACGGAGGGGTCACTCGGCTTCGCTGAAGGTGACCTCGACGCCGCCGACGAGGTCCGCGGAGATGTTGTAGATCACGGCGCCGAGGGTGGACAGCGCGGTGATGAGCACGACGTTCAGCGCGCCGAGCAGTGCCGCGTATCCGAGGATGCGGACCGGCTCGAACCAGCCGCGGATGTCGATGGTGCCGACGCCCTTGCCCGCGACGCCGCCGCTCGTGGTGAGCTGCATGACGGTGTCGGTGATCGAGGAGAAGACGCCGAGCGCCGAGAGCACGCCGTACAGCACCGCGACGGCCACGAACAGCACGACGAAGCAGACCAGCGAGACGACGAAGCTGAACTTCATCGCCGACCACGGCTCGACCCGGCGCAGCACCAGGTGGGCCTTGCGCGGCGGGCGGACGCCGACGCCCGGCTTCTTGTCCTTGCCCTTGGCGGCCTCGGCGCGGTCCGTGCCTCCGGGGCCGAAGGTGAGCCCGCGTACGGAGCCGCCGTCCATCTTGGGAACGCCGTTGTCCACAGGCGCCCGTGCGCCGTCCACAACGGGGGCGGCCGCGGCCACCCCGGCGGGTCGGGGATACTGCGCCGTGGCGCCGCCGTCGGACCCGCCGCCGTTGGGCCTGCCGTTCTCGGGCCTGCCCTTGTCGGTGGCGCCGTCCGCGGTCGCCTGCCGCTTCCACGGCTGGTCGGCGCCCGTGGTCCGGATGCGCATGGTGTCTTCGGCCTTCGCCTTGTCGGCGGCGGTCACGTCATCTCCTTCGGAACCCACCCTGGGGACGCTACCGCCATCCTGTGCCCGCGCGGTAACGCCGTTGGAGGACGACGCCGGACGGGCGCCCGCCGGTTTCTGCCTGGCGCTGCCGGGGGTCCGTGCCCCGCCGCTGTCGCTCATGCCACACCCTCGCCTGACGGCTCGGGTCCGCATTCGCGAATCGCACTGTGCTCATCGATTCGCTCGCTGCGCTCGCTCATGCCTCGTCTCCTGCCCCGTTCTCCTCGGTCACCAACGCCTCGGCGTTGCGAGCGAGGGCGACGACGCTGTCACCCTCGGCCAGATTCATCAGGCGGACGCCCATCGTCTGGCGGCCCGACTGCTTGATCTCGCCTGCACTGGTACGGATCACCCCGCCGGCGGAGGTGATCGCGAAGACCTCGTCCTCGGGACGCACCATGACGGCACCGACCAGCTTGCCACGAGCACTGACGATCTTCGCCGTCAGGACGCCCTTGCCGCCCCGGCCCTGCACCGGGTACTGGTCGGCGGGTGTCCGCTTCGCATACCCGCCCTCGGTCGCGATCAACACGTCGTCGCCGTCGCCCATGACGTTCATCGCGAGAAGCTCGTCACCGTCCACGAACCGCATGCCGATCACACCGCTGGTCGCGCGGCCCATCGGGCGCAGCGCGTCGTCCGAGGCGGTGAACCTGATCGACTGCGCGTTCTTGGAGACGAGCAGCAGGTCGTCACCCTCGGACACGAGACGGGCGGCGATCACCTCGTCATCCTCGCGCAGGTTGATCGCGATCAGGCCACCGGAACGCGGCGAATCGTATTCGGAAAGGCGCGTTTTCTTCACCAAACCGCTGCGGGTCGCCAGCACCAGGTACGGCGCGACGTCGTAGTCCCGCAGGTCGAGGATCTCCATCACGTGCTCATCGGGCTGCATGGCGAGCAGGTTGGCCAGGTGCTGGCCCCGCGCGTCCCGGCCCGACTCCGGCAGTTCGTACGCCTTGACCCGGTAGACCCGGCCCTTGTTCGTGAACGCCAGCAGCCAGTGGTGCGTCGTGGTCACGAAGAAGTGCTCGACGATGTCGTCCTGGCGGAGCTGGGCTCCCCTGACGCCCTTGCCGCCGCGCTTCTGCGCCCGGTAGAGGTCGGTGCTCGTCCGCTTGGCGTACCCGCCGCGCGTGATCGTGACGACCACGTCCTCCTCGGCGATCAGGTCCTCGATGGACATGTCGCCCTCGTACGCGATGATCTCGGTCTTCCGCTCGTCGCCGTACTTGGCGACGATCTCCCCGAGCTCGTCCGACACGAGCCGGCGCTGCCGGGGCTCGGAGGCCAGGATGTCCTGGTAGTCGGCGATCTGCGCCATCAGGCCGTCGTACTCGTCCTGGATCTGCTGCCGCTCCAGCGCGGCCAGCTTGCGCAGCTGCATGTCCAGGATGGCCTGCGCCTGGACCTGGTCGATGTCCAGCAGCGTCATCAGGCCGCCCTGCGCCTCGGCCGCCGACGGCGACCGCCTGATCAGGGCGATGACGTCGTCGAGCCGGTCGAGGGCCTTGAGCAGGCCGCGCAGGATGTGCGCCCGCTCCTCGGCCTTGCGCAGCAGGAACCGGGTCCGCCGGACGACGACCTCGATCTGGTGCGTGATGTAGTGCCGGACGAACTGGTCGAGCCGCAGCGTCCGCGGCACTCCGTCGACCAGCGCGATCATGTTCGCGCCGAACGTGGTCTGGAGCTGGGTGTGCTTGTAGAGGTTGTTCAGCACCACCTTGGCGACCGCGTCGCGCTTGAGCACGATCACCAGCCGCTGGCCGGTGCGCGAGGAGGTCTCGTCGCGGACGTCCGCGATACCGGTGACCTTCCCGTCGCGGACCAGCTCGGCGATCGTGAGCGCCAGATTGTCCGGGTTCACCTGGTACGGCAGGGCCGTGACCACCAGGCACTGCCGCCCCTTGGGGTCCTCCTCGACCTCGACGACGGCCCGCATGATGATCGAGCCGCGGCCGGTGCGGTAGGCGTCCTCGATACCGCGGCGGCCGACGATCAGCGCGCCGGTCGGGAAGTCGGGGCCCTTGACCCGGGCGAGCAGCCCGTCGAGCAGTTCCTCGTCGGACGCCTCGGGGTTGTCGAGCGCCCAGACGACGGCGTTGCCGACCTCCCGGAGGTTGTGCGGTGGGATGTTGGTCGCCATGCCGACCGCGATCCCGGCCGACCCGTTCACCAGCAGGTTCGGGAACCGCGACGGAAGGACGATCGGCTCCTGCGACCGCCCGTCGTAGTTGGGCTGGAAGTCGACGGTCTCCTTGTCGATGTCCCGGAGCATCTCCATGGCGATCGGCGCGAGGCGGCACTCGGTGTACCGCATCGCGGCGGCCGGGTCGTTGCCCGGCGAGCCGAAGTTGCCCTGCCCGTCGACGAGCGGGTAGCGCAGCGACCACGGCTGCGCGAGCCGTACGACGGTGTCGTAGATCGACGTGTCGCCGTGGGGGTGGTAGGAGCCCATGACGTCGCCGACGACCCGGGAGCACTTGAAGTAGCCGCGGTCGGGCCGGTAGCCGCCGTCGAACATCGCGTACAGCACGCGGCGGTGCACGGGCTTGAGGCCGTCGCGGACGTCCGGCAGCGCGCGGGACACGATGACGGACATCGCGTAGTCCATGTAGCTGCGCTGCATCTCGGCCTGGATGTCGACCGGCTCGATCCGATCGGCGGGGGGCCCAGGCGGCGTGTTCACTTCCGTCACGAAAAGTCCTTTTGGTTAGCCGCGCTGCTCAGACGTCAAGGAAGCGGACGTCACGGGCATTGGTGATGATGAAGTTCCTGCGCGCCTCGACGTCCTCGCCCATCAGCACGCTGAACAGGTTGTCGGCCTGGGCGGCGTCGTCGAGGGTGACCTGGCGGAGCACCCGCGTGTCGGGGTTCATGGTGGTCTCCCACAGCTGGGAGGCGTTCATCTCGCCCAGACCCTTGAACCGCTGCACGCCGTCGTGAAGCCGGGGGTCGCGCCGGCCGCGGCCGACGCCCTCCTCGATGATCGCGTCCCGCTCCCGGTCGGAGTACGCGTACGACGCGTCCTCGCCCTTGCGGTCCCACTTGATCTTGTACAGCGGAGGCTGGGACAGGTAGACGTGGCCCGCCTCGATCAGCGGCCGCATGAAGCGGAACAGCAGCGTCAGCAGCAGCGTGGTGATGTGCTGGCCGTCCACGTCGGCGTCCGCCATGAGGATCAGCTTGTGGTAGCGCAGCTTCGAGATGTCGAACTCGTCGTGCACGCCGGTGCCGAGGGCGGTGATCAGCGCCTGGACCTCGTTGTTCTTGAGGACCTTGTCGATCCGGGCCTTCTCGACGTTCAGGATCTTGCCGCGCAGCGGGAGGATCGCCTGGAACTTGGGGTCGCGCCCGCCCTTGGCCGAGCCGCCGGCCGAGTCGCCCTCGACGATGAACAGCTCGCACTTCTCCGGCTCCGACCACTGGCAGTCGGCCAGCTTGCCGGGGAGCCCGCTGCCGCTCTCCAGCAGCGACTTGCGGCGGGTGAGGTCGCGCGCCTGGCGGGCCGCGATGCGGGCCCGGGAGGCCTGCAGCGACTTGTTGATGATCTCCTTGGCCTCGCCCGGGTTGCGCTCGAACCAGTCGCGCAGGTGGTCGTTGCAGGCCTTCTGGACGAACGACTTCGCCTCGGTGTTGCCCAGCTTGGTCTTGGTCTGGCCCTCGAACTGCGGGTCGGCCAGCTTCACCGAGATGATCGCGGCGAGCCCCTCGCGGACGTCGTCGCCGCTGAGGTTGTCGTCCTTGCCCTCCTTGAGGAACTTCTGCTCGCGCGCGTACCGGTTGACGATGGTCGTCAGCGCGGCGCGGAAGCCCTCCTCGTGGGTGCCGCCCTCGGCGGTGTTGATCGTGTTGGCGAACGTGTAGACCGACTCGCTGTAGGAGGCGTTCCACTGCATGGCGATCTCGACCGAGATGCCGTCGCCGTGCTCCTCGAAGTCGATGACCGAGTTGTGGATCGGGTCCTTCTTCGAGTTCAGGTGGGTGACGAAGTCGGACAGGCCGCCCTCGTAGTGGTACGTGACGACCTTGGATTCGCCCTCGATGATGTGGTCGGGCCGCTCGTCGGTGAGCCTGATCGTGAGGCCCTTGTTGAGGAAGGCCATCTCCTGGAACCGGCGCGCCAGCGTCTCGAAGTTCCAGGTGACGGTCTCGAAGATCTCCGCGTCGGGCCAGAAGCTGATCGTCGTGCCGTGGTCCTCGGTGGGCTCGCCCTTCTGCAGCGGCCCGGTCGGCTTGGCCGTCACGTACTTCTGGCGCCACACGTGGCCGTCGGTCCGGACCTCGACCTCCAGGCGGGTCGACAGGGCGTTGACGACCGAGGCGCCGACGCCGTGCAGGCCGCCCGAGACGGCGTACGACTTGCTGTCGAACTTGCCGCCGGCGTGCAGCACGGTGAAGACGACCTCGACGGCGGGCCTGCCCTCGGCGGCGACGATGCCCACGGGAATGCCGCGTCCGTGGTCCATCACGCGCACGCCGCCGTCGGCGAGCAGGGTGACCTCGATCAGGTCGTTGTAGCCGGCCAGCGCCTCGTCGACCGCGTTGTCGACGATCTCCTGCACCAGGTGGTGCAACCCGCGCTCACCGGTCGAGCCGATGTACATGCCGGGCCGCTTGCGGACCGCTTCCAGCCCTTCGAGAACGGTGATAGAGCTAGCGTCGTAGGACAAGTGCGAAATCCTCCTGCCGCGGACACGCGGCGGGCGACACCGTGGATTGGCTGCCCCTGCCGTGCCCGTCACCGTCGTGAGTGCCCCGATGCGCCCGCCCAGGGAAACCGGCCCGCAGGACCGGGGGTGACGCAAACCGGACGTGTCCTTGAGTCCTCCTACATTCTACCGGTCCGACCGACAACCGGTGGCATCCACGGGGGCTGTGGTGCCCTGTCGCTTGATGATCATGTTTCCGAGCATCCCCTACGGGGGACGGGGGTCATGGCCTCAGACGCGATTTTGGGCCGGTTCGGGCTTCCGGAGACTCCCCCCTGCCCACTGGACGGGCCCTTTCACCCGTAGGTGTCCCCCGGCCCCCGGCTGCCGCGCACCCGGAGGCCGCCCTCGGGCCGCGGGCCCGCGCCCGGGCCGCGCACCTTCACCCTGGTCACCGTGCCGTCGCCGAGTTCCTCGTTCAACCGCTTGACCAGCGTGGCGGCGAGCAGGCGCACCTGGGTCGCCCAGGCGGTGGAGTCGGCGGCGACCAGCACCTCGCCGTCCTCGAAGCTCTCCGGCCGGGTGTGGGCGGCGAGGTCCGGCCCGACGATCTCCGGCCACCGGCCGAAGACCCCGCCGACCGCGACCGGCTGCTCCCAGCCCCGGGCGGCGAGCAGGTCGCGGATCGCCCGGCCGAACGGCAGCGGATCGCCGGAGTCGCGCCGCGGGCCGCCCGAGCCGGAGCGGCGGCGGGGCTCGCTGCGCGGCAGCTGCCCCCGCTTGAGCGCGTCGGACTTGGCCTGGGCCAGCTTCTCCCGCGCCAGCGCGGCGCCCCGGGCGACCGAGCCCTTCGGGGATTGTCCACCGCCTGTGGATCTCTCATCGGACACGGGTCACGCTCCCTTCGGTCACGTCGAACCGGGCGCCGGTCAGCTCCGGCGGCACGTCGTCCGGCACCGCGGCGGTGATGAGCACCTGCTCGGCCGGGGCGACGATCTCGGTGAGCCGCCTGCGCCGCTGCCCGTCCAGCTCGGCGAAGACGTCGTCGAGGATCAGCACGGGGTCGCCGCCGTCGGTTCTCAGCAGGTCGTAGGCCGCGAGCCGCAGCGCGAGCGCGAACGACCACGACTCGCCGTGGCTGGCGTAGCCGCGGGCCGGCAGCTCGCCCAGCCGCAGCAGCAGGTCGTCGCGGTGCGGGCCGACGAGGGTCACGCCGCGTTCGAGCTCGGCCTGACGCGCCTCGGCGAGGCCCGCCCGCAGGCCTTCGGCGAGAAGTTCCCGGTTTGTCCCCAGGGTGGGGATATCTGTGGATAACCCCGACGCCCGGTACTCCAGATCGGCGAGCCCGGACGACGGGGCGAGCGTCGCGTACGCCTTGGCGGCGAGCGGGCGCAGCAGGTCCACCAGGTGCAGCCGGGCCGCCAGCAGTTCGGCGCCGAAGCGCACCAGGTGGGTGTCCCAGATCTCCAGGGTGCTCAGCACGTCCCCGGCGCCCGCGGCGGCGAACGCCGCGTCGTCGTCCTGCCTGCGGGGGCCGCGCCGCCGCCCCGCCCGGGACGCCGCGGCCGTGCGCAGGAGGGTGTTGCGCTGCTTGAGCACGCGCTCGTAGTCGGCGCGTACGGCCGCGAACCTGGGGGCGCGGGCGACGAGCAGCTCGTCCATGAACCGGCGGCGCTCGGAGGGGTCGCCCTTGACGAGCGCGAGGTCCTCGGGGGCGAACAGGACGGTGCGCAGCAGGCCGAGCGCGTCGCGCGGACGCGGCACCGGCGAGCGGTTCACCCGGGCGCGGTTGGCCCGGCCCGGGTTGATCTCCACCTCGACGAGGGCGCGGCGGTCGTCCCTGACCACCACGGCCCGTACGACCGCCCGCTGCGCGCCGTGCCGTACGAGCGGGGCGTCGGTGGCCACCCGGTGGCTCGAATGGGTCGCGAGGTAGCCGAGCGCCTCGACGAGGTTGGTCTTGCCCTGCCCGTTCGGCCCCACGAAGGCCGTCGCGCCCGGTTCGAGCGTCAGCTCGACCTCCGGGTAGGACCGGAAGTCGGTGAGGGACAGGCTCGCCACGTGCACGCCCGCAAGGCTAGTGCCCACCGGCCGCCCGGGGTGGTCACCGGTCGGCTTCGGGGGGCGGAGCCACGTCGGCGCCGGGGGAGTCGGCGCCCCTGCCGGTCTGGCCCTCGGCCGACGCGACCGCGTGTCCGCCGAACTGGTTGCGCAGCGCCGCGACCATCTTCATCGCCGGGGAGTCGGCCTGGCGCGAGGCGAACCTGGCGTACAGCGCGGCCGTGATGGCCGGCAGGGGCACGGCGTGGTCGACGGCGGCCTGTACGGTCCACCGGCCCTCGCCGGAGTCCTCCGCGTAGCCCTTCAGGTCGGCGAGGTCGGGGTCCTCCCGCAGGGCCCGCACCAGCAGGTCGAGCAGCCAGGACTGGATGACCGTGCCGTGCCGCCAGCTCCGGAACGTGTCGGGGACGTTGGTGACGACGTCGCTGGCCTCCAGCAGTTCCCAGCCCTCGGCGAAGGACTGCATCATGCCGTACTCGATGCCGTTGTGGACCATCTTCGCGAAGTGGCCCGCGCCGACGCCGCCCGCGTGCACGAAGCCGTCCTCGCCCTCGGGCTTGAGCGTGTCGAAGGCCGGCATGAGCCGCCCGACGTGCTCGTCCTCGCCCCCGACCATCAGCGCGTAGCCGTTCTGCAGGCCCCACACGCCGCCGCTGACGCCCACGTCGACGAAGCCGATGCCGCGTGTGCCGAGGTCCGCCGCGTGCCGCTGGTCGTCCAGGTAGTGGGAGTTGCCGCCGTCGATCACGACGTCGCCCTCCGACAGCAGGTCGCGCAGTTGCTCGACGGTGGCCCGGGTCGGCGCTCCGGCGGGAACCATCACCCAGACCGCGCGCGGCGCCTGAAGCCTCTCGACGAGGTCCTTCAGGCTGCCGACGTCGCTGAGGGCGGGATCGCGGTCGTAGCCGACGACCTCATGGCCGCCGCGCCGCAGCCGCTCGGCCATGTTCCCGCCCATCCTGCCGAGCCCGATCATGCCGATCTGCATCTGAGCCACCCCTTGACGTCCGCGTCGTCCACCGAGGCACGCGTACCCATGCATCGGGTGTCCATGCCACGGCCAAAGCGTACGCCCGGGGCGTCACGGCGAGATCAGCTGGACAGGCGGATGGGCATGATCAGGTAGCGGTAGTCCTCGTTCGCGCCTTCGTCCACAGGCTTGCCCGCGGTGAGGATGGCCGGCTTGGTCGGCGTGGTGAACTGCAGCCGGGCGATGTCGGAGTCGATCGCCCCCAGGCCCTCCAGCAGGAACTGGTGGTTGAACGCGATGTTGATCTCGTCGCCGTCGAAGTCGACCGGGAGCGCCTCCACCGCCTGGGCCTCGTCGCCGCTGCCGGCCTCCAGGACGACCTCGCCGCCGCGGAAGGCCAGCCGTACGGGGGTGTTGCGCTCGGCGACGAGCGCGACGCGCTTGACGGCCTCGACGAACGAGCCTGTGGACAAGTCGGCGCGGGCGGAGAACTCGGTGGGCAGCAGCGAGCGGTACTTGGGGAACTCGGGGTCGAGCAGCCGGGTCGTCGTCCGCCGCCCGGAGCTGGAGAAACCGATCATGCCCTCGCCGGTGCCGCCGGCGGAGCTGAGCGCGATCTCGACCTCCGCACCGCTGCCGCCGAGCGCCTTGGCCGTGTCGGCGAGCGTACGGCCGGGAATCATCGCCACGGCCTGGAAGCCGGGCTGCTCCGGCTGCCACTTCAGTTCGCGTACGGCGAGCCGGTAGCGGTCGGTCGCGGCGAGGGTCACCGTGTCGCCGTCGATCTCCATCCGGACGCCGGTGAGCATCGGGAGCGTGTCGTCCTTGCCCGCGGCCACGGCCACCTGGCCGACGGCGGAGGCGAACACGTCGCTGCCGACCCGTCCGGCGGCGGGCGGCATCGCCGGAAGGGACGGGTAGTCCTCCACAGGCATGGTGAGCAGGGTGAACCGCGCGCTTCCACAGGTGACGACGGCCTTCGCCCCGTCCACGACCAGTTCGACCGGCTGTGCGGGGAGGGCGCGCGTGATCTCGGCGAGCAGCTTGCCGGAGACGAGCACCACGCCCGCCTCCCCGGTCTGCAGGTCGAGGGTCACCTCGGCGGAGACCTCGTAGTCGAAGCCGGAGAGCTTCAGCCTCTGGTCGTCGGTCACCTCAAGCCGCATGCCGGCGAGCACCGGCACCGAGGGACGGGCCGGAAGGCTCCGTGCCGTCCACGCCACGGCCTCGGCGAGCACATCGCGATCGATCCGGAACATCACGTGGATCAGCCTCCTGGGTGTCGCTGCATCGTCAAGTCTTCACTCTCCCGCACCTGTGTGCCTCCAGAACCCCTTCTATGGTTCTTCAGTTCCTTAGAGAGAGATACAGGTCCTCGTATTAGGGAGTGTGGATATGTGGATGAGGAGCATTTTCGCAGCTCAGCGGAGATGCTTCATCCACTGGTGCTGTGGGGGAAAGGTGGACGGACCCCCTGCGGACTGTGGGTGGCCGCGCTGTCCCCACAGCCCGTCCCCAGGTTCGGGCACCTCTGTCCACGAGTAATCCACCAGGTTTCCACCGGTTGTCCACGGGGTAAAAGGGACAGCCGATGTGCCTGTGACGAGTACGCACAGGGCGTCCCCAGGCTGCCCACAGGTATTCCCCAAGCTGTCCCCAGCTTCTCCCCAAAGTTGTCCCCAAGTGGGGACGGCCTGCCGGCGGTCCGGAGAGGGTGGGGGTAACGCGATTCGGGCCGCGATGAGGCGGCATCCCTGATCCACAGAGTTATCCACAGCCTGTGCACTAAGAGTTGCGTGCGCGCTGCTTGATCCGGGTCGTCAGCTCGTTGACCTGGTTGTACATCGAGTGCCGCTCCGCCATGAGCGAGCGGATCTTACGCTCCGCGTGCATGACGGTGGTGTGGTCCCGGCCGCCGAACTGCTGGCCGATCTTCGGCAGCGACAGGTCCGTCAGCTCGCGGGCCAGATACATCGCGATCTGCCGGGCGGTGACCAGAGCCCGCGATCGGGAGCTGCCGCACAGGTCGTCGAGCGAGACGCCGAAGTACTCCGCGGTTGTGGACATGATGAGGGAGATGGTGATCTCCGGGCTCGCGTCCTCACTGATCAGGTCCTTGAGGACGATCTCGGCGAGCTGGAGGTCCACGGACTGGCGGTTGAGGCTGGCGAACGCGGTGACCCGGATCAGCGCCCCCTCCAGCTCGCGGATGTTGGTGGCGATGCGGCTGGCGATGTACTCCAGGACGTCGGGCGGCGCGGCCAGGCCCTCCTGGATCGCCTTCTTCCGCAGGATCGCGATGCGGGTCTCCAGCTCCGGCGGCTGGACATCGGTGATCAGGCCCCACTCGAACCGGTTGCGCAGCCGGTCCTCCAGCGTGACGAGCTGCTTGGGGGCCCGGTCGCTGGAGATGACGATCTGCTTGCTGGCGTTGTGGAGGGTGTTGAAGGTGTGGAAGAACTCCTCCTGCGTCTGCTCCTTGCCCTCCAGGAACTGGATGTCGTCCACAAGGAGGATGTCGACCGCGCGGTAGCGGGCCCGGAACCCGTCCGCCTTGTGGTCGCGGATGGAGTTGATGAAGTCGTTGGTGAACTCCTCGGAGCTCACGTACCGGACCCGGGCGCCGTCGTAGAGGCTCTGCGCGTAGTGGCCGATCGCGTGCAGCAGGTGCGTCTTCCCCAGCCCGGAGTCGCCGTAGATGAACAGCGGGTTGTACGCCTTGGCGGGGGCCTCGGCGACCGCGACCGCGGCGGCGTGGGCGAAGCGGTTGCTCGCGCCGATGACGAACGTCTCGAACGTGTACTTGGCGTTCAGCCGGGCCGACTCGCCGCTCGGGCGGCCGGCCCGCGCGTCCCAGCGGTTCTGCGCCGGCACGGGCTCCGGCTTGGGAGCGGGAGGCGGCTCGGGCGAGTAGCCGCCCGGCCGCTGCGGGCGGTCCGGCGGGGAGACCTGCTGGGCGGGCTGTGGATACTGCTGGTCCTGTGGATACCGCGGCCCGCCGTGGACCTGCGGCGACCCCTGCGGGCGGCCGTGGGAGGGACCGTACGCCGGACCGTGTGCGGGGCTGTGGATACTCGGCGGGGCGTGCGGCTCGGGCTCGCGCCGGGACGGCCCGTCCTCACCTAAGGGATAGCGCGGAGCCTGGTGGTGAGGCTGTGGATAATCTGTGGACGACTGCTGTGGATGACGGTCGGCCGGCCCCTGGCCCACGGGGTCCGGAGGAGCTTGTAGTCCCGCGCCGGGATCCACCATCACCGCGATCCGCACCGGCCTGCCGAGCTCCTGCGACAGCGCGTGCACGATCAGCGGGCGCAGCCGCACCTCGATGACCTCTTTGGCGAAGTCGTTCGGGGCGGCCAGGAGGATGGTGTCGTTGATGAGGCCGGAGGGCTGTGTCATCTGGAGGAACGCACGCTGCTGTCCGGAGACGCCCTCGTCGAGGAGGGTGCTGAGCGCCCGAGCCCATACAGCGTTGAGATCGACGCCTTCCATGGCTCGGCCCCTCCTCCCTTTGCGCGGCCCCGTCCGCCGCCGCGATCCGTGCCGTGTTCCCGTCCGGTACGCCTCACGGCACCGGCCCTCTTCCGAAAGCCTGATCCACACGTGATCCACACGATGTGCACAGGCCGCGTATTCTTCCCGGGCACATCCACGCTGATGAGGGGAAGGGCCGGACGGCCGACAGTAGCGGTGTGCACATCCGCGTTCAAGGCGTTGTCCACAGCCTAGTGGGCCATGGTCGCCCGCCGTACTCGGTTGGCGGCACGGGCGTCGGTTTGACCTGACGTAGGGTGGCCCCGTAACGTGTCCCGGTCGGCTAATCACGCGACGGCTATTTCGCATGCCCGCGCATATGACAAGCCGCGTGACATTGGATTGTGCCGCGTCCGCAGCCCGCGGGCGTACCTGAAGCCTGGAGCCCACTCGTGAGCAAGCGTACTTACCAGCCGAACAACCGTCGCCGCGCGAAGACCCACGGCTTCCGGCTGCGCATGCGCACCCGGGCCGGCCGCGCCATCCTGGCCGCGCGCCGCCGCAAGGGCCGCGCCGAGCTGACGGTCTGACGACCAGTCGCCGCCCGCTCGCGCCCGGCGCCCCTCACGGCGCCGGTGGAGCGGGCGGCCGTACGTCGAGGAAGGCCCGGTGCTGCCGTCCGCGTCCCGCATGCGTCGGGGTGACGAGTTCGCCGACGCGATCCGCCGTGGGCGACGCGCCGGGCGTCCCGTCCTGGTCGCACATCTGAACCTGCGCGACGCCGACGAGCCACCGCTGGTCGGCTTCGTCGTGAGCAGGGCGGTCGGTGGCGCCGTGGTGCGGAACCAGGTCAGGCGCAGGTTGAGACACCTCATGCGGAGCCGCCTGCCGATGCTGCCGAGAGGTAGCCTCTTGGTGGTACGCGCCAATCCACCGGCCGCGTCCGCGCGCAGCGAGCACCTGGCCGCCGAACTCGACGTCGCGCTGAGTCGTCTACTCCGGCGGCGCGGGTCCGACGCCCGGACCCCGACGGATGGACGGTCATGACAGCGCAGCATCCGACCCCGGCCGAGGCGCCCGGGGAGGCCGACCGGCTCGCGGAAGGGCTGGTCGCCCGCGTGCTGCTCGCGCTCATCCGGTTCTACCGCGCATTCATCAGCCCGTTGCTGGGGCCGAGGTGCAGGTTCGAGCCGTCCTGTAGTGCCTATGGTCTCGAGGCCGTCGCCGTTCACGGAGCGGCGCGCGGGGTATGGCTGACCGTCAGGCGTATTGGACGGTGCCATCCGTTCCATCCTGGAGGTTTCGACCCGGTGCCCCCACGCCGAGTCCGGTCTCACGACGAAACGCAAGGGAGCTAGCTCGGTGGAGCTGCCATTCCTGAAATGGCTGTATACGGCGGTGGCCCAGGTGATCACCTGGATCCACGGCGGTTACAGCACCTTTATCCCCGCCAGTAGCGGTCTCAACTGGGCGCTGACCATCATCACCCTGACCGTGCTGATGCGTCTGCTGATCTTCCCGCTCTTCATGAAGCAGATGCGCTCGTCGCGGAAGATGCAGGAACTCGCGCCCAAGGTGCAGGAGCTGCGCAAGAAGTACAAGAACGACAAGCAGCGCATGAACCAAGAGGTCATGAAGCTGTACCAGGAGGCCGGCACCAACCCTCTGGGTGGCTGCCTCCCGATCGTCGCGCAGTTCCCGATCTTCATCTCGATGTTCACCGTGCTGCGGGCCATCGCCGAGGACCGGGCCGTCTTCGGGATGTCCAAGGAGCTCGTGGAGAGCGCCCGGCACGCGCACGTCTTCGGTGCTCCGCTGCCGGCGACCTTCTTCACGAGCGCGGCGGACATCGAGAAGTTCAGCGCCGATCCGGTGGTCACGAAGATCGTGCTCGGCCTCTTCGTCGCGGTCAGCTCGTGCACCACCTTCCTCACCGTCCGGCAGAGCGTGACGCGCTCGATGGCGCAGATGCCGGACAACCCCATGGCGCAGCAGCAGAAGATCCTCATGTACATCTCGCCGCTGTTCGCCGTCTTCAGCCTGAACTTCCAGCTCGGTCTGATCCTCTACTGGGTGACCACGAACCTGTGGACGCTCGGCCAGCAGCACTGGTTCTACAGCCGCCACCCCATGCCGGTCGTGGACGAGAAGGGCAACATCACCACCCCCGAGCCGTCGAACGGCGTCTTCACGAAGCTGGTGGGTAAGCCCAAGACCACGAAGGCCCCGGAGGCAGAGCCGGAACCCGCCCCCAAGATCGTCCGTCAGCAGCCGGCGCGCCAGCCCCGCAGCAAGCGCACCGGCAGCAAGAAGTCGTAGGAGAAGGAGAGTCCGGACGTGACCGAAGCTGGGGAGACCCTCAAGCCTGCTCCCGACGTCGACGCCCTGGAACAGGAGGGCGAGATCGCGGCGGACTACCTGGAGGGCCTGCTCGACATCGCCGACCTGGACGGCGACATCGACATGGACGTGGAGGGGGACCGCGCCGTGGTGTCGATCGTCGGGATCAAGGGTGACGATCTCGTGGGCTCCGGCGGGGAGGTGCTGGAGGCGCTGCAGGAGCTGACGCGTCTCGCCGTGCACCGCCAGACGGGGGAGCGTTCCCGGCTGATGCTCGACGTGGGCGGCTACCGGGAGCGGCGCCGCGCCGAGCTGACGAAGGTGGGCTCCTCGGCGGCCGCGGACGTCAAGCGCACGGGCGAGCCCAAGGCACTCACCCCGATGACGCCCTTCGAGCGGAAGATCGTGCACGACGCGGTCGCGGCGGCGGGCCTGCGCAGCGAGTCGGAGGGCGAGGAGCCCCGCCGTTTCGTGGTGGTCCTGCCCGCCTGACCGTTCCTCGCGGTTCCGGCTCCGCTCTCGAGCCCGTACGGCTCTCAGCTGTGGTGCCGGAAACGCCGGGGTTCCGCAAACTCCGACGTGGGAAGCCGTCGGTCCCGATCTTCGGGGCCGGCGGCTTTTCCCGTCCTGGCGTCCTGCTGCGTCCTGCTGAAGTCCTGCCCCACCGCGGGATGAGCGGCACGGCTCCCCGCACGGCCGAGGAAGTGCGGACCCGGCGCCCGTATCCACGGCTGACCATTCCCGGCCGGGGAATGACGACTACCCTTGGCCCCAGAGCGTTCCTGGATGAGTGAGTGATGACGGAGAGCAACGACCTGCCCGAGGCGCCCCCGGTGGCGCGTGAGATCTTCACCGGTGAGGCGCTGGAGCGGGCCCGGGTATTCGCCGAGTTACTCGCCGGTCCCGGAGTGGTGCGAGGGCTGCTGGGGCCGAGAGAGGTCCCCCGGATCTGGGACCGCCATCTGCTCAACTGTGCCGTGGTGGAGGAGGCGATCCCGCCGGACTCGACCGTCGTCGACATCGGTTCCGGCGCCGGCCTGCCCGGCCTGGTGCTCGCGATCGTCCGGCCCGACGTGACGGTGACATTACTGGAACCCCTGCTCCGTCGTACGGTCTTCCTCTCCGAGTGCGCCGAGGCGCTCAAGCTCGACAACGTGGAGGTGCTGCGCGGACGCGCAGAGGAGATCGCTTACAAGAGGGTCTTCGATGTCGCGACCGCACGGGCGGTGGCGCCGCTCGATCGCCTGCTCTCATGGTCGATGCCGCTGCTACGGGAGGACGGCGAACTTCTGGCGATGAAGGGAGAGCGGGCACAGGAGGAACTGGAGGCCGCCCGCCCCCACCTCCAGTCGTACGGGGTGAGGCACGTCGAGCTCGTGACAGTGGGGCGCGGTAGGGTCGAGCCGCCCGCGACCCTTGTTCGCGTCGTTGCAGGACGACCCCCGCGAGCGGACACGCGGAGGCGACGGAAGAGGTGAGCCGCGTGGCGGACGCCGGATCAGGCGATGTGAAAGCGGGACTGGGTTGGCCGGAGACCCGGCTCCCCCTACCCTGGGAGATCGCGACAGCAGGCCGGTCCTCCGGGGTTGGCTGGCCTCGTCCCCCTGCTTCGCCGGTCGAAAGGACGACGACCGTGCCCCAGACCCCCCTAAGCCCTGGCGATTCGCCGCTGGTACGAGAGGCACTGAGTTCTGTGGTTTCACGTGAAACAGCCGCGCCTGCGCAGGCGGCTGCGCCTTCCGTCGGTTACTCGACGCGTGACGAGGGGAGCTGGCCCCGGCCTCCTCGCTGCCGGGTGATGACGGTGGCCAACCAGAAGGGCGGCGTGGGTAAGACCACCACGGCCGTCAACCTGGCGGCGGCACTGTCCATGCATGATCAGCGCGTTCTCGTGGTCGACCTGGACCCACAGGGGAACGCGTCGACCGCCCTCGCGACCGAGCACCGGTCGGGGATGCCGTCGGTCTACCAGGTCCTGGTGGACGACATGCCGCTGTCGCAGATCGTGAACCCCGTCCCCGACATGCCGAACCTCTACTGCGCCCCCGCCACCCTCGACCTCGCGGGGGCGGAGATCGAGCTCGTCCCGATGGTGGGCCGCGAGTCTCGTCTGCGGAGGGCGCTGGCGGCCTTTGACGCCATGGAGTTCGACTACATCCTCATCGACTGCCCGCCGTCGCTGGGCCTGCTGACCGTGAACGCCATGGCGGCGGCCCAGGAGGTCCTGATCCCCATTCAGTGCGAGTACTACGCGTTGGAGGGGCTCACCCAGCTCATGCAGAACGTCGAACTGGTCCGTGCACACCTCAACCAGACGCTCGCGGTCTCGACCATCCTCCTCACCATGTACGACGGCCGTACCCGCCTGGCGTCTCAGGTGGCGGAAGAAGTGCGGTCCCACTTCGGGGACACGGTGCTCGACGCGGTCATCCCCAGGAGCGTCCGTGTCTCCGAGGCGCCCAGCTACGGCCAGTCGGTCATGACGTACGACCCGGGATCGAGCGGCGCGCTCGCGTACATGGGGGCCGCCAAGGAGATCGCCTATCGCGCGGCTGCCCTCGCCGACGCCTGAGAACCGGCCACTGAGAATCAGCCATTGAGTGCCGACTGCCGAGAGCTGAAGCTGGACAGGCGTCGAGCGTTTCCTGCGCATGGGCGTTGGCGGCCCTCAGTGCCGGTGGGTTATGCACAGGTCGATGTCTGAGGACTCGTGCGCAGGCTTCACAGCGGTACTCTCTCCTGGTGTGTGCGTGCCGGTGCCCAGTGACTCCGAGTCGCTGGGCACCGCCTTCTTTGCGGGTGCGGGTATGAAGGAGCAGCGGTGAGCCAGCAGCGTCGGGGACTTGGCAAGGGTCTTGGGGCTCTGATCCCCACAGGACCGATCGTCGATCCGTCGCCTCTGGCGAGCGTGCCGTCCACTGCCGGTCTGCCGGCATTCGCATCGAGTGGCGGCATGGCAGGCGGTGGGGTTGCGGGTGACGGCGGAACGGGCCTGCGCCCGGTGGAAGGCGCGTACTTCCAGGAGATCGAGGTCGGGTCGATCTCTCCCAACCCCCGCCAGCCCCGGGAGGTGTTCGACGAGGATCGTCTCGAAGAACTGTCAGCCTCCATCAAGGAGGTCGGCCTGCTGCAGCCGGTCGTCGTACGGGCGCTGCCGGACGGCCGCTTCGAGCTCATCATGGGGGAGCGGAGGTGGCGGGCGTCCCAGCTCGCCGGGCTCGACCACATCCCCGCGATCGTCCGCAGCACGCAGGACGACGAGATGCTCCGCGAGGCGCTCATCGAGAACCTCCAGCGCGAGCAACTGAACGCGCTGGAGGAGGCGGCGGCCTACCAGCAGCTTCTCGACGACTTTGGCGCCACCCATGAGGTGCTCGCGAAGAAGGTGGGGCGCTCCCGCTCGCACATCAGCAACACCTTGCGGCTGCTGAACCTCCCGCCGGAGGTGCAGCGCAGGCTGGCGGCCGGGGTCATCAGCGCCGGCCATGCGCGGGCGCTGCTGACGCTCAGCGACCCGGCCGCCCAGGAACGCCTGGCGAGCCGCATCGTGGCGGAAGGGCTGTCGGTCCGGACCGTCGAGGAGATCGTGGCGCTGGGGGAGGCGACCGCGGGTCCGGCTCCCCGCAAGCCGCGGGCGAAGAAGCCGACGGCTCCGGCACTGCGGGATCTGGCCGACCGGCTCTCCGATCATTTCGAGACGAAGGTGAAGGTCGATCTCGGCAGCAGGAAGGGCCGAATCGTGGTCGAGTTCTCCACCATCGACGACCTGGAGCGGATCATCGACACGATGGCTCCGGACGCCGCCAACGCGATGCGCAGCGCGGGGATCGCCACCGAGTAGTCGCTGGGTAGTCGCTGTTTCACGTGAAACATCGCCACCGCCGGCCACGCTGTCGCACTGGACGCAGCTTCTCGCACTGATGCATCGTGCTCAGGCACGGTACTCAGGCACCGTGCTCAGGCACCGTGCTCAGGCACCGTGCTCAGGCACGGTCGATGGGCGAGCGATGGAGGCGCGATGAACGACGAGGCTCCCTTTCGGGTAGGGCTTCGGGCCGACGATGTGAGTGCGGCGGCCGCGTTCTACGAGGGGCTGGGATTCGAGCGGATCGGCAGGATCTCCAGTCCCGACGGCCGGACAGTCATGGCGATCCTGCGACGCGGCGATCTCCAACTACTCGTCGACGCCCTGACCGGCATGCCGTTTCCCGACAGCGATCGTGAACGAGGCACGCTGGCCGGTCCGCGAGGGTTGGGCGTGGTCATCGGCATAGCGGTAGACGATGTCAGAGCGACCGTGGACTACTGCCGATCGGCCGGTTGCGAGGTCACCACTGAGACGGCCGACGCCCCGTGGGGGGAGCGGTACGCCGAGGTCCTCGATCCCTACGGCTACGCGTGGAAGTTCTTCAAGGTGCTCCCGGATCCGCCCCATGACACCTTGCACAGCGCCTACGACAGCTGGTTCGGCTGACCTCGTCGCCCCACGCGGCATGCGTGCGCACAGGCACGCATGCCGCAGCGTCGGTCTCTCGCCTGTTTCACGTGAAACAGGAGGGGCGGTTCAGCGGCGAGCCGCGGCGAGCTCCAGGAGTCCCTTGCAGAGGGTGCCCAGATCCCGGTGGGCCGCCTCGGCGGCCATCGGCAGCAGGGAGGTCTCCGTCATGCCGGGGGCGACGTTCACCTCAAGGAAGTACGGCTTGCCGGTGGCGTCGACGATGAGGTCGGTGCGGGAGACGTCACGCAGCCCCAGTGCGGTGTGAGCGGCCACGGCCATCCCCGCGCACGCCTCGGTGGCCTCCGGAGAGAGCCGGGCAGGTGCGAAGAACTCGGTCTGGCCGGCCGTGTACCGGGCGGCGTAGTCGTAGACGCCGCGGTCGGGCACGATC
The DNA here is from genome assembly GCF_014161435.1 of Microbispora sp. H10949. Taxonomy (NCBI): domain Bacteria; kingdom Bacillati; phylum Actinomycetota; class Actinomycetes; order Streptosporangiales; family Streptosporangiaceae; genus Microbispora; species Microbispora sp. H10949. The sequence continues at coordinate 450,091 of NZ_JABBWZ010000009.1, read as the reverse complement.
TCCACCGGAGGCAGGGCGACCGGTCCGTCACCCAGATCCACGACAGAGACGGCGACCTCCACGCCCTGCACGTACTGCTCGATCAACGCGGTGTCCCCGTACGCGAAGCAGCCGACCATCGCCGCGGGCAACTCCTCGGCGCTGCGGACGATCGACGCGCCGAGCGCGGACCCTCCACGTGAGGGCTTCACGAACAGCGGCAGTCCGAGGCGGTCGACGATACGGGCGAGCACCGCCGTGGCGCCGAGGTCGTGGAACGTCTCCTTGGGCAACGCCACCGAGTCGGGGGTGTTGAGCCCCCAGGATCGGACGACCGCCTTGGCGGTGGGCTTGTCGAAGGCGACCCGGCAGGCGTCCGGCGTCGCACCGACGTAGGGCACGTCGAGCAGTTCCAGGACGGACCGGATCGCCCCGTCCTCCCCGGCGCCGCCGTGCAGGGTGACGAACACCGCGTCCGGCGGGTCCGACAACACGGCGGGCACGAGGGTGGCGTCGGTGTCGCGCGTCTCCACGTCCACACCGGCCGCCCGCAGCACCTCCGCCACCCGGCGACCGGAGCGCAGGGAGACCTCACGCTCGTAGGAGAGCCCTCCGGCGAGGACGAGCACGTGACTCAGATCGCTCATGCCGTCTCACCACCGATGCGGGCGAACACGCCGCTGGGCTGGGTCAGGTCATTTCCCCGCGCACGCGGGCCGGGCCCTTCAGCACGGCCGGCCGTGGCCGCCGTGCGGCTCTCGGAGGTACGACCCCCGATCCACCGGTGATCGGCGTTGCCCGGCCCGGGGCGCGTTCCCCTCCGCGGAGGTGCGGGGGGCGATCCTGCGGTCATCGTTCGCTCGCTCACGAAGAGGGCCTTTCTCGCGTCGAGGAGTCGGTACGGCCAGCCTGAACAGGCTAGTGCCCCTCCCGCCTATCTTTGCCCCGTCGCGTCGCCCAGAGCGGCACCTCGCCGCGTTGTCGTCGTCGCCCATAGCTCCGCTATGGGCTCCTCCTCCGCCTTGCGATGCACCACTCTGGCCAACGCTCCGTCCGGGCAAATCTTGGCGGTCGCGGCACTCGTGCCCCTCCTGGCGGTCGTCGTCCAGGCCCGACCACGAGGGGAGGGGCGGGAGGCTGCGACGTCCCAGTAGGAGAGGCTACGCCGGTTCAGGCGTGGGCCGTACCCACACCTGAGCGAGGCGGGCCAGACACTCCCTAGGCGAGGTCCGGGCCGGGGGTGTCCACGCCTCCCTGCCGCGGTATGGAACCGGTGCCGAACGTGTCCCGCATCCTGAGCTCCTGCTCGATGACCCCGGCGAGGCGGCGTACGCCCTCCTTGATGCGGTCCGGCTCCGGGTAGCAGAACGACAGCCGCATGTTCCGCGTGCCGCCGCCGTCGGAGTAGAAACCGGTGCCGGGCACGAAGGCGACCCGTTCGGCGATGGCCCGCGGGAGGAGAGCCTTCGAGTTGAGCCCCTCGGGCAGCGTCATCCAGACGAAGAACCCGCCGGCCGGGCGGGTCCACGTGCAACCGGGCGGCATGAACACCTCGAGCGCGTTGAGCATCGCGTCGCGCCGCTCGCGGTACAGCTCCCGGAACGTCTTGATCTGCTCCCGCCACGGCTGCGTCGTGAGGTACTGCCCCACGGCGAGCTGGGTGAACGTAGAGTGCGACAGCACCGCCGACTCCATGGCGAGGACCAGCTTGTCGCGGATCGCGTGAGGCGCGACGGCCCAGCCGACGCGGAAGCCCGGGGCCAGGGTCTTGGAGAACGAGCCGAGGTAGACGACACCGTCGGGATCGTCGGCCCGCAGCGCCCGCATCGGCTCCCCGTCGAACCCGAGCAGGCCGTACGGGTTGTCCTCGACGACGAGCACGCCGGTCCGGCGGCAGACCTCCAGCACCTGGCGGCGGCGCACCTCGTTCAGCGTCACACCGGCGGGATTCTGGAAGGTCGGGATCGTGTAGAGGAACTTGATCCGGTTCCCCGCCGCCTGGAGGGCGTAGATGGTCTGCGCGAGCGCCTCGGGAATCAGCCCCTGGTCGTCCATGGCGATGTGGACGACCTTCGCCTGGTAGGCCGCGAACGTGCCAAGGGCCCCGGCGTAGGACGGCCCTTCGGCGAGCACGACGTCACCGGGGTCGATGAAGATGCGGGTGATGAGGTCGAGCGCCTGCTGGGAGCCGACGGTGACCATGATGTCGTCGGGGCCGGCTTCGATGCCCTCGAGGCGCATGACCTCGCAGATCTGCTCCCGCAGGGCGGGGTCGCCCTGGCCGCCGCCGTACTGCAGAGCGACGGAACCGCGGGTGGCGACGAGATCGGCGACGAGATCGCCCACCACGTCGAGGGGAAGGGCCGTGATGTACGGCATGCCGCTGCCGAGCGAGACCACCTCGGGCCTCGAGGCGACGGCGAAGAGAGCTCGGATCTCGGAGGCGACCATCCCGGCGGCCCGGGCGGCGTACCTGTCGACGTAGGCGTCAATGCGCGACCCGTGGGCCGCGTTCGTCCGACCGTGATCAAGCTCATGCGTCACGGTCCACCTCCGATCACATAGCCGAGAAATCCAGAGTACGGTAACGCGCCACGCTGCTCACAACAGGGTATTGACCATCACAGACCCCTTTTCCTGCATTCCTGCCTCATTGGTTTCACCGTGAGGGCGACGTAAACGCTCGGCTGTGGCTCTTGTGGCGTACGCGCTCCGGCCCTGCCGCTGAGTTACGATGCGTGCAGTAGACGCCGTATTCGCGCGCTTTTCTGGCGGGACCGCTAGCGGGGATTGGGGCATCACGTGTCGCGTCGGCTGGTCAATGTCACCCTCGACAACCTTGACGACCTGCCGCGCCGGTGCCGGCGATGTGTGTTCTGGGAGCTCGACCCCGTGAGCGGGGAGCGAGCGGTGGAGGCGGGCGACCCGGGGCTGGAGAAGGAGGCGTGGATCTCCGCGACCCTCCTCGAATGGGGAAGCTGCGGGAAGATCGCCTACGTCGACGGCGTGGCGGCCGGCTTCGTGCTCTACGCCCCGCCGCTGTACGTCCCCCGATCGGTGGCGTTCCCGACCTCTCCGGTCAGTTCCGACGCGGTGCTGCTGATGACCGCGCACATCGTGCCGGAGTTCTCCGGAGGCGGGCTCGGCCGGATGCTCGTGCAGGGCGTCGCGAAGGACCTGACCCGCCGCGGCGTACGAGCCATAGAAGCCTTCGGCGACCTCAAGTGGGAGCAGCCCGGCTGCCTGCTGCCGGCGGATTATCTGCTGTCGGTCGGATTCAAGACCGTACGCCCGCACCTGCGCTTCCCCCGGCTCCGCCTGGAGCTCAAGACCGCCGTCTCGTGGCGTGAGGACGTCGAGGTGGCGCTGGAGCGCCTACTCGGCTCGATGTCCCCGGAGCGGGCGCTGCGGCCCGTCTGAGGCGATCTCAGGGCCCCACACGATCTCAGGCTCCACGCGATCTCAGGCTCCACGTGATCTCAGGCTCCACGCGATCTCCTGAAGACCGCCAAGCGATCTCAGGACCGTCGAGGGAATCAGGCCCTGGCGGTCCCAAGACGCAGCGGAGCCCCCCGTGCGTTCGCGCGGGGGGCTCCTGTCCAGCTCGATCGGGGCGCGTCAGAGCACGCCCTCCAGCTCGCGCAGCAGCATGGCCTTCGGCTTGGCGCCGATGATCTGCTTGACGACCTCGCCGCCCTTGTAGACGTTCATCGTCGGGATCTGCAGCACGCCGTAGTCGCGCGGCGTGACCGGGTTCTCGTCGATGTTCAGCTTGACGATGGTCAGCCTGTCCGCGTTCTCGGTGGCGATCTCCTCGAGGATGGGCCCGACCTGGCGGCACGGACCGCACCACTCGGCCCAGAAGTCGACGAGAACCGGCTTGTCGCTCTTGAGGACCTCGGCCTCGAAGCTCGCGTCCGTCACGCTCTTGATGGCGCCCAAGGTAACTCTCCCCTTGTGTCTGGTGTGGTGGGTGCAACCGCGGGAACGGTCACCGCATTCCCGCGGCCGCCCGGAAACGGTCTCAGGCGTTCAGCGTCAGCCAGCGCTCGGCGTCGAGCGCCGCGGCGCATCCGGTCCCGGAGGCCGTGATCGCCTGGCGGTAGATGTGGTCGACGACGTCGCCCGCCGCGAACACCCCGTCGAGGTTGGTCCTGGTCGTGGGCGACTGCACGAGGACGTAGCCCTCGTCGTCGAGATCGATCTGGCCCTTCAGCAGTTCCGTGCGCGGCTCGTGGCCGATGGCGATGAACAGTCCCCCGACCGGCAGATCGGTCTCCTCGCCGGTCTTGAGGTTGCGCACGCGCACGCCGGAGATCCGGTCCTCACCGAGCACGTCGACGACCTCGCTGTCCCAGACGAAGCGGATCTTGTCGTTGGCGAACGCCCGGTCCTGCATGATCTTGCTGGCGCGCAGCGTGTCCCTGCGGTGGATCACGGTGACGGTACGGGCGAACCGGGTCAGGAAGATGGCCTCCTCCATCGCCGTGTCGCCGCCGCCGACGACCACGATCTCCTGGTCGCGGAAGAAGAACCCGTCACAGGTCGCACACCAGGACACGCCCCGGCCGGACAGCCGCTTCTCGTTCTCCAGGCCCAGTTCGCGGTAGCGCGAGCCGGTGGCGATGATCACGGACTTGGCCAGGTAGGTGTCGGTGTAGGTCTTGACGACCTTGGGGTCGGCCTCCAGGTCGACCTCGACGACGTCGTCCGCCACCAGTTCGGCGCCGAAGCGCTCGGCCTGCTTGCGGAAGTTGTCCATCAGGTCCGGACCCATGATCCCGTCGGGGAACCCGGGGAAGTTCTCCACGTCGGTGGTGTTCATCAACGCACCACCCGCGGTGACCGAGCCCTCGAAGACGAGCGGCCGCAGGTCCGCCCGCGCGGCATACACGGCAGCCGTGTAGCCGGCGGGGCCCGATCCGATGATGATCACGTTACGGACGTCGCTCAACGGACTCGCCTTCCGATCCCGGTGTGATGTGCAGTCGCGTCAACAGATCCTAGGCCCCGGCGATTCCCGCGGCCGACCCCCGGCACCCGAGGACTCCTGACGCGTCTGGGGCACCCGGACATCGCGAAGCCCCCCGGAGGTCGCGGGGGGCTTCGTCACTGCCGATGGTACGGCTCGCGCCGCACTACGTACGCCGCCGGGTGAGCCCGGAGCGGCGTCAGGTCACCTCCAGCTGGCCAGACCCTCCGGCCGCAGGCGGCGGCACTCGGAGTCCACGACGACCACCCGCACGGCGTTGATGTTCTTGTCCTCCCAGAACGCCATGATCGTGGCCTCGTTGCCGTTGTACAGGGCCTTGTCGACCCCGATCGGCGTGCGGTCGAGCTCGGTGGAGAACTGCTTGACGCAGCTGTCGAGACCCTCGTCGCTCGTGGACGCGCCGTCCACGCCGGGACCGACGCCGAAGTAGCCCAGCAGCGGCCCGCGCAGCTCCCGGCTGGTGTAGTTGTGGCCGCTGGCGTAGGTCGAGTAGGTCAGCGCCTGCGCACGGGTCTTCTCCGGGGTCTGGCTCGCGTCGCCCTGGCTCAACGCCAATTGAGGCTGCGCGCCGCCGGACCAGAGCAGGCCGGTGGCGGCGACCCCGCTCCCGATGACCGCGATCGCCGCGGCGGCGGCCACCGCGGGCATCGCCCACGCGCGCCGTCTGGCGGACTTACGGCCCCCCGTACGTGTCCCGGTGCGGCGCCCGGCCGGCGTGATCGTCCCGTCGCCGGACACGACGCCCAGCGGACCCGTCGCCGCGGCGACCGGCGCGAGCTCGGGTTCCGGCTCCGGCGCGGGTACGAGCCCCGGCTGCGGCGCCCCGGCAGGGACGATGGATTCGACCGGAGTCTCGACGGTCTCCCACGGCGCGTTCTCCCAGGGGGAGTCCCGCATGACGCGGTCCCAGTCCGGGGCCTCGGCGGCGAGCGCGCGGTCGATGCGCTTGGCGACGCCCAGAGGCATCGCCGGCACCGGCACGGCCGCCAGGACCTCGCGGACCGCGGCCAGGTCGGCGAGGCTCTCCCCGCAGGGGTCGCAGACCGCGAGGTGCTCGCGGACCCGCCGTGCCGTGGTTTCGTCGAGGAGACCCTCCGCCAGTTCGGCGAGCATCTCCAGGTCGTAGTGCGTGTCACCCGTCACGAAGTTCTGCTCCCTTCCCGGATGAGACGCGAGTCAGGTCTGATCGGTTCCGTAGATGCGAAAGAATCGGGGCGAGTTTGGCGCGGCCCCGGGCGCAGCGGCTTTTCACCGTTCCGGGCGGGACGCCCAGGACCGCGGCGGCGTCGTCCACCGCGTAGCCCATCATGTCGACGAGCACGAGAGCGGCCCGCTGGTCGGCCGGCAGCAGCTTGAGCGCCGCCGTCACCTCCAGGGACACCTCCCGCTCGCCCGACTGGTCGGTGGCCGGAGACTCCCGCTCGGCGGCCTCGATGAGTTCGTCGTCGGCGACGGGCCGCACCGACTTGCGGCGCATGCGGTCGAGGCAGGCGTTCACCACGATACGGTGCAGCCACGTCGTGACCGCCGCCTCGCCGCGGAAGCTGTCCGCCTTCCGGTACGCCGAGACGAAGGCGTCCTGCACCGCGTCGGCGGCCTCGTCGGGATCACCCAGCGTACGCAGGGCGACCGCCCACATCCGGTCGCGGTGCCGCCTGACGATCTCACTGAACGCGTGCGGATCGCCGCCCAGATGGCGCGTCAGCAGATCGGCGTCGGACACGGCGCGTTGCGCGTGCTCAGCCGTCGGGGGTGTGTCTGGTGGGGAGTTCACAGGTCCCTGCTATGCCGGTCCGGGGGAGTGCACCGTTACTTCGTAGATGGTGCCACGATACTTCCCGGCATAGGGCGGAAGCCGGGTGAACCAGATCAAAACGTACTGACCTGTGGTGGCCTTGCTCGGCGTGAGCGTGACCGTGCCAGAGGCGCCCTTCGCCTCGGCGAGCGTCCTCAGCGAGCCGAGATCCGCCGCGTCGCCCACCTTGAGCTGCACGGTCGCGCCGGCGGCGTCGCCCAGCGAGACGGCCACGTCGGCGATCGGGACCGGCTTGCCCATGTCGAGGATGAGCCCCACCCCGTCCTTGAGCCCGCCCAGGTCCGCGCCGAGGTAGCTGTCGGTGTGCCACTCCGTGGACGGCTTGCCGTCGACGGCGAGCCCGGCTATCTCCGGCTTCTCCGCGCGGTCGGAGCCCAGGGGGTCGAACCCGGTCGCGCTCACCGGTTCGACGGCGACCGGCTTGGCCGTGGGCGACGGCGAATCGGCGACGTCCGGCTGCGTGACCCGCGGGGCGTTGCCGAGGTTCTTCCCCACCGTCCAGGCGCCGACCCCGACGGCCGCCATCACGAGCAGCACGATGACGGTCAGCAGGATCTTGCTCGCCGCGCCGGTCTGCGGACGCGGCGGCGGCGGATGCGCCATCGGCTTCTGCGGCGGCCTCGTGGTCACGCCCAGGCCCAGGCCGTCGGGCGCCTCGGAGCGCAGGTTCAGCGCGGGCGGGGCGGTGGTGACCGGGACGGGGGTGGGACGCGGCACCTCGGAGAGGGCCTCGGCCACCTCGGCCGGGGTGGCCAGCGGAGGCTGTCCCCGCCTCGGCTCCTGCAGCAGGGCGCGGCAGGTGATGGCGTCGAGATAACCGGGCACGCCGGCGGTGACCTGGCGGGGGGTGCAGACCTTGCCGTCGTCGAGGGGCGCGGAGGGCAGGCCGCAGTCGGAGTCGCCCGGCCAGTGCCCGGTCAGCGCGGCGTACAGCAGACGGCCCAGCCCTTCGGCGTCCTCCCGGGCGGGTTCCTCGCTGTGGAGGTCGAGGATCGCGGCGTCGACGGCGAGGCCCAGGAGCTTGACCGTTCCCCCGCTCGTCCAGACCAGGCGGCCGGGGGTGAGATGCAGGTGGGTGAGGCCCGCCGCGTGGGCGTGCGCCAGCGCCTCGGCGGCCTCGGCCACCAGGGCGGCGCCGCGCTCGGCCTCGACCGGGCCGCTCTCCAGCAGGTCGAGCAGCGAGTCGCCGCTGACCCACTCGCTCACGACGTACGCGGTGCCGTCCTCGTCGGCCGCGTCGAAGACCTGGGTGAGGCGCGGGTCGGTCAGCCGGCTCGCCAGGCGGGCGGCCGTGACGACCTCCGCGACCCGGGGGAAGTCCGGCGCGAACGTGTGGACGGCGACCGGGCGGGCGAGGATCTCGTCCAGCGCCTTCCACAGGGTCGCGCCCGCGGACTCGTGGACCCGGTCCTCCAGGCGGAACCGGTCCGCCAGCCGGGTCCCCGGTTCGACCGTGGACATGCTCATGCGGCCGCCCCGCTCCGCGGCCCGTCGGCATGCATCAGCCGATGCCGGGTGGTTCCGCCCACGCCTTCCCGCTTCCGCTCGCCGATCACAACTCCAGGTCGCGCCCCCGAGATCTCGTGCCTGCCGCGGCACCGGACGGAGCACCGCCGGGCCGGATTCCTCCGGTAGGGCAAGATCCGCGGGACGTTTCGCTGGAAGGTGTATCAAAAGTGATGCCCTGCCGCGCTGAATCCCACCGGATTCCCGCTCGCAACGGGCGCCGCTTCCTCAACACTCCCTGGCGCACCATGCTAGTGCCGTGCCGCTTGTGCCCGCCTTCCCGATGGAAGACGTCCGAATCGGACTTCTGGGTTACCTTCGAGTTGCCGCTTGGTCGTGAGAACTCCTACCGTCCTACCCTGCCCGCCACGAGTCCAATGATGGAGCGGACCTCGGGAACCCGCAGCCGGTGCGCGGCCAGCAGGTAGAGGATCAGGCCGGCCCCGCCGCCCACGGCGAGCACGACGGCCGAGCTCACCGGCGTGATCATGGTGAGCTCCCGGGCCAGCCACAGCACCGCCAGCGCGAGCGCGGCCGAGGGGATCGCCGCCGCGTACATCCGGCCCAGGCCGGCGGTGACCTCCCGGCCGGAGAGTCCGCCGATCTTCCGGCTGGCCAGCGACCACGCGACGCCGCAGAGCACGATGTACGTGGCCAGGTAGGCGAAGGCCATGCCGATGACCACGTACCGGTCGGGCAGCGTGAAGTACGCGACCAGGCTGAGCGTCGCGTTGATGGCCACGTTCACCGCCGCCATGATCGCGGGGGTGCGGGTGTCGCCGAAGCTGTAGAAGACCCGCAGCAGGAGCTGGAAGATCGAGAACGGCACGAGCGCGACGCCGAACACCTGCAGGACATGGCCGATGTAGATCGCGTTCGCCGCCGTCATGTGGCCCCACGAGAAGATCAGTGTGGTGACCGCCGGCCCGAGCACCATCAGCAGCAGGCCCGCCGGGACGATGACGGACGAGACCAGCCGCACCGCCGAGGCGAACTCCGTGCGCACCTCGTCCAGCCTGCCCTCGGCGACGGACCGGCTCATCTTCGGCAGCATCGCGGTGATCACCGACACCGCGATGATCCCGTACGGGAGCTGGAAGAGCTGGAAGGCGTACGCCCAGGCGCTGTTGCCGGCGCCCGGCGCCCGGTCGCCCGCGCCGGTGGCGAGCTTGGTGGTGACCCAGAACCCGATCTGGGTGATGCCGGTGTAGCCGAACGTCCACACGGCGGCCCTGGCCGCCTCCCCGAGCCCGGTGCCGCGCACGCCGAAGCGGGGGCGGAACCGGAACCCGGCCCGGTGCAACGCGATCACCAGAACGATCGCCTGGGCGACGATGCCGGCCGTGGTGCCGAGGCCGAGGAGCGTGAGGTCGCGCTCGCTCACCTTCTCGATGTCGGACGACCCGACGGCGTAGTAGGCGGCCAGGACGCCCATGACCACGATGTTGTTCAGCACCGGCGCCCACATCGGGGCGGCGAACCTGTCCCGCGTGTTGAGGATCGCCCCCGCCAGCGAGCCGACCCCGAAGAACGCGATCTGCGGCAGCATGTACCTGGCCAGCGTGGCGGCGACCTCCACCTTGTCCTCGGTCCAGTTCGAGGCGGTGTAGAGCTCCATGATCGGCTTGGCCAGCAGCACGCCGAGCAGCGCGACGGCCGTCAGCACCACCACCGCCAGCGTCATCAGCCGCTGTTCGAACGCCTGGCCCCCGTCCGGGTCGCGCTGCTGCGCCCGTACGATCACCGGCACGACCACGCTGCTCAGCACGCCCTGGAGCAACAGGTCGAGCAGGATGTAGGGGATCATGTAGGCCGCGTTGTAGGCGTCGCCGAGGGCGAAGGTGCCGATGGCCGCGGCGAGCATCGCCGTCCGCGCGAAGCCGGTGAGCCGCGAGACCATCGTCCCGGCCGCCATGATCGCGCTGGCTCGCAGCATCCTGCTCATGGGTGTCCTTCGGGTCACGACGGCCGCGTTCGCGGGGCCGCCTCGCTCGGGGTGGGCCGGGTCGGGGTCCGCCTACGGTGACTGCGTCCGCTCGGCCGGCACGGCGCCCGGCCGGTCCTCCGGCGGGCCCTCGCCGGCGGTCGTGCCGTCGAACGGGAACGCCCTCCTCGACCTGCGGCGCAGGACCCGCATCACCACGGCCGCGAGCATGATGACCAGGGCCGCCCCCACGATGACGACGGCGATGCCGGTGTAGCCGGTCGCGCGCACCACGACCCGTACGGCGTTGCCGTACTTCACGTCGCCGTCGGTGAGAAGCTGCACCGAGATGCTCGCCTCGCCGCCTCCGCCGCGTACGATCACCGGCACGTTGACGAGCTGGCTCCGGCCGGCGAGGACCCGGGTCGGCTGGGTCACGTAGGTCCCGTCGTCCGCGTCGATCGCGAGGCGGGACTTGCTGCCCGACGTGACCCGGATCCTGATCTCGATGTCCTGGTCCAGGTTGTTGGCCACGCTGACGGGCACCTGGCCGTTGCTCCCCGCCACCGAGCGCGGGCTGTCGAGCACGGACACGCCGGTGATGCGCTGGTCGATCGTCTCCTTGACCCGCTGCGCGAAGGAGGCGGCCCGCTTGGCGTCACCCCGCCAGGAGGCCGAGGTCAGCCGGAGTATCGCCGCGTGGAAGACGTCGGTGTGCTCCGCCGTGACGGTGGCCACGGCCTCGGCCTTGCGCTCCAGCTTCCGGACGGTCGCGAGGTGGGAGCGGCCCAGCTCCGACTCGCGGTCGCGCTCGGTGTAGGTCAGGTCGCCCCGCGGCGCCCCGTCCCGTCCCGGCTTCACCGAGTCGAGTGAGGTCATGCTCAGCCAGGGGGCGGAGGAGGCGGCCTGGAGGAGGCCGGAGACGAACGCGGGGTCGGGCGTCCACAGGTGCGAGCCGGGCACCGCGACCACGGTGGGCGACGGCGTCTTCGCCGATCCGTCCGGCCCGTCCTGTCCTGTCCTGTTCGGTTGGCCCGACCGGCCCGGCTGGGCGGGCTGCCCGTTCTGCCGCTCGAAGGCGATCATCGCGGTCTCGGCGAGGAACCGCTGCCGCGCCAGCAGCGCCGCGCCGGGAGCCGAGACGTTCCCGCCGAGGACCTCGCTCAGCGTGGGATCGGCGAGCAGCGCGGTCAGCGGCTTGTCCGCCACGGAGTAGAGCGTGGCCGCGCCGTCGGAAGTGAGCGGGGTGGGGGTGATCGCCGTCGGGTCGTCCTGCGCCGCGGCCCTGACCGGCAGCGCGTCCGCGGACAACAGGACGGACGTCACGCCCGAGATGGCCAGTTCGTCAAGGGTGTCCCGGTCGATCCGGCCACCGGCCGGCCAGGCCGTGGTGCCGTGGATCTCCCGGCCGAGCACCTCGCTCGCGAGCGCGGCCCCGCGCTGGACCGCCGCCGCGGCCTGCTTGTCGAGGCCGTGGTGGACCAGCGCGGTCATGTCCGGATCGGCGTACGGCGTGGCCACGACGGGTTTGCCGGTCAGCGCGCCGCGCAGGCCGTTCAGCCACTGGCCCGCGGCCCGGTCGGCCTCCTTGCGCACGCCGCGTACGATCCGCGCGCCGGAGGACAGGACGCGGACGTCGTCGAGCAGGGCGGGGTCGACGAACCAGGTGACCTTGTCCCCGGTGTCCTGGGCCGTCTGGAGCAGCGCCGCCAGGCGGCCGGACGCGAGCGACGCGGACAGGTCGTCGTCCATGAACGTCGCGTCGTCGGCGCGGTGCGGCCGGTCCACCAGGGGAAGGGCGAGCGCCAGCTTCACCTTGGGGATCTGCTCGCCCTTCGGGGCGTACGTCAGGAAGGTGCGCTCGATCGCGATCCGCTGACCGGTCGCCGCGTCGGTCACCTCGATCGCGAGCGGATAGACGCCCGGCCGGGACATCCCCAGCTCCTGGGGCGTCACGGTGAACCGGAAGGGCAGCTTGCCCGCCTGGTCGAGCGGCGTGGCCTGGACCCTCGTGCTCCAGTTGGAGGGGACGTATCCCTGCTCGGACAGGTAGGCCGCCATCTCGCCGCGCGAGGTCAGCGGCCGGTTCGGCGCGTAGCGGACCACCACCCGTACGGAGGTTCCCTGGGCGCCCACGGCGGTCCCCGAGATCGTCACGGGGGCGGCGGCGTCGCGCACGACCTCCGGCGTGATCTCGTTCACGACCAGCGGATCGGCGGGAGCGGCGGCGGCCGCGGCGCGACCCGCGGGTACGGCGGCAGCCGTACCGGCCATGCCCGCGGGGGACGCGAGCAGGGCGGTCAGCAGGGTCAGCAGTGCGGCCTTGCGAATCATGTGCGGGCCAGCGGTGAGGAACGGCGCACGCCCAGAATGCTATGGCCTAAGCGGTCCGCATAGGACTCGCGAGGCTCGCCGCGCCCCTCCGGGGGATCGTCCTGATGTCCACGGCCTTGGCCGCGACCAGGTCGAACAGGTGGATCGCGCGCAGCCGCAACGCGGTGCGGCGCTCGCCGGTCGCGGTGTGGACGACGTCGTCGGGATCGAGGCGGTCCCGCAGCCGCTGGTCCACCAGCACGGTCAGCTCGTCGGGCAGCAGCAGCGGGCAGACCAGCCCGTCGGCGTAGTCGGTCGCCGAGTTCACCGTGTTGGCGGAGGCGGGGCGTACCCTGGGGGTACGCAGGAGGGAGGCCACCGCCGCGGGCCCGGGAGACCGGCCGACCGTGCTCACCACGGCCACCGCCTGGGTGCCCGACCGCGCGGTCACCTCGAAAAGCGACACGCACAGGCAGGTCTCGGGGGCCACCCCGAGGACCTCGGGAAGCTCGTCGGAGCATGTCAACGGGCGCGGAAGACGTACGATCTCATGGTGGATCTGGTGGGCGAGGAGCCAGCGGTGAATCGCGAGAGCGTCTTTCATCTCTTGTGCTCCTTGCGTCGTCCAGCGCCCCCGAACCGTCCGTGGCCTGGTGATCGCTAGGCGTGTCTCCCCTGGGTGACACCCGACACCTGGGCCATCGGGGGAGAGTTTCTGTTCCGTGACCGAAGGACCTACCCAGCCTTGTCCGTTTCAAATCTGAGCGACAGCCAGCAGCACGCCGTGAACGAACTGTTCCGCCGCATCGCCCCTGTCGCCGACGAGCTCGGCGAGCTGTTCGCGGCCCGGGGACACGAGCTGGCCCTGGTCGGTGGATCCGTCCGCGACGTCTTCCTGGGCCGCGTGGGCAAGGACCTCGACCTGACGACGGACGCCAGGCCCGACCGGGTGCTGGAGATCGTCAAGGACTGGGCGGACGCCGTCTGGACGATCGGGATCGAGTTCGGCACGGTCGGCGTGCGCAAGGGCGGCTGGCTCCTGGAGATCACCACCTACCGCAGCGAGTCGTACGACCCGGCCTCCCGCAAGCCGGACGTGATGTACGGCGACTCCCTCGACGGCGACCTCGCCCGCCGCGACTTCGCGGTCAACGCGATGGCCGTCCGCCTGCCCGGCCACGAGTTCGCCGACCCGTACGGCGGGCTGCCCGACCTCGGCGCCAAGGTGCTGCGCACGCCCGGCCCCCCCGAGCGGTCGTTCGACGACGACCCGCTGCGGATGCTGCGCGCCGCGCGGTTCGCCGCGCAGCTGGGGTTCGCGGTCGCCCCCGAGGTGGTCGAGGCCATGACCGCGATGGCCGGCCGCATCGAGATCGTCTCGGCCGAGCGCATCCGCGACGAGCTCGACAAGCTGGTCTGCGGCACGCACCCGAGGGCCGGCCTCTCGCTGCTCGTGGACACCGGGCTGGCCGCCCACGTGCTGCCCGAGCTGCCGAAGCTGCGGCTGGAGATCGACGAGCACCACCGGCACAAGGACGTCTACGAGCACACGCTGATCGTGCTGGAGCAGGCGATCGGGCTGGAGACCGCCGGACCGGACCGGGTGCTGCGGTGGGCCGCCCTGCTGCACGACATCGGCAAGCCGAAGACCCGGCGCAACGAGCCGGGCGGCCGGGTGTCGTTCCACCACCACGAGGTGGTCGGGGCGCAGATGACGAAGAAGCGGCTGACCGAGCTCAGGTTCCCCAAGGACGTGATCTCCGACGTGTCCAAGCTCGTGGAGCTGCACCTGCGTTTCCACGGCTACGGCACGGGAGAGTGGACCGACAGCGCCGTCCGCCGCTACGTCCGCGACGCCGGGCACCTGCTGAGCAGCCTGCACAAGCTGACCAGGGCCGACTGCACCACCCGCAACAGGCGTAAGGCGCAGGCCCTGTCGCGCACCTACGACCAGCTGGAGGAGCGCATCGCCCGGCTGGCCGAGGAGGAGGAGCTCGCCAAGATCCGGCCCGAGCTGGACGGCAACGAGATCCAGGAGATCCTCGGGGTGCCGCCCGGCCCGGTCGTCGGCCGGGCCTACAAGCACCTGCTGGAGATCCGCATGGACCACGGACTGATCGGCAAGGAGGCGGCCGGGGAGGCCCTGCGCACCTGGGCCCGCGACAACGGCCTGCTGTCGTAGGTGGACGCGGACGAGGTTCTCCGGCTGGACCGCGCGCACGTGTGGCATCCGTACTCGGCGGTGTCGTCCGGGGTGCCCGTCCACGTGGTCAGGCGTGCCGACGGCGTGCGGATCGTCCTCGACGACGGCCGTGCGCTGATCGACGGCATGGCCTCCTGGTGGGCGGCCGTACACGGCCACAACCACCCCCGGCTCAACCGGGCCGTACGCGAACAGATCGAGGACATGGCGCATGTCATGTTCGGCGGCCTCACCCACGAGCCCGCCGTGCGGCTCGCGGAGCGGCTGGCCGGGATGACCGGGCTCGGCCGGGTCTTCCTCGCCGACTCGGGCTCGGTGGCGGTCGAGGTCGCGATCAAGATGGCGATCCAGTACAGCGGGCGCTCGACGCTGATGACCGTGCGCGGCGGCTATCACGGCGACACGCTCGGCGCGATGTCGGTCTGCGACCCGGTGAGCGGCATGCACCACCTGTTCACCGGCATGCTGCCGCGGCACGTCTTCGCGCCCGCGCCGCCGGACGACTACGGCCGCCGCCCGGTCCGGACGGCTCCGGAACCCGACGAGGCGTACCTGAGGGAGCTCACCGATACCGTCGAGGCGCGTGCGGCGGAGCTGGCCGCGATCATCGTGGAGCCGGTCGTGCAGGGCGCTGGGGGCATGCGCTTCTACCACCCGGCCTACCTTCGGCGGCTGCGCGACCTCGCCGACGAGCACGGCGTCCTGCTGATCGCCGACGAGATCGCCACCGGCTTCGGCCGTACGGGGGAGATGTTCGGCTGCGACCACGCCGGGATCAGGCCGGACATCATGTGCGTCGGCAAGGCCCTGACCGGCGGATACGTGACGCTCGCGGCGACCCTGTGCACCGAGCGGGTGGCCGACCGCATCGGAGTGCTGATGCACGGCCCCACCTACATGGGCAACCCGCTCGCCTGCGCGGTGGCCGGCGCCTCGCTCGACCTGCTGGCCGAGCGCCCGTGGCGGGAGGAGGTCGCCCGCATCGAGGCCGGGCTGCTCGACGGCCTCGCCCCGGCCGTCCACGCCCCGGGCGTAAGGGACGTGCGGGTACTGGGCGCCATCGGCGTGATCGAGACGGACGAACCCGTCGACGTCGCGAAGGTTCAGGACACGGTGATGAAGCGCGGCGTCTGGCTGCGGCCCTTCGGCCGTCTCATCTACACCATGCCGCCGTACGCCTGCGCTCCGGAGGACGTCGCGACGATCACCGCCGCCATGAACGCCGCCGCCGAGGCACTGTGACCCGGCCCCCGGCTCGCCGGTCAGCCGGGGCAGGGATCGTCCGGCCGCCTGCCGTCCCCGGCCGTCCGCAGGGCCTCGGCGAAGCTGTCGACGTCGATCTCCCGCGCCTCGATCTCGCCGGTCACCGCTTTTCTCGCGCAGGATCTGAACGTGTCGCTGAACGTGGCGTAGTGGGGCCAGACCGGACGTGACTCGGCCCGGCCCAGCGCGTCGTGGATCGCCGTCGCGAAGTCGCCGAGCTCAAGGGCCGTCATCTCCGATCCGGGTTCGGGGGACGGATCCTCCCGATCCTGGAGCTCGCTGCACGTTCGGGGGCCCTTCTCCTGTGACATGTAGAAGTCGTAGACCTCCTTGATGACGGGCGGGTAGCCGCCGCACGCGAACAGCTGCTTCTGGGCCTCGGCCGACGTGAGGAAGCGGATGAGCCGTACCGCGTCCGGACGTTCCTCCTCGGGCATGGTCGCGCTGATCGCGAGGGCGTAGCCCCCCGTGATCCCCTTGCCGGGCAGGTGGGACACCTCGAACAGCGGAGACCCGTCTCCGGCCCGCATCGACGGGTCGAGCGCCAGACGGGGGAAGGCGAACGGCCAGTTCCGCATGTACCCCACGTCCCCGTCCCGGAAAGCCTGCAGGCTGCTCTCCTCCCGGTACCGGAACAGACAGCCGCGGCCGAGGCGGTCCTGGCACCGGGCCTCGGCGCCGGGGGAGGGCGCCGGGCTGGAGGAGGGGCCGCCCGGGCCGGGTGGCCGGCTCCCGTCCCCCGCGAGGCCGTCGAGAAGCCCGCGCAGGTGGGCGAGCGCGTTCTTCGTCTTCTCGGCGTACTGGTCGAGCACGACCTCGTCGCCCTCGGTGATCTCGGCGCCGGAGGAGAGCACCGCCTCCATGAGGTTGACGGTTCCCCCCTCGTAGTCGTCGAACTGCCCGACGTAGCCGTACGTGCCGGCGTAGCCGGTCCGGCTGCCGTCTCCGACGAGATCCGCCCATGTGGCGGGGAGCGGCAGGCCGGCCTTGCGGAACAACAGCGGCGCGTCTGTGGCCAGGGGCTCGGCGTACTGTCTGCGGTCCACCTGTGCCGCCCGCAGCACCTCCTTTGTGACGTGCGGCCACGCCGCGCCGAACTCCTTCGGGGTGAGCTCGCTCAGGTAGCCGTTCCTCGCGAACTCGGGGATGTAGACGACGTCCAGGAGGAAGATGTCGTAGGTGCAGCGGTGCGACTGGGCCGCGGCGGCCATCTCGGCCCTGGCCTCGTCGGTGGAGTCGGAGATCTCGACGAGATCGTCGGTGCGTTTCGACTTCGCGTTCCACTGCCGGACGAGGTCCCTGCGGAAGCCTCCGGCGCTGACGTCGCTGTTCGCCGCGATCGTGATCCGCCCGTCGGAGTGGCAGGCCGTGTCCCTCCCGGTGTGCAGGAGTTGCAGACTCCCGAGGAGGACGCCCACCGCGAACCCTCCGGCGGCGAGCCGCCTCCGGAAGGGGGGAAGCCGTGACCACCACAGCTCCGGTCGCCGGGTCATCAGGACCACTCCCGTAGTGTGAAGATCGCGTTACGCAGCACGCCCGCCACCGCCTGCGTCCCTGTCCGGGAGGGCTGCCCTCCTCCGATCTCGGCGCAGATCACGCGCTGCTCCGACCCCGGCTTCGCCCCCGGCCCGTGTACCCGCTCCGGCTGCGGGAACCTGCCCCCACACCCGTTGTGCCCGAGGACGAGGACGTAGAGGTTGCGTATCGAGGGGCTGCGGCTCAGGGCCCGTACGACGTCCTGCTCCGCAGGCCGGGGATCCCTTCCGGTCCCGAACGGTCCTCCGTCCGTGATGACCACCACCGAACGGGCCGGGGGGCCGAACTTCCTTCCCAGCTCCTCGATCGCCGTCCACAGCGGTGCGTCCCGTCCCCGGCTCCGCTCCAGCCGGAAACGCCCGACGAACCTGTCCAGACGGCTCGGCTCGTCCTTGTCGGTGGGATCGCTGACCCTTACGGGACCTTCGTCCTTCTCCCGCCAGAACGTGCTGAGCGACAGCCGGTCGGTCTCGATGAGCGCCTGCCTGATCTCGGGGAGCGCCTCACTCGCGGGAAGGAGCGATCGGGACATCGATCCGGAGACGTCGAGCAGGAACTGCAGGTCGACGGGGTGCAGCCGCCGGGAAATCTCCTTCTTCGCCTGGTCCAGCACGTCATCGCCGCTCTGCTTGGCAGGCGGTGCCGGGCGGCCGAAGAGCGGGTGCTCGTGCGTGAGCCAGGCGGCGAAGTGATCGAGAGCGAGGCGGCTTTCGGCCGTCTCGTCCCGGGAGGCCTGGGCGCCCTCGTCCGGCCAGTCGACGGCGACGAACGGATAGTCGAGGAGGGGCAGACCGGGCGGCCGTTCCTCCGTGAGTCTGGGCTCGTCCTCGCCCATGCCCCGGCAGCCCTCGTCCGCGATCTCCCCGGCGTTGTACTCCCGCACACTGTGGGCCGGGATGAGCAGGGCATGCTCATTCTTCTCGGCCCTCGTCATCCGTTTGAAGCGGCACAGGAGCGCGTTGACGCTGTCGTCGGAGACCATGCTCCGCACGGTGTCCTCAGGGCGTTCCAGGCCGACCAGGCGTGCGGCCGCCAGCAGACCGGCCGAGGAGAGACCGGGTTGCGGGTAGACCAGGCGCATGCCCAGATCGGTGCGGACCGTCCGCATGACGTCCGCCAGCGCTCTGTCGCCTCTCCGCTCCGGAGGCAGTCTCTCCAGGTCGTCGGCGCGCTCGGCGAGCATCGCGACGACCAGCTGCTCGCCGGCCACACTCGGGCCCGGGCGCAGCGTCGCCGTTCCGCCGGCCATCCTGTCGCAGGGCTGTCCCGAAGGGCTGCTGGTGCTCTGGAGCCGGAGAACGTGCTCCACCTCGGCGGTGCTGGTGGCGATCCAGGCGTCAGGGCGCCTCCCGAAGAGCCTCGGGAACGACTCGTCTCCCCGGCACCAGCCGAGGGTGAAGCCCGTGGCGATATCGGCCGCCGACGGCGCGGGGCCGACCGAGATCCGGTACGGCGGGCAGTCGTCCGAATCGCCGGCATAGGCCGCGACGGCATCGCGCAGCTCGTCGACGTTCTCCGGCGCCGTGATCACGAACAACTCCCGCGGATCCGCGCAGGAGGGTGACGACGCCCACCGCACCAGCATCGACGCGCCCCAGACGCCCAGGACGACGACCACACCGGACGCCACGGACAGATAGGCGATCACGAGCACGGGCAGGGCGCGGCGCAGCGTCCGCAGCGTCTTCGCCGTCCGCGTCCGCTGGGAGAGGGGGGCCAGGATCCAGTCCCGGATCCTCGCGGCGGGCGGGCCGAGCCATCCGGTCAGTCGGGCGAGCACACCCGCCGGCCCCCGGCCCGACAGGAAGAAACCGCCGAGCACGCCGGTCGCCAGCACTCCGACGTACGTCGGGACCGGCAGGTGCTCCAGGAAGGCGTGGTATTCCGTCCAGATGCTGTTCGCCGCGGCCGCGGCGAGCGTCGTGACGAGCGTCTCCCGCGCCGCCGCCACCTTCGGGGGCCGCTCCGGGGGCGTCGCCTCCCCCGGTGCGTTCCCTGGCGGCCGGTCGGAGTCGTCTCCTGCGGTCGAGGGGGTCGGGGAGGACATCACAACGGCCTGTTCGGTGATGAGAGGACCGGGAACTGCCGGAATAGTAGCTCTCGGATGATCCGTCAGGGCGCCGTCATGGATATGTCAGGGGCACATCACCTGATCACGCCCGGCCCTTACTCGGGTCGATCGGAGGCGACGGCGGGGTGGCGGGTGGTGGGGGAGGGGAGGACCAGCCGGTAGACCACCGCGCCGAGCAGGTAGCCGACGGCGATCACGGCGAGCGCGGGGTAGGACCTGCCGTCGTGGGGCAGCAGAGCCGCCGCCAGCACCGCGCCGAGGACCGTCATGCCGTTGAACAGCATGTCGTACACGGAGAAGGCGCGGCCGAGATAGGCGTCCTCGACGTCGCGCTGCACGACGGTGTCGGCGCAGATCTTCACGCTCTGTCCCGCGACGCCGATCACGAGCCCGGCACCGAGGAAGCCCCACTCGCGGAACGTCACGCACAGCGCGAACTCCAGAATCCCGCAGGTGATCAGCATGGCCGGGACCCAGGTCTCGATGCGGATCCGTTCGGTGGCCCACGGGGTGACCAGCACCGCGGCGAAGCTCCCGGCGCCGACGGCGCCCAGCACGAGCGCGATGCCCTTCAGCGCGTCGTCGGGGTCGCTGGTGAAGGAGTAGCGGTAGATGAGGACCACCGCCGCCGTCGAGATGCCGAACATGAGGCGGTGGGCGGCCATGCCGGTGAGGGCGGCCGCCGCCGAGCGCCGGTGCGCGACGTGCCGCGCGCCGTCCACCAGCCCGGTCAGCACGTGCCGTACGGCCTCGCGGGCCTGCGGGCGGTCCGGGTCGTACGCCGGGCCGAGCAGGGAGCGCTCCATCGTCCGGGCGATCAGCGCGCTCAGCCCGAAGACGACGCCGGAGCAGACCAGCAGCACCGCCACGCCCCGGTCGTCCGATCCGGCGATCGTGCGGAGCACCATGGCCGCGCCCATCCCGAGGAACGTCGCCACCGTGCCGGAGGTGGGAGTCACCGCGTTGGCCATCATCAGCTGGTCGCCCGGCACGACGTGGGGCAGCGACGCGCCCAGGGCCGCCAGGAAGAAGCGGTTGACCGCGAGCACGCCGAGCGCCGCCACGTAGAAGACGACGTCGGAGGTCCCCGCCAGGACGAGGCAGGCGGCCAGCACCAGCAGCGTCCCGCGCACGAACGGCGCGATCACGAGGATCTGCCGCCGCGACCAGCGGTCGATGAACACCCCGACGAAGGGCCCGAGCACGCTGTACGGCAGGAGCAGCACGGCGAGGCCCGCCGCGATGTCGGCGGCGCTGGCCTGCCGTTCCGGGCTGAAGAACGCGTACCCGCCGACGGCGAGCTGGAAGATCCCGTCCGAGAACTGCGAGACGAGCCTCGTGGCGAAGAGCCGCCGGAAGTTGCGACCCCGCAGGACCACCCGCAGATCGGAGACGTAGGACACGGCGACAGCCTACGCGGACGATCTCCGAGAGGCATCAGGATCAACCCCGATAAAACCCCCTGCCACTGACCGGCGACGGCGTGACACCGTAGTCTCTGACGGTGACCTCACCGGAACATGTCGTGCTGGTCGACGTCGAGGGCAACCCGATCGGCACCGCTCCCAAGTCCACCGTCCACGGCGCGGACACTCCGCTGCACCTGGCGTTCTCCAGTTATGTCTTCGACCGGCAGGGCCGGGTGCTGCTGTCGCGGCGGGCGGGTCACAAGCTGACCTGGCCCGACGCGTGGACCAACAGCTGCTGCGGGCATCCGCTGCCCGGGGAGCCGCTGTCGGCGGCGGTGGTCCGCCGCCTGGCGTTCGAGCTCGGACTGATCGTCGAGTCCGTCGACCTGATCCTGCCGCGCTTCGCCTACCGCGCGGTCATGGACAACGGGATGGTCGAGCACGAGCTGTGCCCGGTCTACCGGGCGGTGGTGACGGGAGAGGAGGCCGCGCCCAACGCCGAGGAGGTCGGCGAGGTCCGCTGGGAGCCCTGGGCGAGCTTCGCCGCCGGGGTGACGAGCGGAGAGCTGGACATCTCGCCCTGGGCGCGGGAGCAGGTGCCGCAGCTCGTCGCGCTCGGGCCGGACCCGCTGGCCTGGCCGGTGGCCGACCCGGCGGCCCTGCCGCCGGCCGCGCTCCCTCTCGCCTGAGCCGCCGCCTCCGGGCCCGCCGCCACCCATGAGCATGTGAAACCGCCCCGGTCCGTCACGGAACCGGGGCGGGACACGCGGAGAAGAGTCCGTCAGCGCTCGTTCTCGCCCCGGATGAACTTCTCGACGGCCTCGCGGGCGACGTCGTCGGAGTACTGCTCCGGCGGCGACTTCATGAAGTACGACGAGGGCGACAGCAGCGGGCCGCCGATGCCCCGGTCCAGGGCGATCTTGGCCGCGCGGACCGCGTCGATGATGATGCCGGCCGAGTTGGGCGAGTCCCAGACCTCGAGCTTGTACTCCAGGTTCAGCGGGGTGTCGCCGAACGACCTGCCCTCCAGGCGGACGTAGGCCCACTTGCGGTCGTCCAGCCACGGCACGTGGTCCGACGGGCCGATGTGGACGTCGGCCTTCCCCATCTCGTGCGGGATCTGCGAGGTGACCGACTGGGTCTTGGAGATCTTCTTGGACTGGAGGCGGGTGCGCTCCAGCATGTTCATGAAGTCCATGTTCCCGCCGAAGTTGAGCTGGTAGGTGCGCAGCAGCTCCACTCCGCGGTCCTCGAACAGCTTGGCCAGCACGCGGTGCGTGATCGTGGCGCCGACCTGCGACTTGATGTCGTCGCCCACGATCGGCACGCCGGCCTCGGTGAACTTCGCGGCCCACTCGGGGTCGGAGGCGATGAAGACCGGAAGCGCGTTGACGAAGGCCACCTTGGCGTCGATCGCGCACTGCGCGTAGAAGCGGTCGGCCTCCTCCGAGCCCACCGGCAGGTAGGAGACGAGCACGTCCACCCGGGCGTCCTTGAGCGCCTGGACGACGTCGACCGGCTGCTCGTCGGACTCCTCGATGATCTCGCGGTAGTACGTGCCCAGCCCGTCGAAGGTGGGACCACGCTGCACGGTGACGCCGAGCGGCGGCACGTCGCAGATCTTGATCGTGTTGTTCTCGGAGGCGACGATGGCCTCCGACAGGTCGCGGCCGACCTTCTTGGCGTCCACGTCGAAAGCCGCGACGAACTCCACGTCGCCGACGTGGTACTCACCGAACCGCACGTGCATGAGGCCCGGCACACGGCTGCCCGGATCCGCGTCCCTGTAGTAGTGGACGCCCTGCACCAGCGATGAGGCGCAGTTGCCCACACCGACGATGGCTACGCGCACCGAACCCATAGCACTCGCTCCTTTACCTATCTGCCTCGGGCGTGTCCGCCCTCTGGGTCTCTTCCTGTACGGCCTGCGCGGGACCCGGGGGGTGATCCCCCTCGCCGGGAGCCGACCGGCTCCGTCGTTCCGAGTCGATCAGCTCGTTCAGCCAGCGAACCTCGCGCTCGACCGACTCCAGCCCGTGGCGCTGGAGCTCCAGCGTGTAGCTGTCGAGTCGCTCCCTCGTGCGGGACAGAGCCTCACGGACGCGGTCGAGGCGTTCTTCCAGGCGGCTGCGGCGGCCCTCCAGGATGCGCAGCCGCACTTCGGCTTCCGTGTGGCGGAAGAAGGCGAAGCGGATGCCGAAGCTCTCGTCCTCCCAGGAGGACGGGCCCGATTGGTTGAGCAGCTCCTGCAACCGCTCCTTACCTTCCGCCGTGAGCCGATAGACGATCTTCGACCTGCGGCCGAGAACCGTGTCCTGCGGGGGCTCCTCCTCGACGATGAGCCCGTCGTTGAGCAGGCCCCTGAGGCAGGGATACAGCGAGCCATAGGAGAACGCACGGAACATGCCGAGCAGCGTGTTGAGCCGTTTGCGCAGCTCGTATCCGTGCAGAGGTGTTTCGTGCAGCGACCCCAGGACGGCGAGTTCCAGCACACCTCCACGAGAGCCCGTCACTGGAACCACCTCCTGTGTCCGACTGATGTATCGACTCGATACATCTGCAGGATACGTCGGGGTGTCATATCTGGCAACGGGTCAACAGTTGGGCAAGATTTGGCAAAGGGTCGTAATCTGGCCACATGTGCTCACAGCGATCGGTCGAGGCCCGCGGCTTCGCCAGGCGGGCGGCCGTACGGTCCTTCCGCGCCGATCGCACGCGGGCGCGGGACGTCTGGGACGCCCGCCCTCTCCTCCCACGTGCGGCCCGGCCTCACGCTGAGCCCACGTCTCGCATCTGCCCCACGCGCGGGCGAAGGAACGTGACCAACGTCACACCTGTGGACGGAGGCGAACGGGGACGAGCGGCGGAACGGACCAGGGGGAGGACGGAGCGCGCCGTGACGGCCCGGGAATACGGCGAATCCCGGGTCTGCGTGGTGGAGGTCTGCCAAGGTTGTACCTGGAACCACCTGGCGGTGTCGTTCGTCCACGGAACAGCCGATCCCCCGGGCCCTTCCCTGTAGGGCGACCCTCCACCTTCCCAGGAGGAACCCTCCCGGCCTGCCGGCCGACGTCGATCAGTTTCCCGAAGACATCTGACGAGGACGTGTGACTTACAGCAGCTACGGACCGGAATCGTCCGGCCGCCCCGAGGACGCCTCGGGCTCCGGTGGATCATCCCGCCCTGGGCGCCGTCGTCGCTCGCCCCGGGAGTCCGACGAGTACGACGCGTACGGCGACCCCGCTCCGCCGCGGCAACCCGGCCGGGGTCGCGCGCCGCAGCCGCCCCCTCCCGGACCGGACCCCCGCCGCCGTGAGGCGGCCTTCGAGGACACGGCGGCCATGGGCGCGGTGCCGCCAGGCGGCCCGATGCAGGGTCCGCCGCAGGGTCCGGCACATGGTCAGGGACCGGGCCCACGGGGTCCGATGGGCGGCGGCCGGCCGCCAGGGGGGCACGACCCGCGCTACGGCCCGCAGGGCCCGGGCGGTCCCGGTGGTCCCGCCGGCCCCGGCGGTCCGGGGCGGCCGGGGGCGCCGGGCGCCGACGAGCGCACGCAGGCGCTGGGCATGCCGGCGGGCGGCCCCCGCCGCGACGCCGAGGGACAGCCCACCGAGTCGATGCAGACCGGCGGGCAGACCGGCGGTCGCCGCCGCAGGCCGACCGGCCGCGGCGGACGCGGCCCCGGCGGTCCCGGTGGTCCGGGGGGACCGGGTGGGCCCGGTGGTCCGGGAGGGCGTGGTCCGCGTGACCCGCGCGACTTCGACGACGACGACTTCGAGGAGAACGCCAAGCCCCGCCGTACGGGCTGGAAGCGGTTCGTCCCGAGCTGGAAGATCCTCCTCGCGAGCCTCACCGTGCTGTGCGCCGGAATCTTCGGCATGATCGCGGTCGCCTACGCGAACACGGAGCTGCCCTCCGAGCATGACGCGCAGGAGACGGCCAAGGCCCAGGGCAGCACCTTCTACTACCGCGACGGCTCGGTGCTGGCCCGCCTCGGCACCAAGCGGGTGGCGGTCACCCTCGACCAGGTGCCGCAGCACGTCCAGGACGCGGTGGTGGCGGCGGAGAACCGCTCGTTCTGGGAGGACGGCGGCATCGACATCGCCGGCCTCACCCGGTCGGTCTGGATGACCGCCACGGGCCAGCAGACGCAGGGCGGTTCGACCATCACCCAGCAGATGGCCCGCAACTACTTCAACGGCCTCAGCACCGAGCAGACCATCAAGCGCAAGGTGAAGGAGATCTTCATCGCGGTCCGGCTCGACAAGGACTGGTCGAAGAACAAGGTCCTCGAGTACTACCTGAACACGGTGCCGTTCGGCCGCAACACCTACGGCATCGAGGCGGCGGCCCGCGAGTTCTTCAACGAGCCCGCCAAGAAGCTGACCGTGGCGCAGGGGGCCTACCTGGCCGGGCGCATCCAGCAGCCGGGCAACTTCGACAAGGCCGAGGCCGACGGCAACTACGCGGGCACCGAGGAGCGCTTCAAGTACGTCCTCAACGGCATGTCCCTCATGACGGACAAGGACGGCAAGCCCAAGTATCCGAACGTCGCGGCCACCGCGAAGTTCCCCAAGCCGAAGCCGCAGAAGAATCCGCAGGAGTTCAGCGGGCTCAAGGGCTACATGCTCAGCCAGGCGCTGCACGAGCTGGAGGGCCGCAAGCTCAGCCGCGAGCAGATCGAGAGCGGCGGCTACAAGATCTACACCACCTTCGACAAGAAGCTCATGCAGGCGGCGAAGAAGGCGGTCCTGAACACGACCTCGTCGATGTCGAAGGAGTTCCACACCGGCCTCGCGGCCGTGGACCCGACGAACGGCCGGGTGATCGCGTTCTACGGCGGCAGCAACTACCTCAACGAGACCTGGAACGAGCCCTTCGACTCCAGGAAGCAGGCGGCCTCGGCGTTCAAGCCGTACGTGCTGGCCGCCTGGCTCGACGCGGGCTACAGCCTCAACAGCTACGTCCCCGGCAAGGAGACGATGCCGAAGGAGCTGCCCGGCACCACTCCGATCACCAACGGGCACTCCGTGCCCGCGTCGATCGACGTGATCTACGCGACCGCGCACTCGATCAACACGGCGTTCGCCTCGATGGCGTTCAAGCTGCCCGGCCAGCTGGACGACCTGCGGTCGCTCACCGAGGCGGCCGGCATCAGCAAGCGGGCGCTGGAGGAGGACAAGAACGGCGTCGGCGGCCAGAGCGGGCACGGCTACCAGCTCGCGATCGGCAGCGTCGGCGTCACGCCGGTGGAGCAGGCGGCCGGCTACTCGATCTTCGCCAACGCGGGCAAGCACGTCGACTACCACGTGATCAAAGAGGTCAAGCAGGGCAAGACCGTCGTGCTGACCGAGGCCCGCGAGGTCAAGCAGGTGATTTCGCCGGAGGCGGCGGCCGACGCGACCTACGCCATGGAGCAGGTCATCAAGTCCGGTACGGCCAGCCGCTGGGGTCCCATCGGGCGCCCCGCCGCCGGCAAGACCGGCACCAACAACGACGAGAAGGAAGCCTGGTTCGTCGGTTACACGCCGCAGCTGGTGACCGCGGTCGGCATGTACCGCGAGCAGTGCGTGACCAAGAGCGGCAAGATCGTGCAGCCGCGCTACTCCAACTGCCCGATCACGCCGAACGGCAAGGAGCACCCGAAGTACAACGGGAACAACCCGTACACCCGCGTCAAGGAGGTGTCGCTGGGCTTCGAGGGCGCCGACGCCCCGACGCACATCTGGCACGACTTCATGGTCGCGGCGCACGAGGGCAAGCCCGTCGAGCAGTTCCCGGCGAAGGCCGGCATGGGCAGCCCGGAGAACATCGTGCCGAGCCCGACGCCCACCCCGTCCCCCAGCCCGGAGGACGGCGGCGGCGGGTTCCCCAACGACATGCCGACCGACTTCCCGAACGGCGGCGGCGGCGACGGTTCCTGTCTCCCCGGCGACCTGTCCTGTGACGGCAGCGTCGGCGGTGGCGACGACGGCGTGGGTCTCGATCTCGGCGACAACGGCCCCGGAGGACAGGGGGGCCCGGGCGGACAGGGGGGACCAGGGGGACAGAACGCCCCGGCGGACGGCACCGGTGCCCCCGCGTCGGCACCCGTCGCGAGGCAGTCCGGAACCAGTCCCTGAGCCCGGACCGAAACTTCGTTAGACCGTGACGAGGGGGCCCGCGGCGCGCCGCCGCGGGCCCCCTCGAACCGTCTGAGTCGCCAACTCACGGGGTTCGATGGTGCAATACCCACCATGACGACCCGGACCACGAACGACTCCGCCCCGATGCCCGGGGTCGCCGCGCGGGCTGTGCCGTACCTGCCTCTCGGGCTTCTCGCGGGACTCGGCGCCGTCCTCGCCTACCTGTGGAAGTATCCGTGCCGGTTCGGCGGCGCCTGGGACGGCGGAATCGGGCAGTACACGCACTTCTGCTACACGGACATCTATCCGCTGTTCTGGGCGGAGAAGCTCAACGAGGGCAAGGTCCCGTACGTCGACTACCCGGTCGAGTATCCGGTCGGCATCGGCGGAATCATGGAGTTCGCCCGGCGCCTCGCCGGCGGTGACGGGGTCGTGTTCTACGACGTCACCGTGGTCCTGATGGGCATCGCGCTGGTCGTGGGCGTGCTGCTGACGGCCGCGCTCGCGGGCCGCCGCCCCTGGGACGCCCTCTGGTACGCCGTCGGCCCGGCCGTCATCCTCTGCGCGTACATCAACTGGGACCTCGCCGCGGGCGCGCTCGCGCTCGGCGGCCTGCTGGCCTGGGCCCGGCACCGGCCGTGGCTGGCCGGTGTGCTGCTGGCTCTGTCCGTGGCCACGAAGTTCTACCCGCTGATGTTCTTCGGCGCGTTGTTCCTGCTCACCCTGCGTACGGCCAAATGGATGCCGTTCCTGAAGACCGTCGCGGGGGCGGCCGCCGCCTGGCTGCTGGTCAACGTGCCGATCATGATGATCAACTTCGAGGGCTGGCAGCGGTTCTACGCCTTCAGCAGCGAGCGCGGCGCCGACTGGGGCGGCCTGTGGTTCTTCTTCCAGAAGACGCAGTGGTTCGGCCACGACAGGCCCGAGTTCCTGGCCTTCCTCGGCGACGGTGAGAAGCTGAACACGATGGCCATGGCGGCCCTGGCGGTGCTGCTGCTGGGCGTGGCCGTGCTCGCGCTCACCGCGCCGCGCCGGCCTCGCCTGATGCAGCTGTGCTTCCTGGCCCTGGCCGCGTTCATGATCACCAACAAGGTCTGGTCGCCGCAGTACGTCCTGTGGCTGGTGCCGTTCGCGGTGCTGGCCAGGCCGAGGTGGGGGGCCCTCGCCGCCTGGCAGGTGGCCGAGTGCTGGTACTTCTTCTCGATCTGGCTCTACCTGATCACCCAGATCCCCGACCAGGCCTCGCTCGGCATCGGCGACGACCCCTACTTCCTGTCGGTCTGGGCCCGCCTGCTGACGATCGTCGTCCTCATGGCGCTGGTCGTCTGGGAGATCCTGCGCCCCGAGCACGACGTCGTCCGCCAGGGGGATGTGGACGACCCGTCCGGTGGCCCGTTCGACCAGGCCGAGGACCGTTTCGTGCTGCGCCGCGCGGTCCTCGCCCGGGGCGGCTCCGAGGAGCGTGACGGACCGGAGGAGCGGGGCGGACAGGAGCAGCCGGAACCGGTCTGAGGCATGAATCTTTCATCGGATTTCACGGCCCGCGCGCACCCTCGCCGGATGTTCCCGCGAGACGTGCGCGCGGGCTTCGCGTAACGTCGCTCGCAAGCGTGCGGCGAACGGGGAGGAGACGGTGATGCGCCGGAGGCCGCCATGGCTTCTGCTGCTCGTGTGGACGGTGACCAGGGCGGGGCTGTTCCTCGTCGCGACCCAGGCCATCCCGACCGGCCACGGCGACTCCTTCAGCAACGACGTCACCCTCTACCAGGGCTGGTCGGACGTCCTGGCGCGCGGGGAGTTCCCCGCCGGGGACGACAAGTGGCAGTATCCGCCGTTCGCGGCGCTGCCGATGCTCGTCCCCCGGCTGCTGCCGTTCGAGTATCACGTCGCCTTCTACCTGCTGTCCCTGCTCTGCGACCTCGTGATCCTGTTCCTGGTGTGGCGGTTCTCGCACTCCCCGCGCGGCGGAGGCCGCACCGGCCCGTGGGCGTGGACCATCGGCGCGGCCCTGCTCGGGCCGGTGCTCCTCGGCCGGTACGACCTGATGGTCACGCTGGTGGCGGTGCTGGCGCTGACGGCCTCGGCGAACCCGTTGGTGCGCGGAGCGCTGATCGGCGTCGGGCTCATCGTCAAGGTGTGGCCGGTCGCGCTGCTCACCGGCCTGCGGCGGTGGCGTGAACTGCTGACCGCCACGGGCTCCACGCTCGTCGTCGCGGTGGCCGGCTGCGGCATGGCCGCTCTGACCCTGCCGCACGCGCTCGACTTCCTGACCGCGCAGCAGGAGCGGGGGCTGCAGATCGAGTCGCTCGCCGCGACGCCGTTCGCGCTCGCCCGGGCCCTCGGGTGGTGGGACGGCTTCACCACCTACCAGCACGGCTCGATGGAGGCCGTGGGCGCCGGCGTGGACACCGCGATCGGGGTGAGCCTGGCGGCCACGCCCGTGGCGCTCGTGCTGATCGGGGTGTGGTGGCTGCGCGCGGCTCCCAGCCCGCGGTCCTACTACGACGCCGCGCTCACCACCGTGCTGTTCCTGGTCGTCACCAGCCGGGTGCTGTCGCCGCAGTACTTCGTCTGGGTGATCGGCGTCGCCGCCGTCATCCTCGCGGTGCGGCGCGCGGAGCCGGGGCCGACGCAGCGGCCGGCCGCCTGGCTCGTCATGGTCGCCGCCCTGCTCACCGGGATCATGTACCCCTGGGTGGAGCAGGACTACAGCTGGGAGGGCGCGCTGCCCGGCACGGTGGTGCTGACCCTCCGGAATCTGGTCTTCCTGGCCGCGGCGGTCACGTCGTACGTGCAGCTGTGGCGGGCCACGCGCAGGCCGAAGAAGGCGAAGGACGAGCAGGACGTTCCAGAAGCCCTACCCGTTTTCTGAGGTTCGCAATCCGCAGATTTATCCACAGGCTGTGGACGGCCCTGCGTCACAGATGCTTGCGCAGGAACGCGATGTCCTCGGCCTGACCCTCGAACGGCGTCTCGACCACGATCGGCGCCCCGGCCGCGCGGCAGACCGCGAGGATCGACTCGGGGTCGATCTGGCCGGCGCCGAGGTTGGCGTGCCGGTCGGCGCCCGAGTCGAACGCGTCCCGCGAGTCGTTGCAGTGCACGAGGTCGATCCGGCCGGTGATCGCCTTCACCCGCTCCACCAGCCCGGCGAGCTCCTCGCCGCCCGCGTGGAAGTGACAGGTGTCGAGGCAGAAGCCGACCATCGAGGGGTCCGGCGCACCCGCCGTCGCGGCGTCCCACAGCCGGGCGATCCGCTCCAGCCTGCGCGCCATCGCGTTGCCGCCGCCCGCGGTGTTCTCGATCAGGACGGGAATCGGGCACTCGGTGCGCTCGAAGACCTTGCGCCAGTTGTCGAACCCGGTCTGCGGGTCGTCGCCCGCGTTGACGTGCCCGCCGTGGACGACCAGCCCCTTGGCGCCGATCGACGCCGCCGCCTTGAGGTGCGCGTCCAGGAGCTTGCGGCTCGGGATGCGGATGCGGTTGTTCGCGGTCGCCACGTTGATGACGTACGGCGCGTGCACGTAGACATCGACGTCCGAGGCGCGCAGGGCGTCGGCGGTGGCCGGGAGCACCGGGCTCTTCCATCCCTGCGGGTCGCCGAGGAAGAACTGCACCACCTCGGCGTCGCGGGCCGCCGCGTGCGCCAGCGGGTCGTCCTGGTCGACGTGGGCCCCGATCCGCGGGCCGGCGCTGTGGCTGTCCATGGAGGTCCTCCAACACGTGCGTGCCTGGTGAGCGGCTGCCGGACGCGGAGGGCGAACTGTAGGCGCTCTCCAAGAGCGTTTCAAGAGGGTGCGCTGTTTCAAAAGAGCGCACCAGGGAAGTCGCGTGTCACGCGCCCTGAGACCCGCGCGCCGATCCTACTTCGTCAGGGAGACGAGCATGAGATATCGCTTAGGCAGCTTCATCCTTCTCATCTACATCCTCGTCGGCCTCTACGTGGCCTGGATCCACCACTACATCACCCCCACCCTCATCAAGCAGGTCGCCCAGGCCCTGATCGCCGTCTTCCTGTGGTTCCTCGTGCTCCTCGGCGTCGACCTGCACATCGGCGGCTGAGCCACCTCCGGTCGGAGCGGCGCCGTGGACGAGTCAGTTGCGCAGGGTGAACCCGCGGGGGAAGAAGCCGCCGTGCGCGATCCCCAGCGCCGCGCCGACGAACGACCCCACGATCCCCACGATGATCAGTGCCCGTTGCCTGCTGGTCGACGAGACGAACTGTGCGTAGAGGCCGCCCCAGAACCCGATCGCGCCGACCCAGGACGCGACCATGTGCGCCTGCACGACGAACCCCGTGACGAACGCCACCAGACCGCACGCGAGCGTGGCGATCGTCAACGCGTTCTCCCGCGGGTGCGGACGCCCGTCGGTGTTCAGCGTCAGGTGACCGGGGCGCCTCCTTCTCCGGCCGATGACACGTGGCATCGCGCCTCCCCCCTCTCCGACCTCCAGTTTCGCTCTCCGTCCGGCGTACGGCCAAGGGGCTGGTAGCCTGGTTCGACTGCGTGTGACACAGCTGGGGCGGCTTGGCCGCCCGGCATCGCGCAGGTCCTCCTGTCACGGCAAGGCGTCGTGACCGCAAGAGTCCAGAGGAGGTTGGATAACACATGCGTCGCTACGAGATGATGGTCATCCTCGACCCGTCCCTCGACGAGCGCACCGTGCAGCCGTCGCTCGACCAGTTCCTCGCCGTCGTCCGCAACGACGGCGGAAGCGTGGAGAAGGTCGACGTCTGGGGCCGTCGCCGCCTGTCCTACGACATCGAGAAGAAGTCCGAGGGCATCTACGCGGTGGTCGACCTGACCGCCGAGCCCGCCACCGTGAAGGAGCTGGACCGCCAGCTCAACCTGAACGAGGGCATTCTCCGCACCAAGGTCATCCGCCCCGAGCTGCACTAGACGGCTCAGAAGCCCGGCGGTTTGTCGGGCCCGAGCCGTACTCTGAGCCCCTGACGGCTCAGCTGACGGGATAGGAAGGCGAAAGCGACCGATGGCAGCAGGCGACACACAGATCACCATTGTCGGCAATCTTGTCGACGACCCGGAGCTGCGCTTCACCCCGACGGGGCAGGCCGTGGCCCGGTTCCGCATCGCGTCCACTCCGAGGTTCCTGGACAAGCAGACCAACGAGTGGAAAGACGGCGAGGGCCTGTTCCTCACCTGCAACGTCTGGCGGCAGGCGGCGGAGAACGTCGCCGAGAGCCTCCAGCGCGGCATGCGGGTGATCGTGCAGGGACGGCTGCGCCAGCGTTCGTACGAGACCAAGGAAGGCGAGAAGCGCACGGTCTACGAGGTCGAGGTCGACGAGGTCGGCCCTTCGCTGCGCAACGCGACGGCGAAGGTCAACAAGACCTCGCGCCAGGGCGGAGGCGGCGGCTTCGGCGGCGGCCCGGCCAACGACCCGTGGGCGTCCGCGGCTCCCGCTCCGCAGGGTGGCTACGGCTCCGGCGGAGGGGGTGGCGGCGGCGGCTTCGGCGGCGGCGCTCCCCAGGGTGGTGGCGGCTTCGGCGGCGACTTCAGCGACGAACCGCCCTTCTAGGGAAACGACCTTCGGGCACGACCCGGTCCCGGGCCTTCCGGTCCCACTCACTGTAAACACAACCGAGCGACCATTCCCGCGAAACGCGGGGCTCTGAAAGGAGCACCACGATGGCGAAGCCGGCAGTGCGCAAGCCCAAGAAGAAGGTTTGCCTCTTCTGTCACGACAAGATCTCCTACGTCGACTACAAGGACACGGCGCTGCTGCGGAAGTTCATTTCCGACCGCGGCAAGATCCGTGCTCGCCGGGTGACGGGCAACTGCACCCAGCACCAGCGCGACGTGGCCACCGCTATCAAGAACGCTCGTGAGATGGCCCTGCTGCCGTACACGAGCACCGCGCGCTGAGAAGGGAGACCCAGGACATGAAGCTCATTCTCACCACTGAGGTCTCCGGGCTCGGCGCTCCCGGCGACGTTGTCGAGGTCAAGGACGGCTACGGCCGCAACTACCTCATTCCCCGTGGCTTCGCCATCCGCTGGACCCGCGGCGCCGAGTCGCAGGTCGCCTCGCTGAAGAAGGCCCGCGCCTCCCGCGAGATCCGCGACCTCGGCTCCGCCAAGGAGGTCGCCGGCCAGCTCGGCGCGCTCAAGGTCAAGCTGAAGACCCGCGCCGGCGAGTCCGGCCGGCTGTTCGGCTCGGTCACGACCGGTGACATCGCCGACGCCGTCAAGGCCGCCGGCGGTCCCCAGCTCGACCGCCGCCGGATCGAGATCGGCAACGCGATCAAGAGCGTCGGCACCCACAAGGTCAGCGTCCGGCTGCACCCGGAGGTCGCCGCCACCCTCGATGTCGAGGTGGTCGCGGGCTGACACCCGCCGCAGTCCGTCGAGGGCCCTTCTCCGTCCGCGGAGAGGGGCCCTTCGTCGTCCGAGCCGGGTGGACGAGCGTGAATTCCAGGATCTCCCCAGGTAAAGGGGGGTTCTACGGAACGCTAGTATCATCCCATCCGTTTTGACGGATTTCGTGGAAAGACCCCCTGATGGAGGCTGTGATGCGCCGTCCCTCTCTGCTGCTGGCGTCCGGTGCCCTCACGCTGGCGGCCGCCGCCTGCGCCCCGGCGAACGACGCCTCCACCACCGCGAGCTCCTCGGCGGGCACGTCGGCGGGCGCCTCCACGGGCGCCGACGCGTGTGCCAAGGAGAGCCTGAAGCTCACCACCCCCGGCAAGCTCACCATCGGCACGGACAAACCGGCGTACGAGCCGTGGTTCAAGAACGACGACCCCTCCAGCGGCCAGGGGTTCGAGAGCGCCGTCGCCTACGCGGTGGCCGGGCAGCTGGGCTTCACCAGGGACGAGGTCGCCTGGACGGTCGTGCCGTTCGACTCGTCGTTCGCCCCTGGGCCCAAGCAGTTCGACTTCGACGTCAACCAGATCTCCATCACCCCCGAGCGGGCCAAGGCCGTCGACTTCAGCCAGGGCTACTACACCGTCAAGCAGGGTGTGGTCGCCCTGGAGGGCGGCAAGTACGCCTCCGCCACCAGCCTCGCCGATCTCAAGGACGCCAAGATCGGCGTGCAGGCGGCCACCACCGCGCTGCAGGCCGTACAGGCGGTCATCCAGCCGGTTAAGGACCCGAGCGTGTTCAACCAGCAGGTCGACGCGATCACCGCGCTGAAGAACAAGCAGATCGACGCCATCGTCGTCGACCTGCCCACCGCCTTCTACGTCACGGCCGCGCAGGTGAAGGGCTCGAAGATCGTCGGCCAGTTCGCCGCGACCGGCGGCGAGCCGGAGGAGTTCGGCCTGCTGTTCCAGAAGGGCAGCTCCCTGGTGAGCTGCGTCGACAAGGCGCTCGGCGAGCTTCGGAGCTCCGGTGAGCTGGCGAAGATCGAAGGCGAGTGGCTGACCGCCGCCGCGGGCGCGCCGGAGCTCAAGTGACCGACGGGCACGCGTCGGCGCCGTACGGGCCGTCCGGCCGGGAGGACGATCCCGATCGCGATCCGGACGGGCCGGGCGATCCGCCGGAGTGGGTGAAGAGCGAGCGGCAGCTTCGCCGGGAGGCGGAGCTGCGCGCCCGCGGGCGGCGGTCGGTGTCCATCGCCACCGCCTCCACCATCGTCGTGGTGGTCGCCCTGGTCGTCGGGATCACCAAGTCGCCGGGGTGGCCGCGCGTCCAGGAGACCTTCCTCAGCCCCGAGGCGTTCGTCGCCGCGCTGCCCGACGTGCTGCGCGGGTTCCTGCTCAACATCAAGATCTTCCTCATCGCCGAGGCGTTCATCCTGGTGGTGGGCCTTCTCGTCGCGCTGGTGCGCGGCCTGCGCTCGCCGGTGTTCTTCCCGCTGCGCGCGCTGGCCGTGCTCTACACCGACGTCTTCCGCGGCATCCCGACCATCCTGCTCATCTACCTGGTCGGGTTCGGCATCCCGGCGCTCCAGTTGCAGGGCGCGCCGAGCGACCCCGTCACGCTCGGCATCATCGCGCTCGTCCTGTCCTACGGAGCGTACGTCGCGGAGGTGTTCCGGGCGGGGATCGAGTCGGTGCACCCCAGCCAGCGGGCCGCGGCCCGGTCGCTGGCCCTCACCCACGGCCAGACCATGCGCTACGTGGTGCTGCCCCAGGCCGTCCGCCGGGTGGTCCCGCCGCTGCTCAACGACTTCACCTCACTGCAGAAGGACACCGCCCTGGTCGCCGTGCTCGGGCCGCTGGAGGCGCTGCGGCAGGCGCAGATCCACGCCGCCATGTCCTTCAACTACACGCCCTATCTCGCCGCCGCGCTGCTGTTCATCGCCCTGACCGTGCCGATGGCGCGGCTCACCGACCATCTCGCCGCGCGAGTCGCCCGGCGCCAAGCGGGAGGCGGCACGGCATGAGCCTGCTCACGATCGAGGGCGTCTGGAAGCACTACCACGGGCAGAGCGTGCTGCGCGGAATCGACCTGGAGGTCGCCCCGCACGAGGTGGTCTGCCTGATCGGCGCGTCCGGCTCGGGCAAGTCGACGCTGCTGCGCTGCGTCAACCTGCTGGAGACGATCGACGACGGCGCGATCCACCTGGACGGGACGGAGATCACGGACCCGCGGGCCGACCCGGACGACGTGCGCCGCCGCATCGGCATGGTGTTCCAGGCCTACAACCTGTTCCCGCACATGACCGTGCTGGACAACATCACGCTCGCGCCGCGCAAGGTGCACGGCGTACGGGCGGAGGAGGCCGAGGCGCGGGCGCGTGAGCTGCTGGACAGGTTCGGGCTGGCCGCCAAGGCGGACGAGTATCCCGACCGGCTGTCCGGCGGACAGCAGCAGCGCGTCGCCGTGATCCGCGCGGTCGCGACCAGGCCGCGCCTGCTGCTGCTCGACGAGGTGACCTCCGCGCTCGACCCGACGCTGGTCACCGAGGTGCTGGGGATCATCCGCGAGCTCAAGGACACCGGGATGACCATGATCCTGGCCACCCACGAGATGGGCTTCGCCCGTGACATCGCCGACCAGGTCTGCTTCCTCGAAGGCGGCGTGCTGCTGGAGAGCGGTCCACCCGGGCAGATCTTCTCCGAGCCCCGGCATCCCCGCACCCGCGCGTTCCTCCAGCGCGTGCTGGAGGCCCGCCGCATGTGAGTCAGGTCGCCGTCCGCGAGGTGCCGGTCACCATCCAGGCGGTGCCGTACGCGCGGACGCCGAGCGTGACCAGCCGGGCGGCCATCCACGCGCCGAGCGCGAGCCACAGGGCGACCAGGGTGCCCGCCACCGCGGCGAACGGCAGGAAGGCCAGCGTCGTCCACAGCCCGGCGTGGGCGAGATAGCGCTGGTCGCCGGCGCCGATGAGCACCCCGTCCAGCACGAACACCACACCCGCGACGGGCTGGAGGAGGGCCACCGGCCACAGCACGGCCAGCAGTTCGGCGGCGGCCTCGCCCCGCGCGTCGAACAGGGCCGGGACCAGCGGCCGGGCGGCCAGCACGAGTGCGCCGAACACCACGCCGCAGGCGATGCCCCAGATCAGCATGCGCCGGGTCGCCGCGCGGGTGCCCGAGGTGTCTCCCGCGCCCAGCGCGCGGCCGGTGATGGCCTGACCGGCGATGGCGATCGCGTCGAGGGCGAAGGCGAGGAAGGTCCAGATCCGGGTGGCGATCGTGTGCGCGGCGATCTGCTCGTCGCCCATGCGGGTGGCGATCCCCGCGGCGACGAGCAGCACCGCCTGCAGGCACGCCGTACGGACGACCAGGGCCAGCCCGGCCGCTCCGGCGGCGCGCAGCCCCGCGAGGTCGGGCAGCAGCGAGGCGCCGTGCGCGCGGGCGGCGCGCACGACCATCACGAGATAGGCCGCCGCCGCGAGGGCCTGGGCGAGGACCGTGCCCCAGGCCGACCCGGCGAGCCCCCAGCCGAGCCCGAGCACGAACCAGGCGTTGAGCAGCCCGTTCAGCGCGAACGACGCCACGGAGACCACGAGCGGCGTACGCGTGTCCTGCATCCCCCGCAGCACGCCGGTGCCGGCGAGGACCAGCAGCATCGCGGGGATGCCGATGAGGCTGATGCGCAGGTAGGTGACGGCCTCCGTGGCGAGCTGGCCCACCGCTCCGAACAGGTGTACGATAAACGGAGCAAGAGGCCAGCACGCCACACCGACGGCCAGGCCGATGATCGCGGCCAGCCACAGGCCGTCCATCCCCTGGCGCATCGCCTGCCTGACGTCCCCCGCCCCAAGCCTCCGCGCGACCGCGGCCGTGGTGGCGTACGCGAGGAACACGCACAGCCCGACGAGAGCCGACAGGGCCGCGCTGGCCACACCGAGCGCGCCGAGCGCTGGATCGGGGAGGTGGCCGACGATGACCGAGTCGGTGAGCAGGAAGAGCGGCTCGGCCACGAGTGCCCCGAATGCCGGGATCGCGAGCCTCAGGATCTCCCTGTCGTGGGCGCGTCCGTGTCCTGTTCTGGAGGTAAGGGACATAAGCCTATTTTGCGGCTTACGAGGTCATGCTCGATCAGTATCGGGAATCCCTCTGCGACTTTCTTTCCTCCACAGGCGGTGGACAGTGAAACCGCAGGTAGCGATGGATTTCCCCGATGCGGCTGCTTGGCTGTCCACAGGCTCGTCCCCAGGCTTCCCACATGTCACGGGCGTGCCTGCACACGTTGTCCACAGGCTTGTCCACCGGCCGGGTTGCCGCCCCGCCCCGAGGTTGGGGAGACTGTCGCACCGGGTTGGGGATGCTGTGACCGCTGGGCAGGGGGTGTGAGGTGAGCGTGCTCGACTTCCCGGGAGGCCCGGGAGGCTCCGAATCGACGTTCGAGCGGACGCCGCCGCACAACATCGAGGCCGAGCAGTCGGTGCTGGGCGGCATGCTGCTGTCCAAGGACGCCATCGCCGACGTCATCGAGGTGCTGCGCGCCGACGACTTCTACCGGCCCGCCCACCAGATCGTCTTCGACGTGATCACCGATCTCTACGGCCGGGGCGAGCCCGCCGACTCGGTGACCGTCTTCGACGAACTGCAGAAGCGGGGCGAGGTCGCCCGCGTCGGCGGCGGCGCCTATCTGCACACCCTTACCGCGATCGTGCCCACCGCCGCGAACGCCGGCTACTACGCGAAGATCGTCCGGGAGCAGGCCGTCCTGCGGCGCCTCATCGAGGCGGGCACCCGCATCGTCTCCTACGGCTACGGCGGCCAGGGCGAGGAGGTCGACGACCTGGTCGACCGCGCCCAGGCCGAGATCTACAAGGTCACCGAGCGCCGCACCTCCGAGGACTACCTCCCGCTGTCGGACATCATGCCCGGCGCCCTGGACGAGATCGAGGCCATCGGCAGCCGCAGCGGCCAGATGGTCGGCGTCCCGACCGGCTTCCAGGACCTCGACGTCCTCACCAACGGCCTCCACCCCGGCCAGATGATCGTCGTGGCCGCCCGCCCCGCGATCGGAAAGAGCACCCTAGGTCTGGATTTCGCCCGGTCTGCGGCTATCAAGCATGGGATGACCACGGTCATCTTCTCGCTGGAGATGTCGCGCAACGAGATCACGATGCGCCTGCTGTCGGCGGAGGCGCGGGTCCCGCTGCACACGATGCGCTCGGGCACGATGAGCGACGACGACTGGACCCGGATGGCCCGCCGGATGGGGGAGGTCGCCGAGGCGCCGCTGTTCATCGACGACTCCCCGAACATGTCGATGATGGAGATCCGGGCCAAGTGCCGCCGCCTGAAGCAGCGGCACGACCTGCGCTTCGTGATCGTCGACTATCTGCAGCTCATGAGCTCGCCGAAGAAGACCGAGAGCCGCCAGCAGGAGGTCTCCGAGCTGTCCCGGGCGCTCAAGCTGCTGGCCAAGGAGCTGGAGGTGCCCGTCATCGCCATCTCCCAGCTCAACCGTGGTCCCGAGCAGAGAACGGACAAACGGCCTCAAGTGTCCGATCTTCGTGAATCGGGATCTATCGAGCAGGACGCCGACATGGTCATCCTGCTGCATCGGGAGGACGCGTACGAGCGGGAGTCGCCGCGCGCGGGCGAGGCGGACCTGATCGTGGCCAAGCACCGAAACGGCCCCACAGCCACGGTCACCGTCGCCTTCCAGGGCCACTACAGCCGTTTCGTCGACATGGCCACCCACTAGCGTGTCGCCCCGCGACGGGTGCCGAGTGTCTCAGCCGGTTGGGAACGACACCTTCGTCAGTTCTTCGGAGGCTCGCCAGACTCGCCGGGCGTCCTCGGTGCCGCGCAGGCGGGAGTAGAGCTTCTGTTCGGCGGGCGGGCCTCCGAGGTGGCCGAGTCCGCTCGGCCCGTAGAGGCCGCCGGGCCGGGCTTCGGGGGCCGTCGCGGCGTACAGGGCGGGGAGCGTGGCGGTCTCGACGGTCCCGAGGAGGATGCCCCGCCTGGACAGGGCGCCGATGAGCTTCCTGCCTCCTGTCTCCGTGTCGCGGCCGACTTCGGGCCGCGCGGCGAGCAGGTTGGTCGGGGCGACCCCAGGGTGGGAGAGGTTGCTCGTGATGCCCCAGCCGTGGGTCCGGCTGAGCCGGTCGAGTTCGAGGCCGAAGAGCCCGAAGGCGATCTTCGACTGGCTGTACGCCTTCATGCCGTCGTAGGAGCGTTCCCAGTTCAGATCCCGCCAGTTGATGGCGCCCCGGCTCGCGGCGACGCTGATCTGCGAGGTGACGCGGGCCTGTCCGGCGCGCAGCAGCGGAAGCAGGTGGGCCACCAGGGCGAAGTGGCCGAGGTGGTTGGTGCCGAACTGAAGCTCGAACCCGTCGGTGGTCGTCTGGCGGTCGGGCGGGGTCATCACCCCGGCATTGTTGATGAGGATGTGGATCGGGCGGCCCTCCTCGCGGAGGGTGTCGCCGAGGGCCGCGACGGAGGCGAGCGACGACAGGTCGAGGGCGTGAAGCGACACGTCGGCTCCGGGAGCCGCCTGCGAGATTCTGGCGACCGCCGCCTGGCCCTTGCGTGGGTTCCGTACCGGCAGGAGCACCTCGGCTCCGGCCGCGGCGAGCCTCGTCGCGATTCCGAGACCGATGCCGTCGCTCGCTCCGGTGACGAGGGCGCGCCGCCCCGTGAGGTCGGGCACGGTGATGTCGATGGGTTTGCGTGGCATGCGCTCCTCCTGGGGTCGTTTTCGTTGACCGTCTGCACTGGTTCTCCAATGTATGCAACAACTACATTGTATGCAATGCATACAAGGTAGTTGATGTTCGGACTAGGCTGGCGGTATGAAGAAGCGCCCCTACCACCACGGCGACCTCCGCGCTGCCCTGCTAGAACGGGCCGAGCAGACGCTGCGCGAGCGGGGATCGGGTGCGCTGTCGCTCCGGGAACTGGCCCGCGACCTCGGGGTGAGCCCCGCAGCGCCGAGTCGTCACTTCAAGACCAAGCAGGCACTGCTGGACGCGCTGGCCCTGGACGGATTCGAACGGCTTGTGGAAACCATCGCAGCCGCCCAGGACGGCGCCGGCCAGACGTTCGGCGAGCGCCTGAACGTAATGGCCCGGGCCTACGTGGGCTTCTGCGTGGCGAACGCCGCCCTGCTCGACCTGATGTTCTCGGCCAAGCACAGCCCGGAGGCGTCACAGGCGCTGGGGGCGGCCGCACGCCGGTGGATGGAGCAGAGCCTGGAACTGGTCAGTACCGGGCAGCGCCGAGGCGAGGTCCGCGAAGGGCCGCTGGACCGTATCGCCCTGACGGTGTTCGCTCCGCTACACGGGTACGTCGGCCTCACGGTGAGCGGCGTGCCGCTGCCCGAGACGGACGAGCAGGGACTCGACGACGTCATCGCGTCCATCATCCGAGGATGCAGGCCGGAATAGAGCCGTGCCGGCCGCGCTCGCGCTGCGCTGGAGTAGCTGCTGGAGGTGCCGGAGGGCACGCGGGCCTTCGAGCTGGGGCGGCCGCGCGCGCCGCCGATGAGGACGACGGCGCCGCGATGTAGCGGGCCATGAGGCGGTTGGAGGACGCGGCGCCGGACGGCTCACGCGGGCCGTGGGCCGGGCTCGGAGCTCTCGTGCGGCCTCTGGTGGGGCAGGGCCGCGATCCGGGCGGCCGCCCATTCGGCCCAGTCGCGCTGGGCGGCGGTCAGGCGCAGACCCCACTCCAGCGCGAGGTCTCCGTACAGCCGCAGCGCGTCCTCGCCCTGGCCGATGATCTGTTCGCGCACGCCGCGGAGCGCGGCGTGCTCCTTGCGGGCCTGTACGGCCAGCCTCTCCAGGTAGCCGTGGGCCTGGTCCGGCGCGACCGTGTCGAGGAAGAACACCCGCAGCAGCATGTCGCTGCGCCGGCTCTGCGTCGGCGGCTCCTCCACCAGCCAGTGGCGCAGCTCGGCGAGGCCCTCTCCGGTGATCCGATACTCCTTGCGTCCGCGCGGGCCCTCGGCGGCGACCTCGATCAGACCCTCGCGATCCAGGCGCGTCAGCTCCGAGTAGAGCTGGCTCTGGGTGGCCGGCCAGACGTTGGCCAGCGATATCTCGAACGTCTTCAGCAGGTCGTACCCGCTGGCCGGGCCGGCCGACAGCAGCCCCAGCAGTGCGTGACGAAGACTCATGCGCCAGATCCTACATTCCTGTGTTGACATGTCATCTCTGGAGCTTCTACTTTTGACATGTCACAAATGGAACGTCGCCCGAAGGAACCCGCCGTGCTCCGTTACGTCCTCACCTTCCTCCCCTGGATCGTCTTCTCCGTGCTCAGCACCAACGGCGAGGCGAGGTACGGAGCCGGGGCCGGTCTCCTCGTGGCGATCGTTCTGCTGGCCGTCGACCGCCGCGCGGGGCGCGGCTGGGACGAGATCGTCCTGGAGCTCAGCTCGGGCGTGTTCTTCGCGGCCCTCGCGCTCGTCGCCTTCACGGTCACCCCGGCGCCGCTCGGCGAGTACGGACCGGCCGTGTCGGTCGGCTGGCTGGCGCTCACCGCCTGGGGGTCGCTGGCGGTCCGCAGGCCGTTCACGCTGGGCATGGCCCGCCGTTCCACGGCCCCCGAGGTGCACGCGACCGAGATCTTCTACCAGGTCAACGCCGTCATCACCACCGTCTGGGCCGCCGCGTTCACGCTCACCGCCGTCGCGCTCGCCCTGCTGCTCGCCTTCGAGCCGCAGGCCACCGCCGCCCTCGTCACCGTGAAGGTCTGCGGTCTCGCACTGCCCGCCCTGTTCACGGTCCGCTACCCCCGGATCGTCCGCGCCCGTTACAACGCCGCCTGAAGCCGCCCGAAAACCGTCTGAAAGCCGTCTGGAAAGCCGTCTGGAAAGCCGTTCTGAAAGGAGCCACGAGACATGACCGCCTCCTACCTCTCCGGCCGCCTCGCCCCCGTACCCGACGAGATCGACGCGCTCGACCTGCCCGTGGAGGGCACGCTGCCGCCCGAGCTGACCGGCCGTTACTTCCGCAACGGGCCCAACCCCCGCCCCGGCGAAGAGCCCGGCCACTGGTTCGTCGGCCACGGGATGATCCACGGCATCCGGTTACGCGAGGGGCGTGCCGAGTGGTACCGCAACCGGTGGGTGCGCACCACCCGCCTCGACGGCGCGCCCTACCTCGGCGACAAGGGCGTCGACCTGGCCGCCGTCCCCGCGAACACCCATGTCGTCTCGCACGCCGACAAGATCTTCGCGCTGGTCGAGAACGGCCTGCCGTACGAGATGACGCCGGAGCTCGACACGGTCGGCCCCTGCGACTTCGGCGGCTGGCTCGCCACCGCGATGACCGCGCACCCCAAGGAGGACCCGGTCACCGGGGAGCTGCACTTCTTCGGGTACGGCTGGGCGCCGCCCTACCTCACCTACCACCGCCTGTCTGCTGCCGGCGAGCTGGTGGAGACCCGTGAGGTCGAGGTCCCCGGGCCCACGATGGCGCACGACTTCGCGATCACCGCGAACCACGTCGTCTGGCTCGACCTGCCGGTCGTCTTCGACGTGAACCTGGTGGGCCGGAGCATGCCGTATCGGTGGGACGACCTGTACGGCGCCCGGCTCGGCGTGATGAGCCGGCGCACCGGGAAGGTCCGGTGGTTCGAGATCGACCCCTGCTACGTCTTCCACGTGGGGAACGCGAGCGAGGACGAGCACGGGCGGATCGTCGTCGACGCCGTGCGTTACGCGCCGGGGGCGTTCCAGGCCTTCTGGCCGACCATCGGCGGCACGGCCAGCCCCGCCGCGCACACCGGCGGCGCGGCGCTGCACCGCTGGGTGCTCGACCCCGCGACCGGCGTGTCGAAGGACGAGGCCCTCGACGATCGGGACGTCGAGTTCCCCACCGTCAACGAGACGCTGACCGGCCTGCGCAGCCGCTACCTCTACGCGGTCACCAAGGACGCGATCGTGAAGTACGACACCGGCGCCGGCACGAGTCTGGCCCACGAGACGGGAGACCGTACGCCCGGTGAGGCCGTGTTCGTCCCCGCCGCCGGCGCAGTCAGCGAGGGCGGGGAGGACGCGGGCTGGCTGCTGTCGATCGCCGGTACCGACGACGGCGCCGAGCTGCTCGTGCTCGACGCGTCGGACCTGACCCAGGTCGCGTCGGTACGGCTGCCGCGGCGGGTGCCCGCCGGGTTCCACGGCTCGTGGATCCCCGACGCCTGAGGCCGCCGTCGCCCGTACGGCCCGCGCGGGAGGATCCGGCGCGGGCCGTACGGCCGGACGGCGCCGCGGCCTACGGGACGGGCCGGAAGTGGGTGGTGACCCGGCCGTCGTCGAGCACGTGCAGGGCGACGGCAGGAGGCAGGTCGTGGTCGACCGGCGGGTGCGCGGAGGTCTCGGAC
This sequence comes from Microbispora sp. H10949, assembly GCF_014161435.1. Taxonomy (NCBI): domain Bacteria; kingdom Bacillati; phylum Actinomycetota; class Actinomycetes; order Streptosporangiales; family Streptosporangiaceae; genus Microbispora; species Microbispora sp. H10949. The sequence continues at coordinate 406,246 of NZ_JABBWZ010000009.1, read as the reverse complement.
GGCAGCAGCCCCGTGTTCACCACTCCCGGCGCGACCAGCAGCGGCAGCCCGGCGAACGTCGTGGCCGCCGCGGTGTGCGCGTGCCCGGCCAGCACCGCGATGGCGTGCGGGTGACGGCCGAGGACCTCCGCCAGCCCCTCCGGCCGCTCCAGCCGGATGCCGTCCACGTACGGGATGCCGAGCGCGACCGGCGGGTGGTGCATGCCGACGAAGGCCGGAACTCCGGGGGTCGCGGCGAGCACCGAGTCGAGCCAGGCCAGCGTGTCGTCGCTCATCTCACCCTCGGGCCGCCCGGGAACGCTGGAGTCGCACAGCGCGATCGTCGCGTGGTCGAGGTTGAGCGCCTGGTTCACCGGGTGGTCGCCGTCCTGCTCCAGCAGGACCTTGCGGAGGTGGGCGCGCGTGTCGTGGTTGCCCGGGCACAGCACGAGCGGCACGTCGTCACCGGAGACGAGCTCACGGACGATCTCGTACTCCTCCATCGCGCCGTGGTCCGCCAGGTCACCGGTGAGCACGATCGCGTCGGGCCGCAGCGACCTCGCGTAGGTGAGCGCGCGTGCGGCGCGCGAGGTGTTCCGCTCGCTTCCGTCGATGTGGATGTCGCTGACGTGCGCCAGCACGAGCATGTGATACCTCCGGCCATGGATGGGGGGCTACAGCTTCTCACGTGAGAGCGCGGCGGACATGATCACGAGGCGCCGCCCCGGAAGCCGCCGCCCGCGTGCACATCCCGCGAGCCGCCGCCGGTGGGCCACCGCTCGCGAGCGCCGCCCGCGACCGCACCGTACGCCGTGAAACCGGTTCCGTCAGGACATCCGGGCGGAACCCTCCGACAGCCGTTGGGCGAGGATACCGGCCCGGGCCAGCTGCACCTTCCGTGCCTGGCCTGCCGCGAAGCCCAGCAGGAACCAGGCCGCGCCCACGTCGAGCCGGTCGGCCACCCGGGTTCCGGGCCCCTCGGGGGACAGATCGAACCGGTAGCCGAGCCGGACTCCGCCGGGGCTGCGCACCTGTCCGCGTACGGACAGGCCCTCGGTGAGGAGCGTCACGGCGATGGGGTTGTCGTAGCTGAGACCGAGGAAGCGGAACCGCTCGACGGAGGTGTACCGCACCACGCCCGGCTCGGACCGGTCGACGTCGCGTACGGCGACCACGAGCGGTGACAGGCCGACGTAACTCTCGGGCGTCGTGAGATGCGCGAAGACCTTCTCCGGAGCGGCGTCCACGTGGAACGTGTTGACCAGTACTCGTGTGGGCATTCCCGCCTCCTTCTGCTCAGGCACGGCCAAGGCACGTGTCGATGCACGAAGTGTGACAGAACGCCGGACGCCGGATGATCTCCGGATGATCACGAAGACGTGTCGCGCAGGAAGGCGGCGGTCGCGGCGTCCGCCGGGTAGAACGACTCGATGGCCAGTTCGGAGACCGTGATGTCGAGCGGCGTGCCGAAGGTGGCCACGATGCTGAAGAACGACAGCTCTTGCCCGGCCCGCCGCACCCGGAGCGGCACCAGGATGTCTCCGGGCCCGGGCAGCTCCACCTCGGGCTCGGGCTGGTCGCAGGGGTAGTCGCGCAGTTCGGCGTACAGCTCGGTGAGCCGGGGGTCGGCGGTGTGCGTGATCTGCCGCCGCAGCCGTCCGAGCAGGTGCGCCCGCCACTCGCCGAGGTTCAGGATGTGCGGCGCGAGACCCTCCGGATGCAGGCTCGCCCGCAGCACGTTGCCCATCAGGTCGGGATCGACGCCCTCGGCGAGCAGCGCGATCCCCTCGTTGGCGTCGACGAGGTCCCAGGCCCGGTCCACCACCACGGCCGGATAGGGGTCGTGGGCCGACAGCAGCCGGCGGATCGCCTCGCACACCGCCGCCATCCCCGGCGAGTTGAGCGGCGACTCCGCGTAGACCGGGGCGTACCCGGCGGCCAGCAGCAGGTGGTTGCGCTCGCGCAGCGGGAGATCCAGGTGCTCGGAGAGGTGGAGCACCATGTCGCGGCTCGGCGTGGAGCGGCCGGTCTCCAGGAAGCTGATGTGCCGAGTGGAGATCTCGGCGCGGTTGGAGAGGTCGAGCTGGCTGAGCCGCCGGTGCTCGCGCCACCGGCGCAGGAGCTCACCGAACGGCCGCTGGTGGATCTGGGCGACGGTCACGCCCCGACGCTATCCCCGTCCGCACAGCCGGGCGATTACCCCCGGGGTAACCACCGGGCCCCACGTGACCGGTCGCGGCCCGTCCCGTGCCCCCGCCCCCGCGACGGGCACGGAATGGGCCGCCTTCCACCGCACCGGTCTCACCGCACGGCTCTCACCGCACGGCTCTCACCGCACCGGTCTCACTGCCAGCGGAACATCCGGGCCGCGGCGAGCCCGGCGGCCAGCGCCCAGCCCGCCAGTACGGCGAGGTGGACGGCCTGGGGACCCCCGCCGCCCAGCGCGTCCGTGAGCGCCTGCCCGAAGGCCCCGGTGGGCGTGAAGTCGCTGATCCGGCGCAGCAGCTCCGGCATGAGCGGCCTGGGCAGCCACATCCCGGCCAGGAACAGCAGCGGGAACATGAGCGCGGCCCCCGCACCCTGGACGACCTTGGAGTTCGGCGCCACGGCGGCGAGGAGGAGCCCGATGGCGAGCATGGTGGTCGAGCCGAGGACGAAGACCCCCGCGAACGCCCAGGGCGAGCGGGGCGGCGGCACCCCGAGGAACAGGTGCCCCAGCCCCAGCGTCAGCGTCGTCGCGACCACGGCCACGCCCACGTTGATCAGCAGTTGCGCGGACAGCAGGGCCCCGGGCCGTACCGGCGTCGTGGACAGCCGCCGCAGCACGCCGCGCTCGCGGTAGGTCACCAGGACCGCCGGCAGCGCGCTGAGCCCGAGCGTCACGACCGACAGCAGCACCATCATCGAGGTGAAGGGCGCGTCCACGAAGCGCTGCCCGCCGAGGGACGGGTCCGCGTCGCGGAAGCCGGGAATCGTGGCGCCGAGGGTCAGCAGCAGCGCGACCGGCAGCACGACCGCGAAGAACACGGCGGCGGGCTCACGGAGGAAGAGCCGGGCCTCCACGGCCGCGATCCGGACGAGAACCCCTGTAGGGGCGGTGGTCATGACTCCTCCTGGGAGGGTGCGTGAGAGGGTCCGTACGAGGGGTCGGTGAGGGCGAGGAACGCGTCGTCGAGGGTGGTGCGCTCCATGCGGAGGCCACGCATCAGGGACGCGGGCAGCACCGCCGTCACCGCGCTCAGCAGGTCGCCGGTGCCGGTGACGGTGACCTCCCCGGCGTCGCCCCCGCCGTCCTCCGCGCCCCGCACCGAGCCCTCCACCGTGCCCTCAACCGTGCCCTCCACGGTGGCCGACGTCACCTCGGGCAGCGCCCGCAGGCCCGTGACCTGCGCATGCGTCAGCGGCCTCTCCGTACGGAAGACCAGGCGCTGCTCGCCGCCGGCGCGGGCGACGAGCCCGGCGGGCGTGTCGACCGCGCGCACCCGGCCGCGCGAGATGACCGCGACCCGGTCGCACAGCCGCTCCACCTCCTCCATGAAGTGGGTGACGAGCAGGACCGTCACGCCCCGGTCCCTGATCCGGGTGACCAGTTCCCAGGTCTCCCGCCGGGCCTGCGGATCGAGGCCGGTGGTGAGCTCGTCGAGGATCGCGACGCGCGGGCTGCCCACCAGCGCGAGCGCGACCGACAGCCGCTGGCGCTGCCCGCCGGAGAGGGTGGCGAACGACGCGCGGAGGTCGAGCCCGGCGTCGGCGGCCAGCGCCCGCCAGTCGGCGGGACGGCGATAGAACGACGCGTAGAGCGACAGCGCCTCCCCGACCCGGATCTTGTCGGGCAGCGAGCACTCCTGGAGCTGCACGCCGACCTGTTCCTTCAGGTCCGCGGCTACGCCGCCGTCCGGGCCGATGTCCAGATCGATCGTGCCCGCCGTGGGGGTGCGCAGCCCGGCGACGCACTCGACCGTCGTCGTCTTGCCGGCCCCGTTGCGGCCGACGATGCCGAAGACCTCGCCCTCCTCCACGGAGAACGACACGTCCTCGACCGCCACGCGTGCCCCGTACGTCTTGCGGAGGTGGTCCACGGTGATGATTGCCATGCCGACGACGTTAGAAATCAGGCGGGCCGCCCGGAATGCGGCTGCGGACCCGGCGGGGGTGTACTTTCCCCCACCCCTGCCGGGGGTCCGGGGCCACTGTGCGGAACCGCCCGGAACTCGCAGACTGGACGCATGACCGCAGCTCGCCGTACCCTCGTCGCACTCGGCAGGGGCGCAGCCCTCGCCGGCCTCGCCCTGCTGGGCCTGGCCGCCGCCCTGGTGATGCTGACGGCGGCGCTGCTCACCTTCCTGCTCGGCCTGGTCTTCGCCCTGCCCCCGGCCGTACGGCTCACGCGGGCCGTGACCGGGCTGGCGCGCGATCTGTCCGGGCGCTGGTCGGGCGTGCCGGTGGACGACCCCTACCTGCCGGCGCCGTCCCCGCCGGTGCCGCAGGCGGACGGCTGGTACCGCGACGGCCGCACCCTGTACAAGAAGCCCACGATCCCCGCCTTCAACAAGCGGTGGAACTGGATGATCAAGGATCCGGCGACCTGGCGCGACCTCGCCTATCTGCTCGCCGCGCCGGTGACCTGCGGACTCGTGGCCGCCGCTCCGCTGCTCACGACCGCGTACGGCGTGCTGCGGCTGGCCGGAGGCGACCCCCTGGGTGTGGTGTGGATCCTGCTCGCGGCGGGCGTCGCTTACTGGTACGCGCCGTGGGCCCTGCGCGTCCACGGAGGCGTCGCCGCCGTGCTCCTCGGGCCCACGGAGAAGACGCGGCTGGCCCGGCGGGTCAGCCACCTGGACGCGGCGCGCACCGAGGTCGTCGACTCGCAGGCCGCCGAGCTGCGGCGGATCGAACGCGACCTGCACGACGGCGCCCAGGCCCGTCTCGTCGCGATCGGGATGACGATCGGCGCGGCCGAGCAGCTGCTGGAGACCGACCCGCGGGCCGCCCGGGCGCTGCTGGACAAGGCGCGGGACGCCTCGGCGGCCGCGCTGCAGGACATCCGGCGGCTGGTGCGCGGCATCCATCCCCCCGTGCTCGCCGAACGCGGTCTCGGCGACGCCGTACGCGCGCTGGCCCTGGACAGCCCGCTGCGCGTCCATGTGACCGTCGACGTGCCGGAGCGCGCGTCCGCGCCGCTGGAGTCCGCGGCGTACTTCGCGGTCAGCGAGCTGCTGGCGAACGCCGCCCGGCACGGCGACGCGACCGAGGCGTGGGTGGACGTGAGCGCGCGGGGTCCCGCGCTGCGGGTGACGGTGACCGACGACGGCCGCGGCGGCGCGGACCCCGGGCGTGGCACCGGCCTGCGCGGCATCGAGCGCAGGCTCGGGGCGTTCGACGGCGTGTTCGCGCTGAGCAGCCCGGCGGGCGGCCCGACCACGGCGGTCGTCGAGCTGCCGCGGGCCTTCCCGCTGCGGGTGGCGCCCCGGTCTCCGTGGCGCCTTCTCGGCGGCGTCTGCTGGGCGCTGTGGCCGATCGCGCTGTTCCCGCAGGGGCTGGTGGCGATGGTGCTCAAACTGGCCGGTTCGCCGGTGAGGTCCTGGTTCCTGGGGCTGTACATGCCCGAGCCCTTCCAGTGGCCGGTCATCGTCGGCATGATGCTGCTCGGCGGCGGCCTGCTGACCGTCGCGCTGACCACGACGGCACGGGCCATGCGGGAGAAGGAGAGCGGGTGCGGGTAGTCCTGGCGGAGGATCTGCACCTGCTGCGGGAGGGCCTGGTCCACCTGTTGCGCGCGCACGGCTTCGAGGTCGTCGCCGCGGTCGAGTCCGGCCCGGAGCTGCTCGCCGCGCTGGTCGGCGAACGTCCGGACGTGGCAGTGGTCGACGTACGGCTGCCGCCGACGTTCACCGACGAGGGGCTGCAGGCCGCGCTCGCCGCGCGGCGGCGGGTGCCGGGGCTGCCGGTGCTCGTGCTCTCCCAGCATGTCGAGCAGCTGTACGCCAGGGAGCTGCTGGCCGACGGCTCGGGCGGGGTCGGCTACCTGCTGAAGGACCGGGTGTTCAACGGCGAGCAGTTCGTCGACGCCGTACGTCGCGTCGCGGCGGGCGGCACGGCGATGGACCCGGAGGTCATCGCGAGGCTCCTGGCCAGCAACTCGCGCAACGAGCCGCTCGGCCGGCTCACCCCCCGGGAGCGGGAGGTGCTGGAACTGATGGCGGAGGGCAGGTCGAACGCCGCCATCGGGCAGCGGCTGTTCCTCAGCGACAGCGCGGTGGGCAAGCACACCGCGAACATCTTCGCCAAGCTCGGCCTGGCGCCCTCCGACGACGACAACCGCCGGGTGCTCGCGGTGCTGGCCTTCCTCGGCAGCAGGCCCAGCTGAACCGTGTGACCGGCCCCTGGAATGTCGGTGCTGGGCGCTACCTTGGGGAATCGAGTCGTGGCACAGGCAGGTGGCACAGGCAGGAGGTCGGGATGAAATTCCAGGTGAACCGCGACGTGCTCGCCGAAGCGGTGGCGTGGGCGGCCCGGGTGCTCCCGGCCAGGCCCGCGGTGCCCGTCCTCGCGGGGCTGCTGCTGGAGGCGGGGGACGACCTGCGGGTGTCCGCCTTCGACTACGACGTGTCGGCGCGGGCCGACGTCGAGGCCGAGGTGGCGGAGCCGGGGCGGGTGCTGATCCCGGGGAAGGTCCTGGCGGAGGTCACCCGCAGCCTTCCGGCACGCCCCGTCGAGATCGCCACCAGCGGCTCGGAGGCCGTGCTCACCTGCGGCAGCGCCGAGTTCGGCCTGCTGACCATGCCGGACGAGGACTTCCCCGCGATGCCGCCGATGCCGCCGAGGGTCGGTGCCGTGGGCGGGGGTGTCTTCGCCACCGCCGTCAACCAGGTCGCGCCCGCCGCGAGCCGCGACGACACGCTGCCCATGCTCACGGGCATCCGGATGGACATCGAGGACGTCCGGGTCTCCCTGGCCGCCACCGACCGCTACCGCATCGCGGCGAGCGAGTTCCTGTGGCACCCGGAGCGGCAGGAGGAGCGGCACGGTGTGGTCGTGCCGGCGCGGGTGCTGGTCGAGGTGGCGCGCTCGCTGCGCGGGGGCGAGGTGGCGGTCGGGCTCGGCGACAACGTGGCCGGATTCGAGAGCCAGGGCCGCACCACCACCGTCCGGCTGCTCGACGAGCAGTTCATCGACTACCGGGCCCGGCTGACCGAGCAGTGGCCGATCCACGCCGACGTCCCGGTGGGGCCGTTCGTGGAGGCCGTCAAGCGGGTGACGCTGGTCGCCGAGCGCAACACCGCGGTCCGGCTGTCGTTCTCCCCGGGACAGGTGCTGATCCAGGCCGGCGGCGGCGACATCGGCAGGGGCGCGGAGGTCGTCGAGGCCGAGCTGGAAGGCCCGGACATCCAGATCGCCTTCCAGCCCCACTTCCTGCTCGACGGCCTCGCGGGCGTCGGGACCGAGCGGGCGCGCGTCCACCTGGACTCGCCGACCCGGCCCGCCCTGGTCACGGACGAGGGCGACGACCCCGGCTACCGCTACCTGGTGATGTCCCTGCGGCTCGGCTGACCTCGCGGTCCCGGTTCTGGGAGCCGGAGGGCGGCTCAGGAGGTCAGCGTCGCCGACTCGGTGAGGGCGATGAGGATGTGCTCCATGCACGCGTGACCCGCCCGCTCCGCCGCGGTGGCGTCACCGGCGACGATCGCGCGGACGATGGCGTCGTGGGGGATGTAGTTCTGCTCCAGCGAGCCGCCGGCAGCGGCGATGCTCGCCCGGAGCGCCGCCGAGAAGTCGACGTACAGGTCGATCAGCACCGTGTTGTGCGTGGCTTCGACGACCGCGACGTGGAAGGCGAGGTCGGACTCGACGAACGCCTCCGCGTCGCCGTCCGCCCACGCCTTCTCCCGCGCGGCCAGCGCGGCCTCGATGGACGCGATGTCCTGGTCGGTGCGCCGCGTCGCGGCGAGCCGGGCCGCCTCGACCTCCAGGGCACGACGCACCTCGAGGATCTCCAGCTGCTCGGCCGCCCGCAGCCGCCGGGCCATCGCGCCCGAGAGCTCACTTGTGGCCCGAACATACGTGCCGTCGCCCTGGCGGCACTCCAGCAGCCCGGCGTGCGTCAGTGCCCGCACCGCTTCGCGGACGGTGTTCCGGCCGACTCCGAGATGCTCGGCGAGCACGGTCTCGGTGGGAATCTTGGCATGCATCTGCCAGGAGCCGGAGGTGATCTGCTCCTTGAGCTGGTCGATCACCTGGTCCACGAGAGACGCCCGCTGCGCCGTCCGCAGGCTCACAGTCAGCCTCCTTTGGGTAGCCAATCATCCGATGATGGAATGAGTGGTCGACCCTAATTATTCCAGAGCTTCCGGAACAAATCCGGAGCTCCAGGGAGGCTACCGAGCGAGCGCCGCCGCGGTGGTGGAGCCCGGTATGTTCACGCGGATCCCCACGGCTTCCAGGGCTCTACGATATGCCTCCGTCTGCTGGTTGAGAGCACCGGCCTGACCCCACAGGTCGCCGAGCGTCCGCCAGGCCCGGGCGGTGTCCCGGTCCGGCGTCTCGCCGCCCAGCAGGTCATGGGCCCGGGTGAGCGCGGGCGCCGGGTCTTCGGACCGTGCCAAAGCGATCTCGGCGAGCACCATGTTCGCGGTGGCCGCTGTGGTCCCCCGGGCGTCGCCCAGCCGAACCAGTGCCTCGTCGGCGAGTTCGAGTGCGGATTCCGTGTCTCCCGTCCGCAGCCGTACCGAACTCAGCACCACGAGACCCCTCGCGTGCTCCCGTCGCTCGGCCGGGAATCGGGCGAAAACCCCCACGGCGGACGCCGCCAGCTTGTTGGCTCGATCCAAATCCGCACCTTCGGGATCCGCCGCTGTGATCCGGGCCCAGTGCATCGCGATGCGGGCGCACCGGAGGGCGATCCGGGCCGGGCGGCCGGCCGCGAGGGCGTCCTCGGCGAGCTGCACGGCCAGGGCTGAGTCCTCGCCTTCGCCCGCCGTCACGCTCGCCTGCCACAACGCGAGGATCTCTCCGCTGCGGTCGGCGGCCTGCGGCAGTCCCGCGCTGTCCAGCACCCGCTCGACGTACGGCAGGCCGGTCTCGGCCTCCACGAGCGCCAGCGCGAGCTCGACGGCGAGGTCGCCCTCGATCACGCCGAGCCGGTCGACCTGGCCGAGCGCGTGGGCGCCGAGGTCGCGGGCGCGCAACCGGTCTCCGGCCCGCTGGTAGCAGCGGCACAGCGCGATGGTCAGCGGGAGGTCGGCGAGGCGCTCGGGATGCGCGGTGGCCTCACGGCGCAGCCGCTCGTACGCCTCGACGGCCCGGCCGACGCGGCCCTGGGCCTCCAGCGCCCGCGCCACGCCGAGCCGCGCGTGCGCGGCCAGCATCGCGTTGTCCTCGCCCGCCGCCTTGGCGATCTCGCCGAAGCGGTCGGCGGCCACGGCGGGGTCGCCGTGGTACAGCTCCAGCTCGGCGTGCCGGAGGCCGAGCTCGGTGTCGATGCGCTGCCGAGGCTCTATCCCGTGAAGCAGGAACTCGGTGGTGCAACCGAGACGCTCGGCGAGCAGCCGGGCGACGACCGGCGTTGGCGTCCGCTTTCCGGACTCGATGAGTGAGACATAACTGTCGGATAGGTCGGGTCCGGCCAACTGGGCCTGCGACATTCGCCTGCTCAACCGCAGTCCGCGGACGCGGTCACCGATGGTTCCCTGACTCGGCATCTGATCTCTCAGGGCGGGGGAAGGGTCAATAGTGTCGCCATAATGGCACGAAGCGACCGATTCGTGTAACCCTCCGTCAAGAATCACGACGGTGAAGGTTCGATCACGGTGTCGAGATAACGGACGGCCGAGGCCGTCAGTCGTCGTCCCCGTCCTTGCCGGGGAAGATCATCTGACAGACCTCTAGATACAGGGTCTCCGGATACGGGATGTGGGGGACGGTGCGGAAGGCCTGATCCTGGCCGGCCGACTCCAGTACGAACTCGCCGTAGCCGAGCATGCGGCCGAGGAGCGAGCGCTGGAAGCTCATGTCGGTGACCTTGCCCAGGGGCATCATCGCGACCTTGCGCGTGATGAGGCCGGTAGTGAGAAGCATGCGCTGGGAGGTGACGACGAAGTAGTCGACCGACCACTCCGCCACCTTCCATACGAAGCGGACGAGCAGCAGCAGCCAGGCCCACCAGACGATGGCCAGGGCCTGCGCGGCGCCGCCGTCGCTCAGGAACTTGCTGAGAACTCCGGCGAGGATGAGCCCTCCGAAGATCTCGGCGACCGGGCGCAGGAGCACGGCAGGGTGCCGCCGCACCATGATGACCTGTTGTTCGTGGGGGAGGAGGTAACGGTTGACCGACGACGGGGCGGAGTCCCCGTGGGTCACAAGTCTCATGTCAGGGAGGCGAAGAACTGCGCCATCGAGTCGGCCGCGTTGATCATTCCGTTGAGGGCTCCGTGGACCGTGTGGGCCGCGTCAGTCGGCCTCGTGAGCAAGTAGAAGGCCACCACGACAATGACCGTCCACTTGAGGATCTTCTTCCCCTGCACCGCCGTCACCACTCCCATGACCAATACATTACCCAGTCACCCCGTTTGGTAAAGCGGCGAACCGCGAACGGGATCAGTGATCGTGACGGTGTCAGCCCCGCCCCTCGGCGGCGGTCGCGAGCACCCGCAGGTGTTTGCGGGCGATCCGCTCCACGAGCCCGGCGGGCGCGTGGCCGATGACCTCGACGGCGCCGTGGTGGGCGGCCTGCACGCACCGGGTCACCGTCGCGGGGGGATGCACTCCCGCGAACTCGTCCCTGAGCAGGGCTTCGAGCTGCTCGTAGTGCTCGCCGCCCGGATGCTGGCTCAATCGCTCTCCCTGTGGCGCCCCGCTCGCGTGAGCGCGAGGTGACGTCGTCATCACACTGCGTACCCTAGCGGGAGCGGTGCGTAACCAGGGAGAGAAGGGCTGCGGAGCGTGCGGAAGGAGAGGGAAATCAGACCACGCCGTATAGGCGGTCGCCGGCGTCGCCGAGGCCGGGCACGATGTAGCCGTTCTCGTTGAGCCGCTCGTCGAGCGCGGCGGTCACCACCCTGATGGGCCGGTCGTCGCCCTGGAACGCCTCGTCCAGGTACGCGATGCCCTCGGGGGCGGCGAGCAGGCAGATCGCGGTGACATCCCGCGCGCCGCGGGCGAACAGGAACTCGATCGCCGCGGCGAGCGTGCCGCCGGTCGCCAGCATCGGGTCCAGCACGTAGCACTGGCGCCCGGAGAGGTCCTCGGGCAACCGGGTGGCGTACGTCTGGGCCTTGAGCGTGGACTCGTCGCGGATCATCCCGAGGAAGCCGACCTCGGCGGTCGGCAGCAGCCGGGTCATCCCGTCGAGCATCCCCAGCCCGGCCCGCAGGATGGGCACGACGAGCGGCACGGGACGGGCGAGCCGTACGCCATGGGCGGGGGCGAGCGGCGTGGCGACGGTGACGTCGGTCACCCGCACGTCGCGGGTCGCCTCGTAGGCGAGGAGCGTGACCAGTTCGTCGGCCAGGCGGCGGAACGTCGGCGAGTCGGTCCGCACGTCGCGCAGCGTCGTGAGCTTGTGGGCGACGAGCGGGTGGTCGACGACGAGGGTCTGCATGGGAACAAAAGTTACCGTCTCCGGCCTCGTGCCTCGGCGCCGCCTGACTCTTTGATCACGATTTGGCGTGAGCACCGTACGGCGGGAGCCCGATTCTGCGACGATTCCGTGCGTGAGGACCGTGCGGTGGGGAAGACGATGACAGACGTGGACACTCTTGACTTCGCCATCGTTGTGTATCGGGAAGAGGACCGCTGGGAGGCCGAGATGCTTCCGGTGGCCCTCACCTCCGACCTGGACGGGCTCATTCACGCGCTGCGGCAGACGCCGAGCATGGGGACCACGATTGGCATGGTCGCCGTAGGGGATGACTTCTTCGTGGCGTTGCGGGTCTTCGGCGAGCAGGTCGACGTCTTCCTCTCGGATGTCACGGCCGCCTGGGAGTGGCCGCTGGCTCAGCAGGCCCTCGAGTACCTCGAGGTGCCGGTGCCCGAGGAGGAGGAGCTCGACAGCGTCCTTCCGGCCGGCGACCTGTCCATCTTCGCCGACCTCGGGCTCGACGAGATGGAGCTGGGCGCCCTGTCCGGCGACCTCGACCTGCTGCCCGACGAGGTGCTGTCGAGCATCGCCGCGCGGCTGGGCTTCTCCCAGCCCTTCGAACGCGCCGTCGACGCCGCCATCGGCTGACCTGGGGAGACGGCAATGCCCTCCAGATCCAACCTCTTCTCCGCCGGTTTCGCCCGCATCGACGGCCGCTGGGCCGGCGCCGAGGTCGACCTCGGCGAGGCCGAGATCGCCGACGACCTGGGCGACGCCCTGCAGGAGGCGCTCGGGCTCAACGGCGACGAGCTGGCCCTGCTCTGCGTGGAGGTCGAGGACGAGTGGTTCGCGATCATCCGCTATGAGGACGATCTCGATCCGCGCGTGTTCATCTCGGACGCGCACGCGGCGCAGCACGACCCGCTCGGGGAGATCTTCGCCGAGCTCGCCGGCGTGGTGGTGGACAAGGACACCCCCGATCTCGGCATCCGCCCGGTGGGCGACCTCGAACTGCTCGCCGACTTCTCGCTGAGCGCGGAGGAACTGCTGGAGCTCAGCATGGAGGAGGGCGTGCTGCCCGCCGACATCCTCTCGCTCATCGCCGAACGGCTCGGGTTCGCCGACGAGCTCGAACGCCTGCGGTGACCGGCTCGCCGCCGGGGCCGTACGAGGCCGCCATGCGGCTGGCGCTGGCGGAGGCCGTACGGGCGGGTGAGCGCGGGGAGGTGCCGGTCGGCGCCGTGCTGCTCGGTCCCGCGGCGGCCGGTGGTTCGGAGGCCGGTGATCCGGAACTCGGTCGCGTGGTCGCGGTGGCGGGCAACGACCGCGAGGCGAGCGGGGACCCGACCGCGCACGCCGAGGTGCTCGCCCTCCGGGCCGCCGCGGCGGCCCGGGGCGACTGGCGGCTGACCGGCTGCACCCTGGTCGTCACGCTGGAGCCCTGCACGATGTGCGCCGGCGCCGCCGTCCTCGCCCGGGTCGACCGGGTCGTCTACGGCGCGGTGGACGAGAAGGCGGGCGCCGCCGGCTCCCTGTGGGACGTCCTGCGGGACCGGAGGCTCAACCACCGGCCCGAGGTCGTCATGGGCGTGCTGGCCGACGAGTGCGCGGCCGTGCTGAGCGGGTTCTTCTCCGGCCGCCGCGCCTGATCGCGGGGTGCGCGCCGGAAACGGGTGCGCGGGCAGTGGTGTTCGTCCGGTAAGCTGCTGCGCGGTGGAGTCGCCTAGTGGCCGAGGGCGCACGCCTCGAAAGCGTGTGTAGGGCAACCTACCGTGGGTTCAAATCCCACCTCCACCGCCACCAGAAAGAGCCGCTGACCTGCGATAAGGTCAGCGGCTCTTCTCGTATGCCGGTCCGGCGTCAGTCCTGCAGCTCCAGCACGCGGGCGTGCAGCACGGAGCGCTGGTGCAGCGCGGAGCGCAGCGCGCGGTGCAGGCCGTCCTCCAGGTACAGCTCGCCCTGCCACTGCACCACGTGCGGGAACAGGTCGCCGTAGAAGGTCGAGTCCTTGCTGAGCAACGAGTGCAGGTCCAGCACCGCCTTCGTGGTGATCAGCGTGTCGAGCCGGACCTGCCGGGGCGGGATCCGGGCCCACTCTCGGGAGGACAGTCCGTGTTCCGGGTAGGGCCGTCCGTCGCCGACCAACTTAAAGATCACGCTATGTAGTTTAGGAGACGTGGCAAACGGTCGGTGTCCGGAGCCGCCGCACGCCGTTCGGCGGCCCTCACATCGGCCTCAGATGCTTCCGGAGAAGGTGTCGCAGCGTCCGGGGTCGCCCGAGCCGTAGCCGTTCTTGAACCACTTGGTCCGCTGGGCCGACGTGCCGTGGGTGAACGCGTCCGGGTTGACCCGGCCCTGCGCCTGCTCCTGGATGTGGTCGTCGCCGACCGCCGCGGCGGCGTCGATCGCCTCCTTGATGTCGGCGTCGGTGAACTCCGATTCGTAGAAGCCCGTGCTCACCGCGTTCTTCGCCCAGACGCCCGCGTAGCAGTCCGCCTGCAGTTCGAGCCGTACGGAGCCGCTCTCCGCGCCCTGCTCCTGGCCGACCTTGTTCATCGTGCCGAGCAGGTCCTGCACGTGGTGGCCGTACTCGTGGGCGATCACGTACGCCTGCGCGAACGGGCCGCCCTTGGCCCCGAACCGCGACTGCAGTTCGTCGAAGAACGACAGGTCCAGATAGACGTGCTTGTCCTTCGGGCAGTAGAAGGGGCCGACGGAGGAGTCGGCCGCGCCGCACCCGGTCTGCACCCCGCCCGAGAACAGCGTGGTCTTCGCTTTGGTGTAGCCCTGGACCTGGTCGCCCCAGTACTTCTGGATGCTGTTGACCACGCCCACGACGCGGCACTTCTCCGACTGGTCGGCGTCGGCGCCGCTCTTGCACTGGGCGCTCAGGTCGCTGCTCGGCTGCACCCCGGTGGGCTCGTCTCCGCCGCCCGTGATGTTCCCGGGGTTGATGCCGAAGATCAGGGCCACGATGAGGGCGATGATGCCGGCGGCGCCGCCGCCGACGGCCAGGCCGCCGCCCCGGAATCCGCCACCTCCGCCGACGTCCTCGACCTGCGAGGTGTCGAGTTGCGCTCGATCATCGAAATCCATCTGCGACGCTCCCGATGGCGTTGCCGTCATTGCCGTCACTCATTGCCGCGTTGCTTGCCGGGCCTACTGCCCCGCATGTGAGTGATCATGCCTTACCCCGGGGCGGGTTAGGATGCGCGCGTGCCTCGGAGCGCCGCACACCGGCTGGTGCCGCCGATGCCGGGCGGGCTCGGCTGGCTCGGCCCGCTGGCCGTGGGCGCGTTCGGGGGGTTCCTCCGGTTCGATCGTCTCGACGTCCCGCACGCCTTCGTCTTCGACGAGCTGTACTACGCCAAGGACGCCTACTCGCTGATCACGTACGGGGTCGAGCGGCAGTTCGCCGAAGGCGCGGAGCAGACGATCCTGCGCGGCGGCCGGGACGTCTTCCGCGCCTGCGCGCGGCCGGAGGACTGCGCCGCCTACGTCGCGCATCCCCCACTGGGCAAGTGGCTCATCGGCGCGGGGGAGTGGCTGTTCGGCCTGACGCCCTTCGGATGGCGCTTCGCCGCCGCGCTCGCCGGGACCCTGAGCGTGCTGGTCCTGGCGCGGGTCGCCCGCCGGATGACCCGTTCGACGCTGCTCGGCTGTCTCGCGGGCCTGCTGCTGGCGCTGGACGGCCTGCACCTCGTGCTGTCGCGGTCCGCGCTGCTCGACATCTTCCTCATGTTCTGGGTGCTCGCGGGCTTCGCCTGCCTGGTCGCCGACCGAGACGCCGCCCGCGCCCGCCTGACGGAGTGGCACTGCGCCTCCGCCCTGGAGGAACCCGGACCCCGGCTCGGCCCCCGGCCCTGGCGGCTGGCCGCCGGGCTGTGCCTCGGGGCGGCGACGGCCACGAAGTGGACCGGCGTGCTCTTCGTCGTGGCGTTCGCGGTCATGGCGTTCGCCTGGGACCGCGGCGCGAGGCGGGCGGTCGGCCTGCGCCGCCCCGGACGGCAGGCGGTCCGCCTCGACCTGCCGCTCGTCCTCGCGTGGCTCTGCGCCGTCCCCGCCGTCGCGTACGTCGCGTCGTTCGCGGGGTGGCTGGCCTCGGCCGGCGGCTACGGCCGCAACTGGGACCGCGCGAGCGCGAACGGCTGGGCCTACTTCGCCGTCGACTCGCTGCGGTCCCTGATCGACTACCAGAGCCAGGTGCTGGGCTTCCACCAGGGCCTGCGCGCCCACCACGACTACCAGTCGGACCCCTGGGGCTGGCCGCTGCTGGCACGCCCGGTCCTCTTCTACTACCGCTCGTCCGCCGGCGCCTGCGGGGCGCGCTCCTGCAGCCAGGCGATCCTCGGGACCGGCACCCCGGTCGTCTGGTACGCCGGACTGCTCGCGCTGCTCGCGATGGTCGTGTGGCATCTGACGACGCGCGACTGGCGGGCGGGGGCCGCCGTGCTCGGCTACGCCGCGGGCTGGCTGCCGTGGTGCTACTTCGCGCTGGCCGACCAGCGCACGACGTTCCTGTTCTACCTGCTGCCCGCGCTGCCGTTCCTGGTCCTCGCGATCGTGCTCGCCTGCGGGCTCGTCCTCGGGCCGCCGGGCGCCTCGGCCATGCGGCGCTCCACGGGCGCGGCGCTGGTGGGCGCGTTCGCCCTGCTGGCCCTGGCCGACTTCTGGTGGCTGTCCCCGGTCCTCACCGCGGTCCCCGTGCCGTACGACGCCTGGCTGAGCCGCATGCTGCTGCCCGGGTGGGTCTAGGCGGCTCCTACCGGCGGCGGAAGAGCCGGTCGGTCCACTCCCGCACCCGCGTGGCGATCGCCGGCAGCAGTGTGATGTGGTCGGCGCCCTCCACAGGAACGAACGTGACGTCGGTGCCCGCCCCGAGGAGCTGTCCGGCCGTGAGACGGCTGAGCGCGATCGGGACGACGTCGTCGGTGCCGTGGACGACGTAGACCGGCCGCGGATAGCGCGACACCGGGATCTCGTCGTCGGCCAGCGACCGGGCGAACACCGCGTTGGCTCCGGCCGGGTCCTTGAGCACGTCGCCGTTGGTGAGCCCGGCGACCGCCGCGACCATGTCGCCGATGCAGGCCCGCCCGGCCAGGTCGACCAGCTCCAGCCCCTTCGGGGTGAACCAGTCCGCCGCCCGGAAGCCGGGCGTCGTCAGCGGCATCGTCCGGCCGTTGTAGGGGACCGTGTGGTTGACGGGAAGCGCGGGGTCGTAGAAGGCGGGGTCCTTCGTCCACAGCCCCCACTGGGTGACCGGGGCCATCGCGATCGTGCCCCTGTGCCGCAGCGAAGGCGCGTACGAGGAGGTGAGGGCGGCGGCGAACAGGGCCGCGTGCCCGCCCATCGAGTAGCCGACCGACGCCCAGTCCCGCCCGACGGGAGCCACGCGCCGGGCGGCGCGGACGATGTCGATCACGTTGTACGCCTCGGACCTCCCGTCGATGCCCGGGCTGTCCCCGGGGGTGCCGAGCCCTTCGTAGTCGGTGACGGCCACGGCGTAGCCCGCGGCGAGCAGCGTCTCCTGCACCGCGCGCTCCCAGGGGCTCGGACCGGTGTGAGAGGGGGCGCAGGCGTCGGCGATGCCGCCGAAGCCGTGCCCGAAGCTCACCACCGGCCAGCCGCCCGCCGGAGGACGTCCGGACGGGACCGCCAGCGTCCCGCTGACCACGGCAGGACGTCCGTCGTGGCCGGTGGAGCGGTACCAGAGCAGCAGCGAGGTCCCCGCTCCGGCGAGCCGCAGCTCCTGCGCCAGCGGCTCGGTCCGCACCGGAGTGCCCACCCGCCCGTCCGCCGGTGGAGCGGCGGCCGCGGGCGCGGGTGCGGGCAGGGCGAGGGCGAACACCGCGGCGAGTGCCGCCGTCGTACGGGAGATCACCATGCGTTTTCCTGACTCGTCGGCCGGCCGTTGCGGGCTGCGGTGTCCGCGAATCCGGAATCTCCCGAGGGGCCAGGCCGTGTCAACCGCCGCGCCCGCCCTCCGGCGGCGGCCTGCCGAGACGTCACACCGGGGCTGAAATTTTCGCGGCTCAGCGGACGTGGACGATGAAATCGGGATAGACGTGGACGCCGGGCCGGCCCCCGATCTCGGTCACCGCGTGGCGGATCTCCCGCAGGTGCCCGGCCGTCATCTGCAGCGGCGGTTCGTCCGGCTGATAGGTGGTGCGGATCGGGTAGTCCTCGCCCGGCACGCCGGTCATCTCGATGTGGCAGCCGAGCACATGGGTGACGGGCCGGTCCGCGGCGAACCTCACCAGGCGGTCGATGGTCCGCCCGAACTCCGGCCAGTCCTCGACGTACAGTCGTCCGCGGTAGACCGTGTCGCCCGTCAGTAGCAGGCCCGTGGACCGGTCGTAGAAGGTCACCGCCGCCCTGTGGTGCCCGGGGCTCGCCAGCACGTCCAGGACGCGGCCGCCGAGATCGAGGGGAGCGGGCACGTCCAGGTCGTCGCCGAGCCCGAAGAACTCGCGCACGCGCTCCGGCGCGGGGTCCACGACCACCGTGCCCGGGCGGCCGGCGAACTGGCCGTCCCCGGCGATGTGGTCGCCGTGGCCGTGGGTGTGGGCGACGAGAAGCCCGTAGCGCTCGCGCGGGTGCTCGCCCAGCCAGTCCCGTACGAGGGCGTCCACCGTCCGGCGTAGCGGGAAGTACGCGGGCGACGCGGTCGCGCCGGTGTCGAGCAGGAGGGCCCGGTCGTTCCCGAACAGCAGGAACATGAACGGCGCCTCGTAGTTGATCGCCTTGTTCTGCCGCAGGATGACGGTGTGCTCGTCGTACCGGTGGACCTGGATGTCCGGATCGGTGTTGTGCTTGGCCGACTCGGACCCGTGGATCCAGCGGACGCCGAGGTCTCCCGGACGGGGAGAGCCGGAGAAGTCGATGAGGTCCATCCCGTCAACCAACCACCCGCCGGCGGAGGTCGTCCACGCCATGGCAGTTCCGTGGGAGTGGCAGATCGCGAAGCGGGGCCGGGCGGCCCGAAGGCGGCCCGGCCCCGCAGGAGTCACGCCGTCCTCAGCCGCCACCCTTCGAGGTTGGTCGGAGCGATGGTGTTCTGCGGGTACCAGCCCCACTCCTCGCACCGGTCGCCGGGTGAGGGCGTCCCGCTGCCGGTACGCCTCACCCGCCAGGCCTCGATGGCGTAGGACACGTTGTACCCCTCCACGCCGTATTCGGCGATCAGGCGGGTGTGCGGATCCATGCCTTGGGTTTCTGCGAGGACGCCCAGACTCCATGCGTTCCTTCCAAGTGATGTTGTCGGAGCGGACACGTATGACCTGTAGTCCGACATGTTGATGCGGACAGGTTCGGGTGGAGTCGTTCAGGTCGTGTTGTCGGTGAACTGATGATCGGCGTCTCTTCCCCTTCAAGCCACTTCCGCTGATCGTCCACTACGGTGCTTTTGTGATGGTGCCTGTAGACAGTCACGTGCACAGCGAGTGGTCCTGGGACGCCCCGAATGCCTCGATGGAGCGCGCCTGCGCACGGGCGGTGGAGCTCGGGCTCCCGGCGATCGCCTTCACCGAACACCTCGACCACACGTCGTTGAACATCGGTTCCGCGGATGATGCCCATCTGCTGTCGCTGAGCTCGCCGGAGGGGGTGTTGAGCCCTCCGGCGTTCGACGTGGACGGGTATCTGGACTCGATCGAGCGGTGCCGCGAGCGCTTCCCCGGGCTACGGATCCTGAGTGGGCTGGAGGTCGGGGAGCCGCACTGGCACGCCGAGGCCGTGGCGAAGGTACTCGCGGCCGGGCGGTTTGACAGGATCCTGGGCTCTCTGCACTGCCTGCCCGACGGCGACGGGTTCGCGGAACCGTGGGGGCTATACGACCACCGGGTTGCGGCCGAGGTCATTCGGGAGTACCTGGCCGAGGTTGCCGGACTGGTGTCGGGGAGCGATGTGTTCTCCGTGCTTGCCCACATCGACTACCCAGTGCGGTCCTGGCCTACGGAGGCTGGGCCTTTCGATCCGCTGACCTTCGAGGAGGAGTTCCGGCATGCGCTGCGGGCGACCGCCTCCTCTGGGCGGGCCCTGGAGATCAACACGAGGTTGCCGCTGTCACCGGTGATCCTGCGGTGGTGGCACCAGGAGGGTGGGTCGGCGGTCAGCTTCGGCAGCGACGCCCACGACCCATCGCTCGTCGGTCACAGGTTCCGGGAGGCGGCAGACATGGCAGAGGCGCATGGATTCCGCCCCAGGCAGGACCCGTACGATCTCTGGGCGCGTGTGGACTGACGGTAAGTTCCTGGAACCTAGGCACAGTCTCGGCCGCCGCGTGGCGTCGTCAGGTCTTGTTGTCGGTGAACCGGCTGGGGTGCGTTGGCTTTGCCAGATCGCGCCGGCCGACAACTCAAGCTGAACACCGACACGAGCACCGACAACAACACGCGGACACCGACAGCTTCATCTGCACCCGACACCATGCGGAAGATGCGCGGACGAAACCGAGTGATCAGTGAGTCAAAGGCTGCTGTAACACTTTTGGGTTGATCATGATGGCCGTCATCGGGTGGTCGAGTACGGGCATGGCCCGCCGCTACCTGCACGTCACCGACACCATCCGGCACACCGTGGCGAACCAGGTTGACGGGCTGCTGTGGGAGTCCGCAGACGGCCCAGAGGAGGCCTCTCCAGAGGGCAACTGAGACCCTGGACGCGCGAAAGGCCCGGCTGGATGGACCGGGCCTTTCGCGTGCTGCTGCTCAACCAAGCGCGGAGGATAGGAGATTCGAACTCCTGAGGGGTTGCCCCCAACACGCTTTCCAAGCGTGCGCCCTAGGCCAACTAGGCGAATCCTCCGTCGGACAGCTTAGCTCACTTCGGGTGTGGTTTCGACGGTGATGGCGAGGTGTGGTCAAGCGTCCCGCGCACCCCCGCCTAGTGGCTAGACTGTCCAGCGGACCCCTCGCGCGGCGTCATCCTGTGAACCTCCCCAGGGCCGGAAGGCAGCAAGGATAAGCGGGCTCTGGCGGGTGTGCGAGGGGTCTCTCAGTTAGCGGGTACGCCGGCCGGGTCGACCCCCCGAGGAGGCGGCATGAGTCTTGCGCTGTACCGCAAGTACAGGCCCGGGACGTTCGCCGAGGTCAAGGGGCAGGAACACGTCACCGACCCGCTGCGCCAGGCGTTGCGCAGCGGCCGGATCCACCACGCCTATCTCTTCAGCGGCCCGCGCGGCTGCGGCAAGACCTCCAGCGCCCGCATCCTCGCCCGCTCCCTGAACTGCGAGAAGGGCCCGACGCCGGACCCCTGCGGGGAGTGCGAGTCCTGCGTGGCGCTGGCGCCCACCGGGCCCGGCCACCTCGACGTGATCGAGATCGACGCGGCCTCCCACGGCGGTGTGGACGACGCGCGTGACCTGCGCGAGCGGGCGTTCTTCGCCCCCGTCTCGGCTAGATACAAGATCTACATCATCGACGAGGCCCACATGGTCACCCGTGAGGGCTTCAACGCGCTGCTGAAGCTGGTGGAGGAGCCGCCGCCGCACCTCAAGTTCGTCTTCGCCACCACGGAGCCGGAGAAGGTCATCGGGACGATCAAGTCCCGCACCCACCACTACCCGTTCCGGCTGATGCCGCCCGCGACGCTGCGCCGGCTCATGGAGGAGATCCTCGAATCCGAGTCGGTGCCGTACGAGCCGGCCGCGTTACCGCTCGTCGTCCGGGCGGGCGCCGGGTCGGCCCGCGACACGCTGTCGATCCTCGACCAGCTTCTCGCGGGCGCGGACGAGGCCGGCATCACCTACCCGCGGGCCGTGTCCCTGCTCGGCTACACGGACGGCGACCTGCTGGACGAGGTGGTCGACGCGTTCGCCAAGAGGGACGGCGCGGCCGTGTTCCACGCGGTGCACCGGGTGATCGAGGGCGGCCACGACCCCCGCCGCTTCGCCACCGACCTGCTCGAACGCTTCCGCGACCTGGTGATCCTCTCGAACGTCCCCGAGGCCGCGGGCAGCGGCCTGCTCGACCGGCCGGCCGACGAGCTGGAGCGCCTCCAGGCGCAGGCGGCGTCCATGGGTCCCGCCGAGCTGACCCGGGCGGCGGAGGTCTTCAACGCCGGGCTGACCGAGATGCGCGGCGCCACCTCTCCCCGCCTGCTGCTGGAACTCGTGTGCGCCCGCGTGCTGCTCCCGGGGGCCGACCAGGGCGAGGCGGCGCTGCTGACCCGGCTCGAACGGCTGGAGCGCGGCGTCGTGGCCGGGACACACGCCGTCGCCGCCGCCCCGCCACCGGCCGCGCCTCCTACGGCACCGTCGGCGGCCCCATCAGCCGCGCCGCCAGCCGCGCCTCCTGCGGCGCCGCCGGCGGAGAGCGCGCCGGCTCCGGCCGCGCGGCCCCCGGCGAGGACCGGCGACGCCGACGACTGGCCCACGCCCGTACGGCCCGGCTCCGGGGCCGCCCCGCCGCCCGCGCAGGCCCAGGCGCCCGCGACGGGCGTCGGCCAGGGAGTGGTCCAGGGCGGCGGGCCGGTGCACCAGGCCTGGCCGCGGGTGCTGGAGGCGATCAGGAACCGGCAGAAGGTGGCCTGGATCATCCTCAACGCCCAGGGCAGGCTGCTCGGCGTCGAGGGCAACGTGGTGACCATCGGCTTCGAGAAGCCGGGCGACGTGCAGGGCTTCCTCAAGGGCAAGCGCGACGAGCTGGTGGCCGCCGCCCTCGGCGAGGTGCTCGGCGGCGTCTGGCGCGTCGAGGTGGTCGTCGGCGGCTCGGGCCCGGGCCCGTCCGGCTCCGCCGCGCGCGGCCCGTCCGGCCCCCCCGCACCCGCGGCGCCGCCCGCGCCGGTCGCGCCGACAGGGTCGTCACCGGCCACGGTGCCCACTTCACCCGGCGCGCCTGCCGCGTCCACGCCGTCACCGCCGGCGTCCGCCGCACCGGCCGCTCCGCCCGCCGTGAGCAACGGGGCGGGAAGCGGTGGGGCGGGTCCCAGCGGGACGACCGACGAGACCTGGCCGGACGCGCCGTCGGACGACTTCGACAGCCCGTCGCCCGGCCCGCCGTCGGGAGCGTCGTCCGCGTTCGCCACCGCGCGGCCGGCCGGGCGGCCCGCCGCGCCGGCGGGATCACGCCAGGCCTGGCCGGAGACGGTTCCGGGCCGTGGAGACGCGGGCGCGGACGTGAGCGAGCTGACCGGCATGGCCCTGATCCAGCGCGAGCTCGGCGGCCGGATCATCGAGGAGATCGACCACTCCTGAACGCCTCACCCGCGCGGGAGACGGACGCCGCATGGACGGAGACTGGTGGGGTAACCGGTGTCCGTCCGCCGACGGCCCCGGGTGGAACACGCGTACCGGCTCCGGTGCGGAAACGGGGACGGACGCCGTAGGCTCGTCGCGACGAACACGTCGCTGGACGCTGAGGAGCGCACCATCGTGAATCCAGGAGATGTCAATCTCCAGCAGTTGCTGGAGCAGGCTCAGCTGATGCAGCAGCAGCTCGTCACCGCGCAGCAGGAGCTCAGCGACGCCGAGGTCGACGGGACCGCCGGCGGCGGGCTCGTCCGCGCCACCGTGAACGGCAGCGGCGAGCTGCTGGAACTCGAGATCAGCCCGGTCGCCATCGACACGAGCGACCCGGAGGAGACCGCGCAGACGATCGCGGACCTGGTCCTCGCCGCCGTGCGGGACGCCGTGCGCGCCGCGGCCGAGCTGCAGCAGGAGAAGCTGGGCCCGCTCGCGCAGGGTCTGGGGGGCGGTTTCGGCGGCGGTCAGCTGCCGGGGTTCTAGAGCATGTACGAAGGGGTCGTCCAGAATCTGATCGACGAGCTCGGGCTGCTGCCCGGCGTCGGTCCCAAGAGCGCGCAGCGGATCGCGTTCCACCTCCTCGCCGCCGACCCGGCCGACGTAAAGCGGCTGGCGCACGCGCTGCTGGAGGTCAAGGAGAAGGTGCGTTTCTGCCGGGTTTGCGGCAACGTCGCAGCGGAAGAGGAATGCCGCATCTGCCGCGACCAGCGGCGTGACCCGCAGGTGATCTGCGTGGTCGAGGAACCGAAGGACGTGGTGGCGATCGAGAGGACCCGCGAGTTCCGCGGCCGCTACCACGTGCTCGGAGGAGCGATCAGCCCGATCGACGGTGTCGGGCCGGACGACCTGAAGATTCGCGAGTTGATGGTCCGGCTGGCCGACGGCCAGATCACCGAGCTGATCCTCGCTACCGACCCGAACCTCGAAGGTGAGGCGACGGCCACCTATCTGGCCCGGCTCGTCAAGCCTCTGGGGCTGAAGGTGACCCGACTTGCCAGCGGCCTGCCTGTGGGCGGTGATCTCGAGTACGCCGACGAGGTCACCTTGGGCCGCGCTTTCGAAGGACGGAGGCTGCTGGATGTCTGACGAGTGGAACGACCTGGCCGCACGCGTCGCCGGACACGCGCAGAACTACATCGACGGCCTGACCCGCCTGGCCGGCGGCGAGGGCGGCGACGCGACGCTGCCGCTGCTTCTGGTGGAGGTGGCCCAGGTCAGCCTCGCGGGCACCCAGCTGGGGGCCGCGCAGGACGTGATCCTGCAGGGGAACGTCGAGCCCGTGCTGAGCGAGGACCCCGACATCGACCCCCTCCGCACGGCGCTGGCCGCCCGGCTCGGGCCGGTGGACGACTACGCCGAGGTCTTCGACCCCTACAAGGACGACGCGGTCACGCCGTACCGGCTGTCCGACGACCTCGCGGCGGTGGCGGCCGACCTCATCCACGGGCTGCGGCACTACGGCGCGGGCCGTCCCCTGGAGGCGCTGTGGTGGTGGCAGTTCTCCTACTTCAACACCTGGGGCAACCACGCCGGCGCGGCGCTGCGGGCCCTGCAGTCGCTCGTCGCGCACGCCCGCCTCGACGTGGTCGAAGAGGGCACCACCGTCTGATCGCGGTCTGATCGCGGTCTGATCGCCGTCTGAGCGTGGGCTGACCGTCCACATACTGGTCGCGTACGGTGGGCGTTTGGGACGCACAAGTACACTGTGAGCTCCACGTCCTGATTCGTTGGAGATTCCAGTGGCGCTCGTTGTGCAAAAGTACGGTGGTTCCTCCGTAGCCGACGCGTCCTGCATCAAGCGGGTCGCCCAGCGGATCGTGGCGACGAAAAAAGCGGGCAACGACGTCGTGGTGGTGGTCTCCGCGATGGGCGACACCACCGACGAGCTGCTCGACCTGGCCCGGCAGGTGTCGCCGCTGCCGCCCGGCCGCGAGCTCGACATGCTGCTCACCTCGGGTGAGCGGATCTCGATGGCGCTGCTCGCGATGGCGATCGCCAACCTCGGCCACGAGGCGCGCAGCTTCACCGGCTCGCAGGCGGGCGTGATCACCGACTCGACGCACGGCAAGGCGCGCATCATCGACGTCACGCCGAGCCGAATCAGGGAGGCGGTCGACGCCGGTCAGATCGCGATCGTGGCCGGGTTCCAGGGCGTCTCCCAGGACAGCAAGGACATCACGACGCTGGGCCGGGGCGGCTCCGACACCACGGCCGTCGCTCTCGCGGCGGCGCTCGGCGCGGACGTCTGCGAGATCTACACCGACGTGGACGGCATCTACACCGCCGATCCCCGCATCGTCCGCTCGGCACGGCAGATTCCGCGGATCTCCTACGACGAGGCCATGGAGATGGCGGCGTGCGGGGCGAAGATCCTGCACCTGCGCTGCGTGGAGTACGCCCGCAGGTTCGGCCTGCCCATCCACGTCAGAAGCTCGTTCAGCACGAGGGAAGGCACCTGGGTCGTCTCCGACCCCAACAGCGAAGGGACCGAAGTGGAGCAGCCCATCATCTCCGGGGTCGCGCACGACCGGAGCGAGGCCAAGATCACTGTGGTCGGGGTGCCCGACAAGGTCGGCGAGGCCGCCGCCATCTTCCGCACGCTGGCGGACGCGGAGATCAACATCGACATGATCGTGCAGAACGTGTCGGCCGCCGCGACCGGGCGTACGGACATCTCCTTCACGCTGCCGGTGAACGACAGCCAGACGGCCCTCACCGCGCTGAAGAAGATCCAGAGCCAGGTCGCGTTCGAGTCGCTGCTGTACGACGACCAGATCGGCAAGGTGTCGCTCGTCGGCGCGGGCATGCGCTCGCACCCCGGCGTCACCGCCACGTTCTTCGGCGCGCTGGCCGACGCCGGAGTGAACATCGAGATGATCTCGACCTCGGAGATCCGAATCTCCGTCGTCGTGGGGCAGAACGAGGTGGACACCGCGGTCGCCGCCGCCCACCGCGCGTTCGACCTCGACTCCGACCAGGTCGAGGCCGTTGTGTATGGAGGTACCGGACGATGAGCCGCAAGCCCGTTTTGGCCGTAGTCGGCGCGACCGGCGCCGTCGGCACGGTCATGCTCGACATCCTGACCAACCGCCGCGACCTGTCCGACGCGTACGGCGAGATCCGGCTCATCGCCTCCCCGCGTTCGGCGGGCAAGGTGCTGAGCGTGCGCGGCGAGGACGTCGTGGTCCAGGCGTTGTCGCCGGAGGCCTTCGACGGCGTCGACATCGCGATGTTCGACGTGCCGGACGAGGTGTCCGCCGAGTGGGCGCCGATCGCCGCCGAGCGCGGCGCGGTGGCCGTGGACAACTCCGGCGCCTTCCGGATGGACCCGGATGTGCCGCTCGTGGTGCCCGAGTGCAACCCCGAGCAGGCCCGCAACCGGCCCAAGGGGATCATCTCCAACCCCAACTGCACGACGCTGTCGATGATGGCCGCGATGGGCGCGCTGCACCGCGAGTACCGCCTGCGTGAGCTGGTCGTCGCCTCCTACCAGGCCGTCTCCGGCGCCGGGGTGGCCGGCCCCGAGCGGTTGTACGCCGAGATCGAGGCCGTCGCGGGCGACCGGACGATGGGCACGGCCGCCGGTGACGTGCGCAAGACCGTGCCCGACCTGGCCGACTCGCCGTTCCCCGCTCCGCTGGCGCTCAACGTGGTGCCGCTGGCGGGCTCGATCAGGGGCGGCGGCTGGACGTCGGAGGAGTTGAAGGTCCGCAACGAGTCCCGCAAGATCCTCGGCATCCCGGACCTGCGGGTCTCCGCGACCTGCGTGCGCGTCCCCGTGGTGACCACCCACTCGCTCGCCGTCCACGCGACGTTCGAGCGGGAGGTGACCGTCGAGGGCGCCCGGGAGATCCTGGACGCGGCGCCGACCGTCGTGGTGCTCGACGACCCGGCCAACGGCGTGTTCCCCACGCCGGCGGACGTCGTGGGCACCGACCCGACCTACGTCGGGCGGATCCGCCAGGCGCTCGACTTCCCCAACACGCTCGACCTGTTCGTGTGCGGCGACAACCTCCGAAAGGGCGCCGCGCTGAACACCGCCGAGATCGCCGCGCTCGTCGCCACCGAGTTCGCCTGAGTCCTGCTGAGTTCTCCTGACCCCCGCTCCCTGCCCGGCCGCGCCGTACAGTGACGATCGTGGCCGAGAAGACACGGGAGCTCATCGTCGAGACGGCCCTCCGGCTGTTCCGGGAGCGGGGGTACGAGGCGACCACGATGCGTGCCATCGCCGCGGAGGCGGGCGTGTCGGTGGGCAACGCCTATTACTACTTCACGTCCAAGGAACAGCTGGTCCAGGCGTACTACGACCGGGCGCAGGCGTCGCACGAGGCGGCCTGCCGTGAGGTGTTCGCCGCAGAGAGGTCCTTCGCCGGACGGCTCGGCGGCGTGCTGCGGGAGTGGGTGCGGATCTCCGAGCCGTACCACGAGTTCGCGGTGAAGTTCTTCAAGCACGCCGCCGAGCCCAGCAATCCGCTCAGCCCGTTCAGCGCGGAGTCGGCGCCCGCGCGGGAGTCGGCCATCGCGCTCTACCGGGAGGTCGTCGACGGGTCGGCCGGGCGGATGGACGACGAGCTGCGCGAGGAACTGCCCGAGCTGCTGTGGATGCTGTGGATGGGCGTCGTGCTGTTCTGGGTGCACGACGCCTCGCCCGGCTGCGCGCGCACCCACCGTCTGATCGACCGGGTCGTCCCGCTCGTCGACCGGCTGGTCGCCCTGTCGCACCTGCCCGGCATCAAGGGTGTGGCCAGGGAGGTCATCGAGGTGGTGCACGAGCTGCGGGCGTGACAGGAACCGGGCGGGCGCGGCCGTACGTTAACGGGAGGACAGGGCGGGCAGTGTTGTCCCCCGGGAGGTGTCCTCATGGTGAAGGCAGGACGTGCGGCGGCTACCTGGCGGGCCTACCGCGAGGTGTCCCGGCCGGGCTCGCCCGGCGTGGGCTCGCGCCTCAAGGCCGTGCCCCGGATGATCCGCGCCGCCGTCAAGGGCGAGTATCACGGCCTGACGAAGGGCAAGCTGGCCATGCTCGGCATGGCCGTGGCGTACATCGTGTCCCCCATCGACGTGGTTCCCGACTTCCTCCTGGGCATCGGGATCGTCGACGACTTCGGCGTCCTGCTGTGGCTGGCGACCGCGCTGCTCGGCGAGAGCGGCCAGTTCGTCGAGTGGGAGAACGGCGCCCGGCCCGCGCACGCGCAGGCGCACACGCACACAGGGCGGACGCGGCGTTAGAGCTGTTCCATCCGCAGCCAGGCCCGTGACGGCAGGGGGTGGCCGAACAGCCGGGCGGCGTTGCCGTACGAGACCCGGGCGATGTCTGCCGGGGGCAGGCTGCCGAGGTTGCGGGCCACCGTGCGCTGGGTGTCCGGCCAGGTCGACTCGGCGCGTGGATAGCCGGTCTCCAGCAGGACGTGCTCCATGCCGACGGCCAGCCGCACCGAACTGAGCGCGCTGTCGTCGAGGGTGCCGAAGAAGAAGTTGCGCCTGAGCACCTCGCTGGGCTTCAGGCCGCCCTCCCACGCCGGCTCGCCCGCGACCGGGTGGTCGAGCGCGTAGTCGGCCCGCTCGGCCAGCATGGGCAGCCAGCCCACGCCGCCCTCCACGATGAGGACGCGCAGCTTGGGGTAGCGCAGCGCGACCCCGGACCAGAGCCAGTCGGCGCAGGCGAACATCGCGCTGGCCGGGATCAGCGTGGTGATCGCCTCCACCGGGGTGTCGGGCGAGGGCACCGGCGCCCAGGAGGACGCCCCGGTGTGCAGGCAGACGACCGTCCCGGTCTCCTCGCACGCGGCGAAGAACGGGTCCCAGTGGCGGCTGTGGATGGACGGCAGCCGCAGCCGGGTGGGGAACTCGGGGAACACGACGGCCTTGAAGCCGCGGGCGGCGTTCTCCCTGATCTCCTTGGCCGCGACCTCGGGGTCGGGCAGCCAGGGGAGCTGGAGCGCGATCATGCGCTCGGGGTAGCTGCCCGCCCACACGTCGACGTGCCAGTCGTTCCACGCCCGCACCAGTGCGAGCCCGAGGTCCCGGTCACGGGTGCGGCCGAAGGCCACGCCCGCCTGGCTCGCCAGCATCCCGGGGAAGCAGAGGGCCGCCCAGATCCCGGCACGGTCCATGTCGCCGATGCGGGCCTCGATGTCGTGGCAGCCCGGCCGCATGTCGTCGAAGCGTACGGGGTCGAGGGTCCACTGCTCCTTGGGCAGGCCCGCGCCCACGTCGACCCCGGCACAGGGATAGGTGGCGCCGCCGTACCGCCACACCTGGTGACCCGCGTCGGTCTCCACGACCTTGGGCGCCAGGTCCTTGTACTTCTCCGGGAGACGGCCCTCGAAGAGGTCGGCCGGCTCGATCAGATGATCGTCGACCGAAATGATCACGTAGTCCCGCCGCCTCGGCTCTGGGTCGGGATGCAGCGGCGTCGTCACGAGAGTAAACGGTAAAGCCAAGGGATAACACGGTACAAGCTGCAAGGTCTCCGGTTGGTATCCGTTCGCTCACCTTGCGGTGTCCCGGTCACTGGGTGTGATCACGACGCGTGGCGCGTCCTCGGGGACGGCGTCCCCGGCCTCCCGCAGATCGCGGGCCTCCCGGCGGACGAGCAGAACCCAGCCGCCCACCGCGATGCCGATGAACAACCACCACTGCACGGCGTACGCCAGGTTGAGCCCGCCGCCGGCGCCCACGTCCGGCGGCGGCAGGAGTTCGGGGGAGGCGCCGGCCGGCGGCCGCTGATCGGTCAGCTCGACGAAGCCGCCGTAGACCGGGTACGGCAGGCCTCCGGCGACCGCGGGCGTGTCGATCAGCAGGATCTGCCCGGGCGGCAGCCCGGCCCGGACCCTGATCCCGCTGTTCTCCCGCGTCTCGGCCGGGCGCAGCCGCCCGGTGACCGTCACCTCTCCGGCGGGCGGCGCGGGCACCCGTGGCGGCGCGTCCGCGGTCGCGCCCGCCGGGACCCACCCCCGGTTCACCAGCACGGCGCCACCTGGGGTGACGAGCGGGGTGACCACGTAGAACCCGACGCGGGAGTGGAGGGTGCGCCGGCGCACCACGAGTTCGTGCGTGGGGTCGTACCGCCCGGTCGCGGTGACGAGGCGATGCCCGTCCTTCTCGGGTACGGCCCCACCGGGCCGGTCGAGCCGGTCGATCGGCACGGGCGCGGCGGCGAGGTTGGCGGTGATCCTGGTGCTTCTGGCCGAGTTCTCCTCGAACCGCCCCCACTGCCACTTCCCCAGGAAGAAGAAGGCGGGGATCAGCGCGAGCACGAGCAGGTGCAGGCCGACCCAGCGGCGTGAGAGGAGGAACCGGTACACGTGACCAGCCTAGGCAGCCCCACGGGTGGTCCGTATTTCAGGCACGGGATATCAGGCACGGGATATCAGGCACGCCATATCAGGCACGGGTCAGGCCGAGCCGGGCGCCGGGACCGGGGCGGGGGGTCGCCTCCCGTGGGCCGCCGACCTCGTGGCCGTCGGCGCACAGCAGGCGCAGCGCGACCGCCGCGCCGCAGTCGCGGTGGGTCACCACGACGGGCGGCCCCGCGGAGTCGGCGAGGTAGCGGTCGCCCCAGTGCATCAGGGCCATCATGATCGGGTAGAGGTCGAGCCCCTTCTGGGTGAGCCGGTACTCGTCGCGCTGGCGCTGGCCGGGCTCCCGGTAGGGCACCTTGCGGAGCAGCCCCTCGTCCACGAGGCGGGACAGCCGGGCGCTGAGCACCTGCCGCGGCGCACCCGTACGCGCCTGGAGATCGGCGAACCGCCGGACGCCGTTGAACGCCTCGCGCAGCACCAGGAGCGTCCACTTCTCGCCGAGCACGGCGAGGGTTCGCTCGATGGAGCAGTTGTCCACCCGATAACGCCGCATGTCACGCATCGTATGCACAAACCCCTTCCGCTCTGTCACAATTGAACGAAGCCACCCCCGCGTTTGCAGAACAAGGTTCTGTTGGTTCACCATTGACTTTGTGAACAACGTGAGAAGCGGGCGGGACGGCAGGGCCAGGATCATCGAGGGGGCCCTGCGCAGGTTCAGCCAGAGCGGCGTGTCCGCCACCACGCTCGCCAGTCTCCGTCAGGAGAGCGGCGTCAGCGTCGGCAGCTTCTATCACCACTTCACCAGCAAGGAACACGTCTACGGGGTGCTCTACGCCGAGATCCTGGAGGCGTACCAGGACGCCTTCGTCGACGAGCTCATCCGCCACGAGGACGCCCGCGGCGGGATCGAGGCCATCGTCGCCCTGCACATGGCGTGGTGCGGCGAGCACCCGGAACGCGCCCGCCTGCTGATCAGCGAGCGCCCGCCCCGCCGCAACGAGCCCGGCGGCCCGGAGGTCGCCGAGTCGCGGCGCGACTTCTTCCGCCAGGTCGCCGACTGGTGGCGGCCGCACGTGAAGAACGGCGAGCTCCGGGCGGTCCCCGCCACCATGTGCTACGTGCTGTGGCTCGGCCCGGCGCAGGAGATGTGCCGCCTGTGGTTCAGCGGCGCCCACCAGCCCACCGCGGAGGAGATCCGCGGGCTGGGCGAGGCCGCCTGGCACAGCCTCAAGACGCCGTAGCGCCCA
Source organism: Microbispora sp. H10949 (assembly GCF_014161435.1). Taxonomy (NCBI): domain Bacteria; kingdom Bacillati; phylum Actinomycetota; class Actinomycetes; order Streptosporangiales; family Streptosporangiaceae; genus Microbispora; species Microbispora sp. H10949. The sequence goes on along the minus strand of NZ_JABBWZ010000009.1, from coordinate 374,896 downwards.
CGCCGGGGGACGGCAGCTCCCGGCTGAGCACCCGCCACACCCGGCCGTCGAGACAGATCTCCAGCCGCAGCTCGTAGCGGTGGCGCCGCAGTCCCGGCACCGGGACGCGGTCCTGTACGTCGAACCGCCTGCCGCGGGCGTACCCGAAGCCCAGCTCTCCCGGGAAGACGCGGATCTCGTCCCGGTTGCCGCAGCGGGGACAGGTCCACATGACGACGTCCCTGGCCCGGTTGTAGTCGTGGCAGGCGTCGAAGTACTCGTCGGGGCGCAGGCGGCAGTCGCACGCCAGACAGGGCAGCAGCATCGGGGTCCTCGGTCGGGGGGTTCCCCATATGAATAAGGCCTGCTGCTTGAGTTTCACTTATCAACGGCTTACCGCCGAAGTCCGCGTGCCGTCCGGCGGCGCCGCGATACATTCGATCTGTGGACGCCCCTTCTGACCTGGTCCGACGGCTTCGCGACAGATTCGTGGAGACCGGCTACTCGATCGACGGCGTACGTGAGCGGCTGGGCGACATGGCGGCCTCGGCCCTGGCCCGCGAGGAGATCGTGCCCGCGCTGCGCGCCACCAGGGACGCCGACCCCCTCGCCGCGCTGATCCGCCTCTGGTGGCTGGGTGTGCCGGTCAGCATGGCCGCCGCCGACCTGCCCCTCCAGGACCTCATCGAGACCGGCCTGCTGGTGCGGCTGGGCGACACCGTCCAGGCCACCGTGCATCTCCAGCCGTGGGACGCGGGGGCGGCCGGTCCGGCGTACGTGGTCTCCGACCGCAAGGTGCGGCCCGGGGACCCCTCCCTGCGCCCCGACCACGTCGTGGGGGCCGGCGGCGCGTCGGCGAACCTCGCCCAGCTCGGCTGGGCCGCCCCGGCCGGCCGGGCGCTCGACCTCGGCACCGGCTGCGGGGTGCAGGTGCTGCACCTCGCTCCCCGGGCCGGCCAGGTCGTCGCGACCGACGTGAACCGCCGCGCGCTGCGGCTCGCCCGCCTCAGCTGGGAGCTGTCCGGCGTGCACGGCGTCGAGGCGCGCGAGGGGTCGATGTACGACCCGGTGGACGGCGAGCGGTTCGACCTCGTGGTGTCCAACCCGCCGTTCGTCATCGCGCCGGAGGCCAGGTACACCTACCGGGAGACCGGGCGGCACGGCGACGACTTCTGCCGCGAACTCGTCCGGCGCACGCCCCGCCATCTCGCCCAGGGCGGGCACGCCCGCTTCCTCGCCAACTGGCTGCACGTCAAGGGCGAGGACTGGCAGGACAGGGTGGGCGGCTGGCTCACCGAGACCGGCTGCGACGGCTGGGCCGTGCAACGCGACGTGCAGGACCCCGCCGAGTACGTCGAACTGTGGCTGCGCGACTCCGCCGAGCACGGCACCTCGGCCTACCGGGAGCGCTACGACGAGTGGCTCGCGTGGTTCGAGTCGATGGACGTGACCGGCGTCGGCTTCGGCTGGATCGCCCTGCACGACTCCGGCTCGCTCAACCCGCTGGTGCGGGTGGAGGAGCTGACGCAACCGGTGGAGCCGCCGGCCGGCGCGCTGGTCGAGGAGGTCCTGCGGGCGGCCCGCGCCGCGCACGAACTGTCCGACGAGGACCTGCTCGACGCGCGCCTCCGGGTGGCCGACGGAGTCGTGGAGGAGCGCGTCGGCCCGCCCGGCGCCGACGACCCCTCCCGCATCGTGCTCCGGCAGACCCGGGGCGCACGCCGTACGGCCACCGTGGGGACGGTGGAGGCGGCGCTGGCAGGGGTGTGCGACGGAGATCTGCCCACGCGGCCGCTGCTCGCCGCGATCGCGGAACTCACCGGGGAGGACCCGGACGCCGTGCTCGGCCGGGCCCCCGCGGCGCTCCGCCCGCTGGTCGCCGAGGGCTTTCTGTCGGTCGCGAGCCCGGCTGCAAGCCCGCGTTGATCGAAAGTTGAACGCCCGGGGCGACTCTGGTCATGTGCGGGCTCCGGGGGGGTTCGGAGCCCGCACCGAAGCCTGGCCGGTCGTTCATGTGAGGCGGCGAGCCGCCACGGGGCGCACCGGTAAGGACCGGGCCCCCTGCGCGCCCCGAGGCGGCGGGCGGCCGGCCGGGCCGATCTCTCCGGGATACTAGAAGGGGCGAGCGCGTGATCAACCACGTCCGGATGAGCCGGTTGGACGACGACCTACGAGTCGACCTGGGTCTGGGTCTGTTCGGCCAGGAGCGCGGCGATGTCGGCGGCCTCGGGCGAGCCGAGCCGGGTGAAGATCTCCAGCGCCTTGTCCAGGGCGTCCCCGCCCCGCGCGGCCTCTCCGACGCCCATGAGGGCCTTGCCGAGCGCGGCCAGTGACTGCGCCTCGCCGTACGGGTGGGTGATCTCACGGCTGACCGTGAGGGCCTCCTCGGCGTGCCGGGCGGCCTCGGCGTAACGACCGGCGGCGATGAAGGTAGCGGCGAGCCGGTAGCACACCCGCTGCTCCCAGACCCGCTGGTTGCTCGCGCGGAAGAAGGCCAGGCACTCGGCGTGATGGACGACGGCCTCGTTGAGCCGCCCGACGTGCGACAACACGTTGCCGAGGTGATAGCGCGCCCGGGCCGTCCCGGCGCCGCTGCCGATCTCGGAGAAGACCGCCAGCCCCCGCTCGGCCGCGGCGATGGCGTCGTCGGGCCGGCCGAGACCGAGATGGTCGCGGGCCGAGTAGCACGACGCCAGCGCCTCGCCCGCGGGGTTGCCGACCTCGCGGTAGATCGCCGTGGCCCGGTCGAACCAGTCGAGCGCCTCGGTGTGACGGCGCTGCCGTCCCGCGACCACCGCGAGCGCGTTGCACGTCTCGCCGAGCACGACGTGGTCGCCGGTCTCCTCGCCCAGGGCCCGGGCGGACAGGAAGTGCGACTCCGCCTCGGCCAGCCGGTTCGCGCCGAACAGCACCCGGCCGAGCATGTACCGGCAGCGCATCTCCGCGCGCTGCTCGCCCGCGTTCCGCGCGGCCGTCAGCAGCGCGGACACCCGCTGCTCGAACTCGCGCTGGCTGGTGCCCGACTCCAGCAGCGGCTCCAGCGCCAGCAGCAGGTCGGCCGCCGGGAGCAGGTCCTCTCCCGACCCGTACGCCCTGGCCACCGCGGCGAACAGGTTCTCGGCCTCCGCCGACAGCCACGCCACCGCCTCGTCGGCGGAGCCGAAGGAGTGGCCGCGCATGCCCAGGTCGACCAGGTTGTCGGCGACCGCGCTGCCCTCGTACGCGAGCCGGTGCGCCGCGCCCGCCGACGCCAGTGAGAAGCCCAGCAGTCGGCGCAGCGCGAGGGCCCGCGCCCCGGGCTCCTCGGCCGCCTCCGCCTGCCGCCGGGCGAACAGCTTGAGCAGGTCGTGGAACCGGTAGCGGCCCTGCGCGGGCGCCTCCAGCAGGCTGGCGTCCACCAGCGACTCCAGCACGTCCTCGGTCTCGGAGAGGGTGAGGTCGAGCAGGGCCGCCGCCGCGGAGAGCGAGATGTCCGAGCCCTCCGGCAGCGACAGCAGCCGGAACGCCCGGGCCTGCCGGGCGTCGAGCTGGCCGTACCCGAGGGCGAACGTGGCCGAGACCGCCAGGTTCCCGATCTTCATCTCGTCCAGGCGGCGGCGTTCGTCGGCGAGCCGGGGGACGAGCGAGGCCACCGTCCACGACGGGCGGGAGGCGAGCCTGGCGGCGACGATCCGCACGGCCAGCGGCAGGAAGCCGCAGGCGGCCACCACGTCCATCGCGGCCGCGCGCTCGGCCGCCACCCGCTCCGGCCCCGCGACCGCGGCCAGCAGCGACAGCGCCTCGTCGGGCTCCAGCACGTCGAGGTCGACGAGCCGCGCCGCGGGCAGGTCGGCGAGCTTGCCCCGGCTGGTGATGATCGCGGCGCAGCCGGCCGAGCCGGGCAGCAGGTGCTCCACCTGGTCGGCGTCGCGGGCGTTGTCGAGCAGCACCAGCATCCTGCGGTCGGCGAGCAGCGACCGGAACAACGCCGAGCGCTCGGCCAGGCCGTCGGGGATCACGTCCATCGGGATGCCGAGCGCCCGCAGGAACGCGACCAGAGCGGTCTCCGGCGCGGTGGGCTCGACGCCGTACCCGCGCAGGTCGGCGTAGAGCTGGCCGTCGGGGAACAGGTCCTCCGCGAGATGGGCCACGTGGACGGCCAGGGTCGTCTTGCCGACGCCGCCGATGCCCGACATCGCCGCGATCGGCACCCCCTCGGCCGTGCCGCCGGCCAGGCCCTCGCCGCGCAGCAGCGCGAGCAGCCGGTGCACCAGGCGCGTGCGCCCGGTGAAGTCGGTGATCGCCGCGGGAAGCTGCGCCGGTCTCGGCATCTCGACCATCGGGCCGTGACCCGGGCCGGTCTCCCCGTCCCCGTTCTCGTCCCAGGCGTCGTCGTGCTGCGACAGCCGTACGGGAGGGGACGCGGGGGCGAGCGAGGGATCGGCGGCGAGGATGCGCCGGTGCATCTCGCTCAGCTCGGCGCCCGGCTCGATGCCGAGCTCGTCCACCAGCGCCTGCCGGGTCTCGGTGAACACCGCCAACGCCTCGGCCTGCCTGCCGCACCGGTAGTAGGCCAGCATGAGCTGGACGCGGATCCGCTCGCGCAGCGGGTGCTCGGCTGCGAGCGCGACCAGCTCAGAGATGATCTCCGCGTGCCGGCCGAGCTCCAGGTCGACCTCCATGAGGGCCTCGACGGCCCCGATGCGGCGCTCGGCCAGCCGGTCGCGCTGGTGCTCGGCGTACGGCCCGACCGCGCCGGCGAGCGGCTCGCCCGACCACAGCCCCAGGGCGCCGCGGAGCCGCCGGGCGGCCTGCTCCACCCGGCCCGCACGGCGGTCCGACTCGGCGGCGGCGCACTCCCGGTCGAATACGGCGAGGTCGAACCGGGCGGGGCCGAGCCGCAGCGCGTACCCCCGGCCCACCGAGGTCAGCAGTTGCGGCGGTGTCCTGGGCGAGCGGCCGGGCTCAAGGACGGTGCGCAGGCGGGAGACGTAGGTGCGCAGCGCGCCTAGCGCACGCGGTGGCGCGTCCTCCCCCCAGACGCCGTCGATCATCTCGGTCGGCGAGACCGCGTGCCCCTCCCGCAGCAGCAACATCGCCAGAATGGAGCGTTGCAGGGGCGTGCCGAGATCGAGTTCGACACCGTCGCGCCACGCCAGGACGGGTCCCAGTACGGCGAAGCGCAGGTCGTCCGAGGTGGCGTGGTCAGGCATGTGGAACCTGTCTCCTGAACGGCAAGATTCGTGAGCAAATGATAGATCGTGCGGCGAGGCGCCCGTATAACGCTCCCGCCGATTTACCAGGGTTCAGCGTGCGTTCAGGTGCTTGAAAGCGGCCTGCAAACCGCCGTCCGGGCGGTGAAAGCGATTTGCAGGCGGAGCGGCTTATCACTGAGACGCAACCCCGACAGCACCCCGCATCGGGGGATCGTCCTCGAACAGGAGAACCGAAATGCGTCGCTCCATCATCCTCGGCCTCGCCGCTGCCACCGCCGTCACCGCCCTCGGGCTGCCGGCCCTCACGACCGCCGCCAGCGCCGCCCCGGCGTCCGCGGCCTCCGCCTCCCACCACGACGACGACTGGGACTACTCCGAGTGGTGGGGCACCTACTGGTCCTCCAACCACCTCGCCAAGGCCAAGGGCCACATCGACGTGAACTACGACGACGAGGAGTCGAACCGGGTCCACGTCACCGGCAAGCTGTACGACCAGGACAACCGCACCTACCGGCACGGCGGCAAGTGCGCCTACATCCGGTTCCGCGTCCAGGACTGGGACGACAGCGAGGACGACTGGTCCTCCAGCTTCAAGTCGTACAAGTACTGCGGCGCCGGCGGCTACAAGCAGATCAACTTCTGGCGCTACGACGTCGCGCAGGTCCAGGCGCAGGTCTGCCAGATCGGTCTGTACAGCAAGTTCCCGGTCAAGTGCGGTGGCTGGCACGAGATCTACAACGCCTACGACGACGAGTACGGCTACGACGTCTGATCGTCCGCCGGCATGACGCGGCCCGTCCCTTCCCGGGACGGGCCGCTCCCTTTTTATGGGCTTTGGATCTGTCTATAGGGGCTTGTCAGGCTGCTTCCGACGCCGGTTCCAGAAGGCCCAGCCTCGCGCGGAGACGCTCGCGTACGGCGGGCCATTCGGGACTCAGGATCGAGTAGTACGCGGTATCTCGGACCGTGTCGTCGGCGCCTCGGCTGTCCGCCCGTCGCACACCGTCCAGGTGTGCGCCGAGGGCCTCGATGGCGGCCCGGGATCGGGTGTTGCGTACGTCTGCCTTGAGGGTGATCCGGTGAACCTGCCAGGTCTCGAAGGCCAGGGAGAGCAACAGGTACTTGCTCTCCCGGTTGACACCGGTGCCCTGGGCCGACGCGGCGAGCCAGGTGTACCCGATGTCCGCGACGGACGGGACCTCGCCCACCGCGCCCTTGGCACCCGGAGGCCAGGGCATCGGGCCCTGCCAGTACTCCAGGTTCATCAGACGGGTGGCACCGACCACGCGGTCGGTGTGCAGCCACCGGATGGCGAAGGGCATCGTGCGGCCCTCCGCCTGCTCAGCCAAGGCGGCCTCCACGTAGGAGGCCATCTCGTCCCGTCCAACGGGAACGCGAGTGAAGGCGTACGTAGAACGGTCTTCACTCGCCGCGGCGACAAGATCGTCGAGCACCGCGAAGCTGAGCGGTTCCAGGCGCACGGAGCGCCCGGACAGGGTGACAAAAGCGGGCATGAGCACATGATGGGGGCTGCTGGGCACGCCTGATGCTAAATGGCACAAGACATCTTGGCGGGGCGTGGGTTAAGGACCGAGCCCGGTAGAGAATCCGCAGGTCAGACGGCTGATCGTCGTTCCTGTTCGCGGGTGCCCAGGGTAAAGTTTCAGCCAAAGATCCGCCGGTCCGCCGAGGAGCGTTCGGCACGATCGGGAGGACGCCTTCTGCGGGGTGTCAAGACCCCCGCCGACAGCACCCGCGACGCCCTTTTCCTGGAGTCTCGTCCTCGGGGTTGCGCCCGGTCGTCACCCGGGTTACGCCGGGCCGTCACCCGGGTTACGCCGGGTCGTGTCAGCACGTTGCGCCCCCGTCCCGCCACCGAATTGCGCCGGGTTCGCCCCACTGGGCTGTGCCCCCGGTCCCGTCGCAGGGTTTCCGGGGGCCTGCCGATGGTGCGGAGAGTTTGTCGGTCGTAGGGGCGAGCCCGTCCTAGGCCTCCTACTTACCTGCACCCGCAAACACGGCTCCCGGCCGGTTTCCGAGGTTCCTTTCCGCTGAAGCCGTGATGACGACGGAGATATGGAATGCGAATGCGTCTTATGGCTCGGGTATCCGAGTTGTGCCGAAATCACCACCTGGCCAGTGGCTCCAACTAACGTATTCGGCTGGTTGCTGTCCGTAACGGCACATGAAAGAATACAGACAGATTTTCGAATGCATCGAGGGGGTGTGATGGACCTGTTCGACGATGGTTCTGACCACCCTCATCGTTCGATTGGTGAGGACGCCGACTGGTGGGACCAGTTGACGGCCGGTTCGCCGCTGTGGTCTTCCGAGGGTTCAGCCGCCCGTGAATTCATCCCGATCGTCGTTCCTGGGGCGCGAGAGCGCGCGAGTCGTAACGACAGCCAGGCGAAGGTGGGCGCTCCCGACGGTGCTCCGGGTAGCGCTTGTGGCGATGTACCCGGCGATGCCCCCGACGGTGTGTCTGATGGCGCTCCTGATGGTGCTCCTGGTGGTTGCTCTGGCGCTGGCTTTGATGACGCGGGCCGGGGTCGGAATGCGGGCCGTGATCGGGATGCCGAGGGTGCACCCAATGGCGCGACGGACGGTGCGCAGAGTGGTGCGCCGGATGGTGCCTTCGACGGTGTCTTCGAGGGTGATCGTGGTGTGGGGTCGTCGTGGGTGGCGGTGGCGGCTGTTGGTGAGGCAGCCCGGGTGGTGGCGCTCGTGTCGGCGCCCGAATCGGCGGAGGTGTGTCTGGCCGAGGCCGAGGAGTTGCTGGCGGCCCGCGACCGCATCACCAGCGCGCTGGCTGCCCGGGTCGGGCGCGTTCACCAGGCTGGGGAGGCGAGGAACCATGGGCATGCCTCCACCAGGTTGTGGCTGCGCTCTGTCGGGGGGATGACCGTCCCGGGTGCGGGCCGGTTGGTGACGATGGGCGTGGAGTTGGGTCGCCTGTCGCGGGTGCGTGAGCGGTTCGCGGAGGGCGGCCTGGCGGAGGGGATCGTGGAGGCGATCTGCACCGCCACCTCCGGGTTGACCGACGAGCAGGCGACCACCGCTGAGCGGATTTTGCTGGAGTTGGCGGGTTCGGCGGGTGCGGCGGAGGTGGCCAAGGCGGGGCGGTATCTGCGGGCGGTGCTGGACCCCGACGGCCACGAGCAGGACGAGCAGGCCGATTTCGACCGCCGGTTCTTCCGGGTGCGGCGGCGCCGGAACGGCGGGCTGGAGGGAGAGTTCTACCTCCCGGTCGAGGCGGCCGCGCGGTTGCAGCACCTGCTGGACGTCTACGCAAAGCCGAAGGCCGAGGGCGACGACCGCACCCCGAGCGTGCGGAACGCCGATGCGTTCATCGCGCTCCTGGAGAACAAGATCGCGGCCGAGCTTCTGGTGCTGGTCACCGCCGAATCCCTCCCCGACGACCCCCCAGCCGACGAACCCTCACGCGAGCCAGCAGGCACTACCCCCTCAGGCGACCCCACAGCCGACCACCCCACCAGCGACCCCTCAGACAGCGACCCACCTGCCGACTGCCTCACCAGCGACCCCTCAGACGCCGACCCGAGCGACGGCCCTGGCCCTGAGCCCGGCTTAGGCGACGACCCCGTTCCCGGCCCTGACGCCTGCGCCGCTGCGGAAGGCGGTGCCTGGCGGGGAGGCAGCGCGTGGCCGGGGGGAGATGCCCGGGTGGGACGCGAGTCTTGGCCAGGGGGCGGTGCCTGGGCGGGGGTGGGGGCGAACGGTCCGCCGGGGGTGTGGTTGCGGGGGTTGCCGGGGTTGATTCTGGCGACCGGGCATCTGCTGCCTGTTGCCAGTGTGCACCGGTTGGCCCGTACCAGCACGTTGGTGCGGATCGTGATGGACGCCGGTGGGCAGGTGCTGGATATGGGCCGCAAGGTGAGGTTGGCCACTCCGGCGCAGCGGCGGGCGGTCTTCGCGCGGTATGCCACCTGCTGGGTGGACGGCTGCCCGCTGCCGTCCACGATGTGCCAGATCGACCACGCCGAGGACTGGTGCAGCGGCGGGCTGACCGACCTCAAGCTGCTGGGACCGGCCTGCCAGTTCCACAACCGCGACCGCTACCGCCAACCCAGCCGCTACACCCGCCGCAAGATCGGAGACGACCGCTGGGCCTTCACCTACCGCAACCCCCGCACCACCCGACTGCGGATATAGAGGCGGGTAGGCGCGTGGGGCTGGACGCGGACAGGTGCGCCCGGCGAAGGTGAGCCACGCGGATGAGCGGCGGCGCGTCTGTGTTGAAGCGCGCCTGTGTTGAAGCGCGCCTGTGGGGGAGCGCTAAGTAAGTTGCTGTGATCGGGCACGGGCGCGGAGGTTGGCGATGGAGCGGTTCGTTGGGAAGTACGCCGTGGTCACCGGTGCGGCGCGGGGGATCGGTGCGGCCACGGCCCGCCGCCTCGCGGCGGAGGGCGCGGTGGTGGCGTGCGTGGACCTCACGGCGGATCGCTGCGCCACGATCGTGGACGAGATCGCGGTCACCGGGGGCAGAGCGGTCGCCTTCGGCGGCGACGTCTCCGACGGCGCCCAGGTGGAGAGCCTCGTGTCGGGGGTGATGGCCGAGTTCGGGCGTATCGATGTGCTGGTCAACAACGCCGGTCTGACGCGGGACAACCTGGTGTTCCGCATGTCGGAGGACGACTGGGACAAGGTGCTCGACGTGAATCTGAAGGGCGCGTTCCTGATGAGCCGGGCGGTGCAGAAACACATGGTGGACCGGAGATCGGGGGCCATCGTCAACCTGTCGAGCCGGTCGGCGCTGGGCAACCGTGGGCAGGCCAACTACTCGGCGGCGAAAGCGGGGATCCAGGGGCTGACCGCGACCCTCGCGATCGAGCTCGGCCAGTTCGGGGTCCGCGTGAACGCGGTCGCGCCCGGTTACGTGGCGACCCCGATGACCGAGGCGACGGCGGTGCGGCTCGGCATGTCGCCGGAGGAGCACCAGGCCGTCGCCTCGCAGTTCGTGCCGTTGCGGCGGGTCGCCCAGCCGACCGAGATCGCGTCGGTGGTGGCGTTCTTCGCCTCCGACGACGCGTCGTACGTCACGGGGCAGACCCTCTATGTCAACGGCGGATCGCAGTAGGGCGTGTTCAGCAGTCGACCAGGCCGGGGCTCTGGTTCAGGATCTGCGCGCGGGGGGTGACGAACTCCCCGTAGGCCTCGGTCGCCGCCGGATCGAAGACCGCGACCCGGTGGCAGTTCTGGAAGGCGAGCCGTACGCCGAAGTGCCTTTCGAGGGCGCCACGCATCGCGTCGCTGGCCAGGCAGCGGAGCAACTGTCCGCGGGAGGCCTCGTCGGGCGGCGGCACCTGGTTGTCGGCGAAGTCGGCTCCGGATCGGTCCCGTTGTTCGATCAGCGCGGTGATGGTCGTCCAGGCGTACGGCAGCGAGTCGCGGACGCAGGCCACGAAGGCCTCGTCGTCCACCTCGCCGGCACGGGCCTGGGCGAGCAGGTTGTCGGGCACGGACAGCGACATGGCTGTTCTCCTCTCGATGTCTTTCGACGAGTTCAGGGTCAGGTTCAGGGGGTGGTGACGGCGGGGCCGTACACGAATTCGGGGTCGATCTGCGCGACCAGGTCTTCGCCGGTGGCGCGGTTCGCCCACGCGCGGGCGTTGCGGGTGTGGAACTCGGCCGCCTGCCTGCCGAACTTCGCCCAGTCCTTGGGCTGCGCGTCGAGCCGGTCGAGCATGGTGGCGAGTGCATGGTGGCCGGTGGGCTCCAGGTCGCCGAGAGTGAACGGCCGGCCCTGCTCCATCGCGCGGACGGCGGGGGAGTGACCGAACCAGGTCAGCAGGTCGTCGCCCACCTGCTCGCGGAGGAAGTCGGCGTCCTCCGGAGAGTGGATCTTGTTGCCCACGACGGCCAGCGGGACGTCGAATCCGGCGGCGTGGTCGCGGTACTGCCGGTAGACGCCGACGCCCTGCCGGGTGGGTTCGGCGACCAGGAAGGTGAGGTCGAACCGGGTGAAGAGCCCGGAGGCGAAGGAGTCGGCCCCGGCGGTCATGTCCACCACGACGTACTCGCCGGGCCCGTCGACCAGGTGATTGAGGTAGAGCTCCACCGCGCCGACTTTGGAGTGGTAGCAGGCGACCCCGAGGTCGTCCTCGCCGAACGGGCCGGTGACCATGAGCGAGACGCCGTCGACGTGGCTGTACGGGAAGAACGGGTCGTCCAGCCGGACCAGGCGGGAGCCGCGCCCGGGGGGAGTCGTCTTCACCATGGACGCCGCGTCACGGATGCGGGGATTGTCGCCCCGCAGGTAGTCCTTGATCTCGGTCAGCATCCCGCCCAGCGGGTGAGGCTGCCCGGGAGCGCCCAGGGCCAGGCCGAGATGCTGGTTGATGTCCGCGTCGATCGCGACGACCGGTCCCCGCCGCGTCGCATACCTCGCGAACAGCGACGACAGGGTCGTCTTCCCGCTTCCGCCCTTGCCCACGAACGCCACTCTCATGGCGTCACCCCCCGCTCGGTAACCACACTAGGAAATGAAAACCGTTGTCACTTTCGGTCGTGGCTCATCATGGCACATCCGCCAGGGCGGGGAGGGGATTTTCAGCTCGCGGCGGGCGGCTGGAAGAGCGAGAGCACTTTGACCAGGGTCGGGCGCAGGGTGTCCCAGTCGGAGGCCCGGGTGGTCCAGGTCAGCACGCTGGTCGTCGTGCCCGTCGAGATCACCCGTCGGTACTGGTGATATCCGACTCCCTTGACCAGATGGTCACCCGCCGGCGCCTTCCGCGGCTTCCAGGTGAACTCCCAGTCGGCGGTGGGCCCGTACGGGCTGGTCACGGGCTTGAGCCGGAGTTTGCGGTAGCTCTTGGCGGTCGGCAGGAAGATGGCCTCGGCCTCGCCGAGCGCCGCGAGGGGATCGGTGCCGCTCTGCGCGGTCACCTCGATGACGAGCGCCGCCGCGTCGTCCGGGGCACGCCAGGCGATGGTGTACGGCTGGTCCTCGCGGGTCCAGTCGCGGGGCACGCCGGCCCGCCAGCCGGCGTCCGAGCGGTACCACTTCAACTTGAGCCGCGGCGCGGGAGCAGCGGAGGCCGAGCCGGAGACGGGCACGGCGTCCGGTCCGGTGACAGAGGCCGGGACAGTGGCCGGGACGGTGGCAGGGGCGGCAGGCGTCGTGACAGGGGCGGCCGGAGGGGCGGCGGCCCGGCCTTCGGCACCGGGGCGCAGCACCGCCCAGCCGCCCACCGCACAGGCGACCAGCACGGCCGCCGTGACGCCCGCGACCAGCCGGGCCCGGCCGAGGCTCCGCCGTACGGGGGGAGCGGGAGCCGGTGGCTCGGCCTCGGCGAGCAGCCGGTCGGCGGTCTCCGCGTCGATCCGCCGCCGCGGGTCCCGGGCGAGGAGCCCGGTCAGTACGGTGCGAAGCTCCTCGGGGACCTCTCCCAGCGGATGCGACGGCGGCCGGCCGGTGACCGCGAGATGGAGGGTGGCGCCCAGCGACCACAGGTCGGCGGCGATCGTGCGGGGGTCGTCCGCGGAACGTTCCGGAGCGAGGAAGTCCTCCGGATCCCGGCCGGCAGTCGCAGCAGTGGGAACAGCAGCGGGGTCGCGGCGGGTGCGGGCGAAGGCCGGGTCGGTGGTGAACATGGAGACGCCGAAGTCGGCGAGCAGCACCCGGCCGTCATGACCGACGAGGACGTTGGCCGGCCGGACGTCGCCGTGCCGTACGCCGGCCGCGTGGGCGTGGGCCAGCGCGGACAGGACCTTTCGGGCGATCGGCGCGGCCTGCGCGGGCGTGAGCGGGCCGTCGCCCGCGACCATCCCGTCGAGCGAGCGGGACCGGACCAGCTCCATCACGATGTAGGGAGCGCCGTCCTCCTCGGCCACGTCGTGGACGGCGGCGATGTGCGGATGGCGCAGCCCTTCGGCCTGCCGGGCCTCCCGGGCGATCTTGTGGACGAGCCGCAGTCGCGCGGTCTCGCCCAGGCCCGGGGGCAGCAGCACCTCCCGGACCGCCACGGGCCGGTCGAGCAGGGTGTCGTGCCCCTCCCAGACGACCCCGGTGCGGCCACGGCCGAGAGCGCGGACCAACCGGTATCGCTTGACGATGAGCCGCCCAGCAGCACCCATCTCGCCCGCCCTCTACGCCTGGCACGTTTCACCTTGAATGCGGAGTCTTGCACAACTAACCGGGCGAATAGCGGTGATTAGAGGGGCGGAAGTGAACCGGCCGCGATGTGGGCGAGGGTGACCTCCGTGAGCGTCGCCTGCTCGTGGTCGCGCAGCGCCGTCCAGACGTCGGCGAGCGGCCCGGCGACGCCGTGGAAATCCTCGTTGTCCTGCGGCGCTCCCTCGACGATGAGCACGACGTCGGCGAGCGTGATCTCCGTGGCGGGCCGGGCCAGCCAGTAGCCGCCCTCTGGTCCCCGCTGGCTGTGGATGAGACCGGCCCGCCGCATCTGCAACAGGATGTTGTCGAGGAAACGCCGGGGAATGCCCTGGGCCGACGCGATCCGCTCGGCCGGGACGGGCCCCGGCGCCGCCGCGGCCAGTTCGGCGGCGGCGCGCAGGGCGTACTGGGTCCTGACGGAAAGCCGCATTTCTCACACGGCACTGAGGACCAGGGACCGGGCCCCGGGAGAGGGCTTGAGGTGCACCGTGTCGCCGGGCGACAGCGCGAGCCGGTCGGCCTGCTCACGCGTCACCTGGACCCACGCCTCCTCCGTGCCGATCTTCACCTCCACGCGTACCTCGAAGCCGAGCCGTACGACGCGGGAGACCACGGCGGGGGACCCGCCCTCGACCGGGCCGGAGCTGATCTCGATGTCGTGCGGGCGGACCAGGCTGCCCCCGATCTCGGTGACCGGGCCGAGGAAGCGCATCACGAACGGGTTGGCGGGGTTGTCGTACACCTCGCCCGGGCTGCCGGCCTGCACGACCTCTCCGTTGGCCAGCACCACGATCGTGTCGGCGACCTCGATGGCCTCCTCCTGGTCGTGGGTGACGAAGACGGTGGTGACGTGCACCTCGTCGTGCAGCCGGCGCAGCCAGGCCCGCAACTCCTTGCGCACCTGCGCGTCGAGGGCGCCGAACGGCTCGTCGAGCAGCAGCACCTCCGGTTCCACCGCGAGCGCCCGGGCCAGGGCCATGCGCTGACGCTGGCCGCCGGAGAGCTGCGACGGGTAACGGTCGGCCAGCTTCTCCAGGTGGACCAGCTCCAGCAGTTCCATGACCCGCTTGCGGATCTCGTCCTTGGGCCGCTTGCGGATCTCCAGGCCGAAGGCCACGTTGCGGAAGACCGACAGGTGCTTGAAGGCGGCGTAGTGCTGGAACACGAAGCCGACGTTGCGACGCTGGGGCGACAGGCGGGTGGCGTCGACGCCGGAGATCCGGACGGTGCCGGTGTCGGGCCGTTCGAGTCCGGCGATCACCCGCAGCAGCGTCGACTTCCCCCCGCCGCTCGGGCCGAGCAGGGCGGTGAGCGACCCCGACTCGACGTCCACGGACACGTCGCGCAGGACCGGGGTGGCCCCGAACGACTTGTTCACGTCGCGTACCTCAATTGCCATCGGACAGATCCTTCGGGCGCAGGAACTTGGTGAGCAGCAGGGTGACCACGGCGATCAGGGCGAGGGCCGTGGCGGCGGCGAACGCGGCCGGCTGGTCGAAGTTCTGGAACCGCTCCTCCACGAACAGCGTCAGCGTCTGGGTCTGGTCCACGAGGCGGCCCGAGACCACCGCGACCGCGCCGTACTCGCCGAGCGAACGGGCCAGGCAGAGCACGACGCCGTAGCCGAGGGCCCAGCGGATGCCGGGGAGCGTGATGCGGACGAACGACTGGAGGCGGCTCGCGCCCAGCGTGTGCGCGGCCTGCTCCTGCTCGTCGCCGAGCTCCTCCAGCACCGGCACGATGGCCCGTACGACCAGGGGCAGCGCGACGAACACCGTGGCCAGCACCATGCCGGGGGTGGAGAAGATCACTTGGATGCCCCAGCTCTCCAGCAGGCCGCCCGCGGGGGAGAACCGGCCGTACACGAGGATGAGCGCGAGCCCGACGACGACCGGCGAGACGGCCATCGGCAGGTCGATGAACGCTCCGAGCAGCCGCTTGCCGGGGAACTCGTGCCGCACGAGCAGGAGCGCGGCGCCGACGCCGAAGACCGTGTTGGCCACGACCGCCCAGGCGGCGACCGTGATCGTCACCTTGAAGGCGTGTACGGCCGACGGCGAGGTCAGGGCTTCGACGAACGGGCCGAGCCCGTCCCCGAAGGTCCGCCAGATGATCAGTCCGACCGGCAGGACCAGCAGGAACAGGATGTAGGCGACGGCGGTCAGGCGCAGGACGTGCTTAGCCACGGCGGCTCCCCCATCGCTGCAGGACGTCGAGTGCGATCAGCGCGACCAGGGCCACCACGAGCAGGACCGTCGCGATCGCCGCCGCGCCCGTCATGTTGTCGCCCTCGATCTGACTGAAGAGGTTCACCGCCGCGACCTGCGTCTTGAACGGCAGGTTGCCGGAGATCAGCACGGTCGAGCCGAACTCCGCGATGGCCCGGGTGAAGGCGAGCGCGGTGCCCGACAGCATCGCGGGAAGCAGGTTCGGCAGGATGATCCGGCGGAAGGTCTGGAACGGCCGGGCGCCGAGGGACGCCGCGGCCTGCTCCATCTCCCCGTCCAGTTCCAGCAGGACCGGCTGCACCGTACGGACGACGAACGGCAGCGTGACGAACATCAGCGCCAGCACGACGCCGGCCCTGCTGTAGGCCAGGTTGATCCCGAGCGGGGACTGCGGGCCGTACAACGCGAGCAGGACGAGACCGGCCACGATCGTCGGCAGCGCGAACGGCAGGTCGATGATCGTGTCGAGGACCGCCCTGCCCGGGAAGCGGTCACGGACCAGCACCCAGGCGATGAGCGTGCCCATGACGAGGTTGACCACGGCCACGAGGGCGGACGCGCCGATCGTCAGCGTGAGCGCCGCCCAGGCGTCGGGGGTGGTGACCGAGCGCCAGAAGTAGCCGGGGCCCTCGTCGGCCGACCGCCACACCACGGCGGCCAGCGGGATCAGCACGATCAGGCTCAGGTAGAGCACCGCGGTCCCGAGGCCGGCGGCGGTGCCGCCGGCCAGACGCCGGGACGGCCGCACTCCTACAGCGGCGTCGACGCTCATTTCCCAGTGCTCACTTCTCGGTGGCCACGCCGAGCTTGCGCTCGATGTCCGCGACCTTGCCGGTCTTGGAGTCGAAGAACTCGGTGGTGATCTTGTCCCAGCCGCCGAGGTCCTGGATGGTGAACAGCTGCGGCGGGGTGGGCCAGTCGAAGCCGGTCACCCCGTCGGCGACCGGGCGGTAGCCGTTCTTCGCGAAGATCGTCTGGGCCTCGACCGAGTAGAGGTACTTGAGGAAGGCCGCGGCCTCCGCGGGGTGCGCGCTGTTCTTCGTCACGGCGACCGGGTTCTCGATGAGGAGCGTGGCGTCGGGAACCGTGTAGTCGAGCTCCTGGCCGTTCTGCCGGGCGAAGATCGCCTCGTTCTCGTACGTGAGGATCGCGTCGCCCTTGCCGCCGGTGAAGGTCTGCAGCGACTTGCGGCCGCTGTCGTCCTGGACCGGCACGTTCTTGAGCAGCGAGTCGAGATAGGTGAGCCCGGCGGCCTGGTCGGCGCCCTTGTCCGACTTCGCACCGTAGCCCG
The DNA here is from genome assembly GCF_014161435.1 of Microbispora sp. H10949. Taxonomy (NCBI): domain Bacteria; kingdom Bacillati; phylum Actinomycetota; class Actinomycetes; order Streptosporangiales; family Streptosporangiaceae; genus Microbispora; species Microbispora sp. H10949. The sequence continues at coordinate 358,063 of NZ_JABBWZ010000009.1, read as the reverse complement.
CGAGCAGGTTCCAGCGGGCGCCGCCGGAGGTGAAGGGGTTCGGGGTGATGACCTCGACTCCCGGCTTGATCAGGTCGTCCCAGGTCTTCAGACCCTTCGGGTTGCCCTTGCGGGTGCCGATCACGACGACGGACCTGGTCAGGATGCCCTTGCTGGGTCCGGCGGTGGGGCCGGAGTTCCAGTCCGCCGCGACGATGCCGGCCTTCACGAGCCGGGTGATGTCGGTCTCCAGGGAGAACTCGACGATGTCCGCCTTGAGGCCGTTGGCCACGGCCCGGCTCTGGTCGCCGGACGCGCCGAACGACTGGGTGAAGGTGATGTTCTTGCCCTCGGGCGTCTTCTGGAACGCCGCGATGATGTCCTTGAACGCCGCCTGGGGGGTGGAGTAGGCGACCAGCGCCAACTGGACCTTGCCTCCGCCGTCGCCCCCGCCGGCGTTGTCGCCTCCCCCGCAGGCGGTGACCAGGGTGGACGTCGCCACGACGGCGGCTGCGATGGCCCCGAGCCTGCGCACTTTCATGCCTTGCCTCTATTCCTACCATGTCAGTCGGTTTAGTCGATATTAAAGACCGTTCCAGAGATTCCGTCAACTCCGATGGGTTTGCTGGGTTTGAGGTTGGAGTGACGGCAAAGATTCCAGTGATTGCTGTGAAATTTCCGGACAAGCGGTGTCGAGAGGTGCTAGGAACGTTCGCTGGGGGGACAGGACCTGATCCCCTCAGCTCACCTATGACGTACGGAAGGACCCTCATGCACGACCCGGCCGAGGGCGAGGACGCCCACGAGCAGACCGGCCCGCTGGTACGGCCGTACATCGCGGGCGAGGCCCGGCACGACGCCGAGGGAGACCGGTTCTGGTCGGAGGAGCACGACGAAGCGGCCCTCGCCGCCGCACAGGGGCAGACACAGGGGCAGACACAGGGGCAGACACGGGGGCGGACAGAGGGACAGACCGCACAGGGCGAACAGGCCGATCACGGCGACGTGCTGGCGGAGGACTGGCGTCCGGAGACCGAAAAGCCCGCGGAAAGGCCCGCGACCGTCGTCCTGGAGTCCTCGGGCAGCGAGCCCCGGGGTTTCCTGGGCTCGGGCTGGCGCAGCGCGCCCGATCCCGAGGACTCCGAGGAGGACGCCTATGGGAACGAGGAGGAGTCGCGGCGCGGCGGCATGCTGCTGCGGGCCGGCCTGATCGGTGTCGGCGTCGTCGCCGCGATCTGGGCCCTCGCCCTGTGGGTGGGCAGCCCAGCCGAACCGCCCTGTAGTGCGAGAGGCGCGGGAGGCGCGGGCTGCGCGGCCGGCGCACCCGCGACGTCCCCGACGCAGGCTCCGGACAGTGCATCCGGCGACGACGCGGCGCTCGCCGAGCCCGGGGCGGGTGACGACGGTCCCTCGTCCGGCGGGCCGACGACCGCACCCACCACCGCGCCCACCCCCGGACCGGCCACCGCGGCGCCGTCCCGTGACACATCGGCCCGCGACCAGGATTCCGGGCGGCGAGCCACCACCTCTCCGCGTCCGGCCCGGTCACGCGGCCCGGTGCGGTCGCAGGCTCCGGTGGCGGTGGACGAGCCGACCGAGGCGCCGACGACCGTCGCCCCCACGACAGAGCCGACGGCCGAGCCCACCACCGCTCCCGCACCCGCCCCCACCCAGGAGGCGCCCCGCCGCGGCGGAGGCCTGCTGGACATATTGTTCTAGCTCAGCAGGCCGTTGGATCAGGACGCCGTGCAGCTGTCCTGGGTCGCGTCGAAGCCCTCCACGTCGTCGAGCGTCTTGGGGGGCTTCATCCCCTGCCAGTCGGCGCCGATCCCCAGCACGAGGGCCTGCGTGGTGGACGTGCGGACCAGGTGGGACCGCGTCTTCTTGAGTTCGCGGTACAACCGCGACGCCCGGCCCTCGCCGTTGGCGGAGTAGGCCACGGTGGTCTTCGCGTACGGCCTGGGCGCCTGCTCGACCTTCACGATGTGGTAGCCGCGCTGCTCCAGTTCTGCGGCCACCTCGGTGCCGAGGCCCTGCCTGCCGCTGCCGTTGCGCACCAGGATGTGGATCTGCGACTTGGGGATCTTCTGCTCGCCGCTGCGCACGTTCTTGGCGATCTGGTCGGCGGCGACCATGGTGAACAGGCGCCTGGCCTGGGGCTGCACCCACTCGACCCGGCCGGGGCTGGTGACCGAGTAGCGCCAGGGGGTGGTGACGAAGCGGATCTGCCCGGCCGTCAGGCCCTTCGCGCTCACCGCGAGGTCCTTCATCACGCCGATCGTGAGGTCGGGGTCGGTGGTGATCGCCTTGGTCACGGCGTCGAGAAACCCGAACAGCGTCGCGGGGTCGATCAGCGTCTCGCCGCTCATCGCCTTCTTGGCCATCGAGGCGAGGAACATCTGCTGCCGCTGGATCCGGCCGATGTCGGAGCCGTCGCCGAGCGAGTAGCGGGCGCGGACGTACCCGAGGGCCTGCTCGCCCTTGAGCACCTGCCTGCCGGCGGGCAGGGTGAGCAGCGCCTTCTTGTCGTGGACGGGCTGCGGCAGGCAGACCGGCACGCCGCCCAGCGCGTTCACCATCGCCTTGAAGCCGGTGAAGTCGACCTTCACGAAGTGGTCGATGCGGATCCGGGTCAGCTGTTCGATCGTCCTCCAGGTGCAGCCGATGCCGCCGGAGTTGAACGACTCGTTGATCATCCCGACGTGTGGCCGCTGGCCCGGGAGCCGGTCGCCCTTGGCGGGACACGCCGGTAACTGGACGAGCGAGTCGCGGGGGAAGCTGATCAGGACCGCGCCGTCCCGGTTCGGGGAGATGTGCGCCAGGATGATCGTGTCCGTGCGCTCGCCCGGGAACCGGCCGTATCTGGCGTTCGCGCCGTCACGCTGGTCGGAGCCGACGATCAGCACGTTGAGCGCTTTGCTGATCTTCTGGGGTCGCGCGTCGCCGAGGTCCTGCTTGGTCACCGCCTCGTGCCGGACGTTGCCGGTCAGCTTGACGTACTGACCGGCGGTGGCCGTGACGGCGCCGATCAGCACGCCCAGCACGCCCGAAAGGCCCACCCACAGCCAGGCCCGCCACTTCGGCGGCGTCCGGGGAGGTGGCGCCGGGAGGTCCTCCGCCGGGGGGGCGGGACGGACGTCGACGTGACCCACTGTCGTGCTCCTGGGGGTCGGACCAGGGCTTCCCGCCTGGTCTAGAGCCGGCTACGGCAAACGGGGCCAAGTGTAGCGATCTTCCCTGAACGCCACCTTCCAAATGCGTGAACCGTCAGGCGGGCGGGGCCGTGCTGCCCCGGGTGGTGAGGCGCGGGGGCTCGTCCTCCAGCGGCCTGGTGTCCGCGCCGTCGATCAGCGACAGCAGCCGCTGCGCCGCGTGCCCGCCGTACGCCGGGATGTCGCGGGCGACCACGGTCAGCGGCGGCCGGACGACCTGGCAGAGCGGGGAGTCGTCCCAGGCGACGATGGACAGGTCGGCGGGCACGTCGAGCCGCATCTCCTGGGAGACGGACAGACCGGCCACGGCCATGATGTCGTTGTCGTAGACGATCGCGGTGGGGCGGTCGGGCGAGCTGAGCAGCCGGCGGGTCGCCCGGGCCCCCTCCTCGCCGGTGTAGTCGGTGTGCACCGTGGGGCAGACGTCGAGGCCGAGGCCGGCGCAGACGTCGGTGAACGCGCGGTCGCGGATGACCGTGTGGACGAGCCGCGGCAGACCGGCGACGCGGGCGATGCGCCGGTGCCCGAGCGCGGCGAGATACTCCACCGTCTCCCGTACGGCCGCGCCGTCGTCGGCCCAGACCGGCAGGAGCGACCCGGCGGCCGAGGGGTGCCCGATCACGACGACGGGCATGCCCATCTCCTCGATCTCCGGCACCCGGGGGTCGTCGAGGTGGAGGTCGACGAGGATCGCGCCGTCCACCCGGCCCTCTCCCCACCAGCGGCGGTAGACGCCCATCTCCGTCTCGTGGTCGCCGACCACCTGGAGCAGTAACGCGTACGAACGGGCCGAGAGCTCGGCCTCGATGCCGCTGATCAGCTCCATGAAGAACGGCTCGACGCCGAGGAAGCGGGCGGGCCGGCACAGGGCGAGGCCCACCGCGTGCGCGCGGGCGCCGTTGAGCGCGCGGGCGGCGATGTTCGGCCGCCAGCCGATCTCGTCGGCGATGGCCAGGATGCGCGCCCTGGTGGCCTCCGACACCCCCGGCTGGCCGTTCAGGGCGTACGACACCGCCCCCTTGGAGACTCCCGCCTGGCGTGCGATGTCCGCGATGGTCGGTCTTCTCACGTGTCCCCTCGGGCTGAACCGGTCCAGTGGCTGTCAGCTTACTACCGTTACTTTGCCTCCATCTTCTTCCTATTGACACCACCGACGCCCGGATTTTACGGTTTCGGCACTTATCCGGTTCAGCAGTAACGAGCCGTAGCAACATCGGGGCCTGGATGCAGACCCCGCGCGGCGTCGCGTGGGGGAAGGAGAGACACCATGCGAAACCGAGCGCGGTTTCTTGTACCGGTGCTGGTGACCGGCTTATTAGGCGCGGCCTGCTCGAGCGGCGGGTCGACGGCCCCGGGCGGCGCGACGGGAGGGGCCGCGGGAGGAGCGGCCGCCCCGGCGGCGGGCGGCAGCGGTGGTGGAGCCTTCCCCCGCAACCAGACCCTCTACACCAGCGGCACCCAGTGGGGCCCCCCGGCGAACTGGAACCCCCTGCGCGAATGGGACTTCGCCACCGGCACCAAGGGCCTGGTCTACGAGACGCTGTTCATGTACGACCCGAACACCGACAAGTTCTCGCCCTGGCTGGCCGAGAGCGGCGACTGGACCGGCGGCCTGGAGTACACGCTCAAGCTGCGTAAGGGCATCACCTGGTCGGACGGCAAGCCCTTCACCGCCGACGACGTCATCTTCACCTTCGAGCTCGGCAAGTTCGAGACCGTTCCCTACCACCCGCTGTGGTCGTGGATGAAGTCCGCCGACAAGGTCGACGACTACACGGTGAAGTTCACCTTCACCACGGCCAACTACCAGGAGTGGGCCAACCACCTCTACAGCCGGGCCATCGTCCCCAAGCACCTGTGGGAGAGCAGGTCGGAGGACGAGGTGATGAACGGGATCAACGAGAAGCCCATCGGCACCGGGCCGTACGCCTACCAGTCGCACGACCAGGACCGCATGGTCTGGGTCAAGCGCGACGGATGGTGGGCGACCAAGGCGCTGAACAAGGACGTCAAGCCGAAGTACGTCGTCGACATCGTCAACTCCAGCAACGAGGTCGCGATGGGCCTGCTGCTGCAGAAGGGCCTCGACCTCAGCGTGAACTTCCTGCCGGGCATCGCGAATCTGGTCAAGGGCAACTTCGGCATCAAGACCTACTACGACCAGCCGCCGTACATGCTGTCGGCGAACACGGCGTGGCTGTGGTTCAACACCACCAAGAAGCCGATGGACGACAAGGAGTTCCGCAGGGCGGTCGCCTACTCGATCGACACCAAGAAGATCGTCGAGGGCGTCTACGGCAACCTGGTCAAGGCCTCCGACCCGACCGGCCTGCTGCCGCAGTGGGACAAGTACATCGACAAGAACGTCACCTCCCAGATGGGCTTCTCCTACAACCCCGACAAGGCCAAGCAGCTGCTGGCCGACGCCGGGTACAAGGACCGCAACGGCGACGGGCTGGTGGAGTCGCCGAGTGGCGCCAAGATCTCGCTGAAGCTCATCGTGCCCGCCGGGTGGACCGACTGGATGGAGGCCGCCCGGGTCATCAGCTCCAGCGCCAAGGCGGCCGGTATCGACGTCGAGGCCGACTTCCCCGACTACAACGCGCTCGTCGACATTCGCAACTCCGGGAAGTACGACATGGTCATCAACAACGACAAGCAGCTCGCGAACACCCCCTGGCTGTACTACGACTACCTGTTCCGCCTGCCGGTGCAGAAGCTGCAGACCACGACGAACTACGGCCGGTACGAGAACAAGCGGGCGTGGGAGCTCACCCAGCAGCTCGACCAGGTCAAGCCCGAGGACCTGGAGGGCATGAAGAAGATCACCTCGGAGCTGCAGAAGATCCAGCTGGACGACATGCCCGTCATCCCCCTCTGGTACAACGGCCTGTGGTCGCAGACCACCAACTCGGTCTGGAAGAACTGGCCGACCAGTGCGCAGGGCACGCCGAAGTACCCGCCGACGGTGTGGCGCAACTGGCTGGAGATGGGCGGCACGCTCATGCTCACCGAACTCCAGCCGGCCTCCGGCGGCTGATCTTTTCGCGCCCCCTTCCCCCGCTGGGAGGGGGGCGCCGTTCCGCGACCGGGAGGTCGACGTGCGCCGCTACTTCGGCAGAAAGCTTCTCGTCTACGGCCTGACGTTCTTCGTGGCCGTGACCGTAAACTGGATGATCCCCCGGTTCATGCCGGGCGACCCCGTGCAGAGCATGCTCTCGCGGGCCAACGTCGCGCAGCCGGCGGCCGTCGAGGCCATGCGCGCCCACTACACCGCGATGTTCGGCTTCGACCTGCCGCTGTGGCGGCAGTACCTCAACTTCTGGGGCTCGCTGTTACGGGGTGACCTCGGCATCAGCATCTGGCTGTTCCCGACACCGGTCACGGACGTGATCGTCCGGGCCGTGCCGTACACGCTGGGCCTGCTGATCCCGTCCATCCTGCTGAGCTGGGTCGCCGGCAACCGGTTCGGCGCGTTCGCGGCGCGGCGCAAGTGGCTGGACAACACGGTGCTGCCGCTCGGCTACGTGCTGACCGCCACGCCGTACATGTGGCTGGCGATCCTGCTGGCCTGGGCGTTCGGCATCATCGCGGGGATCTTCCCGGTCGCCGGGGCGTACGGCTACGACCTCCAGCCGTCCTGGTCGGGGGAGTTTCTGGGCAGCCTCGCCCAGCACTGGTTCCTCCCGTTCGCCTCGCTGTTCCTGGTCGCGTTCGGCGGCTGGGCGATCGGCATGCGCAACATGATCATCTATGAGCTGGATGCGGACTACGTCAACTACCTGCGGGCGCTCGGCGCGCCGATGCGGCTGGTGCGGCGCTACGCCTTCAGGAACGCGATCCTGCCCCAGGTGACCGGCCTCGCCCTGCAACTCGGCGTGCTCGTGGCGGGCGCGCTGGTGACCGAGATCGTCTTCAGCTATCCCGGGCTCGGCCACCTGATCCTCCAGGCGATCCAGAACCAGGACTTCTTCCTGCTGCAGGGGACCTTCCTGTTCGTCGTCGTCGGCGTGCTGATCGCCAACTTCGTCATCGACATCGCGTACGTCCTGGTGGATCCGCGTACCCGCACGGGGATGGGAGGAGCGGCGTGAGAAACGAGGCGCTGCACTTCGCGCTGCGCAACCGCAAGCTGGTCGTCGGCACGGTCGTCGTCGCCGTCTTCCTCGTGGCCGGGGTGGTCGGGCCGATGACGATCGACCACAAGCCCGCCGACTACGTCGGGCCCGCCATGGCGCCGCCGTCGGGGGAGTTCTGGTTCGGCACCACGACGTTCGGCCAGGACGTCTTCGCCCAGTTCCTGTACGGCCTGCGGTCGACGTTCCTGGTGGGCGTGCTCGGCGGCGTGCTGGCGTCGGTCGTCGGCATGGTCGTGGGTTTCGTCGCGGGCTACCGCGGCGGGTGGGTCGACGAACTGCTCACCATGGTCACCAACATCGTGCTCGTGCTGCCCGCGCTGGTGGTGCTGCTGATCGTCAACGCGTACCTCGGGGTGCGCAGCGTCGGCGTGCAGGCGCTCTTCATCGGGCTGACCTCCTGGCCGTGGGCCGCGCGGGCGATCAGGGCGCAGACGTTCTCGCTGCGCTCACGCGACTTCGTGGACCTGGCCCGGCTGAGCGGGGTGCGCACCCCGAAGATCATTCTTCGGGAGATCGCGCCGAACATGAGCTCGTACCTGTTCCTGACGTTCATCCTGCTGTTCGGCAGCGCGATCCTGATCGCGGCCTCGCTCGACTTCATCGGGCTCGGTCCGACCGACTCGGTCTCCCTCGGGCTGATGCTCAACAACGCGGCCCGGTGGAGCGCCCTCCAGCTCGGCATGTGGTGGTGGTTCGTCCCGCCGGGGGCCGGCATCACGGCGATCGTCGGCGCGCTCTACGTCATGAACGTCGGGCTGGACGAGGTGTTCAACCCGAAGCTGAGGGAGATGTGACGTGGCGCTGAGTGTCACCGACCTCCGGGTCTACTACCGGACGCTGCGCGGCGAGGTGAAGGCGCTCGACGGCGTCACGTTCTCCGTCGCGGACGGCGAGATCATGGGCCTCGCCGGGGAGTCGGGCTCGGGCAAGTCCACGCTCGCCAAGAGCCTGATCCGGCTGGACGGCCGCATGCGCCACGCCGGCGGCACGGTCGAGCTGGACGGCAGGACGCTGCCGATCGCCGACGACCGGGCGATGGACGAGTTCCGCTTCCGGGAGGTGTCGCTCATCCCGCAGTACTCGATGAGCGCGCTCAACCCGACCAGGAAGATCGGGAAGATGGTCGGCGAGCTGCTGGCGGCGCGGGGCGTGCCCGGCGGCACCGCCGAGCTGGAGCGCCGGCTGGAGCTGGTCGGCCTGTCGAAGGACGTGCTCGGGCGCTACCCGATCGAGCTGTCCGGCGGCATGAAGCAGCGGGTGGTCATGGTGGTCTCCACGCTGCTGAACCCCTCGCTGCTGATCGCCGACGAGGTCACCTCCGCGCTCGACGTGTCGAGCCAGAAGGCCGTGGCCACCACGCTGCTCGGGTTCCGCGACCACGGGCTGGTGACCAGCATGATGGTCGTCACCCACGACATCTCGCTCGTCTACCAGATCGCCGACACGATCCTCGTGATGTACGCGGGGCGGCTGGCCGAGAAGGCTCCGGCCGAGGTGCTCGTCACCGCGCCGAGGCATCCGTACACCCGGCAGCTCATCTCCGCGCTGCCGGAGGTGGGGGTGCGCTACGAGGACCGGCGGCTGGCCGGGATCCCCGGCAACCCGCCGTCCCTGCTGAACCCGCCCGGGGGATGCCGGTTCCGGGACCGCTGCCCGGTGGCGTTCGAGCAGTGCGCCGAGCAGCCGCCGTTCGCGGAGGTGGCCCCCGGCCACCTCGTCGCCTGCTGGAAGGCCGAGTGAATGCTGAAACTGGATGGCGTCTCCAAGGTCTACCGCGTCGGCGCGTTCGGCGGGCGCGCGCTGACGGCCGTCTCCGGCGTCGGCTTCGAGGTCGGCGAGGGAGAGGTGGTCTCGCTCATCGGCGAGAGCGGCAGCGGCAAGAGCACGATCGGCCGGATGGTCCTGCGCCTCACCCAGGTCAGCGACGGCACGATCAGCCTGGACGGCCGGGACATCTCCTCGATCAGGGACCGCAAGGAGTACTACCGGCAGGTGCAGGGCGTCTTCCAGGACCCCTTCAGCTGCTTCAACCCCATCTTCCGGGCCGACCGGGTCTTCGCCTTGATCAAGGAGCAGTACTTCCCCGGGGTGGGCGCCCGTGAGTGGCGGGGGCGGGTGGAGGACGCGCTGGAGAGCGTGCGGCTCGATCCCGGCAACGTCCTCGGCAAGTATCCCCACCAGCTCAGCGGCGGCCAGCTCCAGCGCATGCTGATCGCCCGGGCCGTGCTGCTCGACATCCGGCTGCTGGTCGCCGACGAGATCATCAGCATGCTCGACGCGTCCACCCGGATCGACGTGCTCAACCTGCTCGCCGACCTGCGGGCACGGGGCCTCGGCATCCTGTTCGTCACGCACGACCTGTCGCTAGGCAACTACGTCAGCGACCGGACCGTGGTGCTGCGGGACGGGAGGATCGCCGAGATGGGCCCGACCCCCCTCGTGTTCGGGGACCCGAGGCATCCGTACACGCGCTCGCTGCTGGCCGCGGTCCCGCGCCTGCACACCAAGTGGACGGACGCCCCAGAAGACGGCACGGCGGAGGACCTGCCGTGCGCGTATCACGAGGCGGCGCAGGGGAGCCGGACCCGTCCCGGGCTGGCCGAGGTGGCGGACGGGCACTTCGTGGCCTGCTCCGGCTGCGCGGGAGCCGCGCCTGAGGAGAAGAAGACGAAGGAGAGAGCGTGAGCTCGTACCGTCCCCTGCACGACGGGTGGACCGTCACCGCCGTGTCGTCGACCGGGCAGCTCCGGCCCGTGGTCGCGGGGCTGCCCGCGTCGGTTCCCGGCTGCGTCCACACCGATCTCCTCGCCGCCGGGCTGATCGAGGACCCCTACCTGGACGACAACGAGGAAGGGCTCACCTGGATCGGCCGGACGGCGTGGGCCTACGAGACCACCTTCACCTGGGAGCCAGCCGAGGACGGCACCGGCGACGACCGGGCCGACCTGGTCTGCGCCGGGCTCGACACGGTCGCCACGCTCGTGCTCAACGGCGTCGAGATCGGCCGGACGGCCAACATGCACCGGTCGTACCGCTTCCCGGTGCGGCACCTGCTGCAGGCGGGCGACAACACGCTGCGGATCCTGTTCGACCCGCCGTACGGGTACGCGGAGGCGCAGAAGGCGGCGCTCGGCGACCGGCCCGGCGCGTACGACGAGCCGTACCAGTTCATCCGCAAGATGGCCTGCAACTTCGGCTGGGACTGGGGACCGACGCTGGTCACCGCCGGGATCTGGCGGCCCATCGGCATCGAGACCTGGAGCACCGCCCGCCTGGCCGAGGTGCGTCCCCTGGTGTCCGGAAACGGCACCGTCGAGGTGCACGTGACGGTCGAGCGCGCCGTCGAGCGCCCGCTCACCCTCACGGCCACGGTGGCGGGTGTGACGGAGAGTGTGACCGTCGCGGCCGGGGCGCGCCGGTCCGTCGTCACGCTGACCGTGCCGGACCCCGACCTCTGGTGGCCGCGCGGGTACGGCGAGCAGCCCCTGTACGACCTGGTCGTATGCCTGGAGGACGGCGAACGGGAGCACGAGTGGAGGAGCCGGATCGGATTCCGGTCGGTGGAGCTGGACCGGACGGGCGACGCGTTCACGGTCGTGGTCAACGGCGTGCCGGTCTTCGTGAAGGGGTTCAACTGGATCCCCGACGACTGCTTTCCCAGCCGGATCACCCGTGACCGCCTGGCCGAGCGGTTCGCCCAGGCGGCCGGAGCGGGCGCCAACTGCCTGCGGGTGTGGGGCGGCGGGATGTACGAGAGCGACGACTTCTACGACCTCGCCGACGAGATGGGCCTGCTGGTCTGGCAGGACTTCCCGTTCGCCTGCGCGGCCTACCCCGAGGAGGGGCCGTTCGCGGCGGAGGTCGAGGCCGAGGCCCGGGAGCACGTCGCCCGCCTGACCCGCCACCCGAGCCTCGTGCTGTGGTGCGGCAACAACGAGAACATCGAGGGCCACGCCGACTGGGGATGGCAGGAGAAGCTGGAGGGCCGCGGCTGGGGCGGCGGCTTCTACTACGACCTGCTGCCCCGGATCGTCGCGGAGCTCGACCCGGCCCGGCCGTACTGGCCGGGCAGCCCCTACTCCGGCTCCCCCGACCTGCCGCCCAACGACCCGTCCCGGGGCACCGTCCACATCTGGACCGTCTGGAACACCCACGACTACCACCACTACGCGACCTACACGCCGAGGTTCGTGGCAGAGTTCGGCTTCCAGGGCCCGCCGGCGTACGCCACGCTGCGCGCCGCGGTCTCCGACGACCCGCTGACGCCGTCGTCCCCGGGGGTCGCGCACCACCAGAAGGCCGTCGACGGCGGCCTCAAGCTGCTCCGCGGCCTCGGCGAGCACCTGCCCCGGCCGGACGGCTTCGACGACTGGCACTACTACACCCAGCTCAACCAGGCCAGGGCGATGGCCTTCGGGATCGAGCGGTTCCGGGCGCTCGCGCCGTACTGCATGGGCACGATCGTGTGGCAGCTCAACGACTGCTGGCCGGTCACCTCCTGGGCCGCCGTGGACGGCGGCGGGCGGCGCAAGCCGCTGTGGTACGCGCTGCGCCGGGCCTTCGCCGACCGGCTGCTCACCTTCCAGGGGGACGCGCTGGCGGTGGTGAACGACGCCGGCGAGGCGTGGTCGGGTGAGCTCGCCGTCGAACGGCTCAGCCTGGCGGGCGAGATCCTGGCCAAGGAACGCTTCGACGTCTCGGTCCCGGCGCGCGGCACGGCGTCCGTGGACCTGCCCGAGGCGGTGGCGCGGGCCGGGAACCCGGCGGGGGAGGTGCTGGTGGCGACCCTCGGCGACGCCCGCGCGCTGTGGTTCCCGCGCGAGGACCCGGCGATGGACTATCCCCCGGCCGAGATGGACACGGTGGTCGAGGAGACCGAGGGCGGCCTGCGGGTGACCGTGACCGCGCGGACGCTGGTGCGCGAGCTCGCGATCTTCCCCGACCGGCTCGATCCCCGGGCGACGGTGGACGACCAGCTCGTCACGCTGCTGCCGGGCGAGACGGCGGTCTTCCACGTCACCGGCGGCGGTCCCGACCCCGGCGCGCTGGTCCGGCACCCGGTGCTCCGGTGTGTCAACGAATCCCGTTAGTCTCGGACCGCGCTCGCTCTTCCCCCGCCGCATGCGAGAGGACGCACGTGGACCTGCTCACCAACCCCATCAAGGACTACCCCTGGGGTTCCAGGACGGCCATCGCCGCCCTCACCGGCCGCACTGCCGCCGGACCCGAGGCGGAGATGTGGCTCGGCGCCCACCCCGCCGCCCCCTCCCGGCTGACCAGGGACGGGGCCGAGACGACGCTCACCGACGTGATCGCCGCGGACCCGGCCGGGACGCTCGGCGAGACGGTCGCGGAGCGGTTCGGCGGGCGGCTGCCGTACCTGCTGAAGCTGATCGCGGTGGAGCGGCCGCTGTCGCTGCAGGTGCATCCGGACGCCGAGCAGGCCGCGGCCGGCCACGCGCGGGGCGACGCGAACTACACCGACCCGTGGCACAAGCCCGAGCTGGTCTGCGCGCTCACGCCGTTCACCGGGCTGGCCGGGTTCCGGCCCGCCGAGCAGTCGGCGATGCTGATCGACCGGCTGCACGTCGAGCCGCTGCGGCCGGTGGTGCAGGCTCTGGGCGACGGCGACGTGCTCGGCGCGCTGCGCACGCTGCTGGAGTGGCCGGGCTCCCGCCGGAAGCTGGTCGAGTCGGTGGTGTGGGCGGCCTCGTCGGTCCACGCGCCCGACTACGCGCTCGTCACGCGGCTGGCCCGGCGGTATCCGGAGGACCCGGCCGTGCTGGCGCCGCTGCTGATGCGGCGGCACACGCTGGCCCCCGGGGAGGCGTTGTTCCTCGGGGCCGGGGTGCCGCACTGCTATCTCGACGGCTTCGCCGTGGAGGTCATGGCGTGCTCCGACAACGTGCTGCGGGCGGGCCTCACCGGCAAGCACATCGACGTGGAGGAACTGCTGCGGATCACCGACCCCGTGGCGCAGCCCGTGGTGGTGGAACCGGACGACGGCGCGTACGTGCCGCCGGTGCCGGAGTTCCTGCTCCGCAGGATCGCGCCCGGCGCGGCCGGAGCGCTCGTCGAAGCGGCCCCCCGGATCGTGCTGTGCGTCGAAGGCGTCGTGAACGTGGGCACGACCGGGGGCGCCACTGGGGGTGGCGAGGTCAAGCTGCGTCCCGGGGAGTCCGTCTTCGTCCCCGCCTCCGAGGGACGGGTGCACATCGGCGGGGACGGCGTGGCCTTCTGCGCCGAGCCGCACATGTCTCTCACTTAGCGTGATGTTTGTCCTACGCGCCGTGAAGTGATCGCATCCGGCGGGTAGGAGCCCCTCATCGTCAAGCGCGGCCCGATGAGGGGGATCCATGGGGCGCTTCAGGATTGCCGGCGTCGTCGCGGCGCTGGTGGGTGTGGCCGGGGCCTCCGCCACGCTCTCCGGCTGCGCGGCCGGCGGCGGCAAACACGCCACGCAGGCGGGCCAGGCCGGTCACCAGCGGAACAAGGTGGCCAACGAGGCGGCGCTGCGCAAGTCCGAGATGGCCGCCGCCGCCCAGGTGAAGGCCAACGAGCTGGGACAGATCCCGGTGATCATGTATCACCGGATCGTGCAGAACCCGCCGCCCGGCGACGACCGCAGCCCGAAGGACTTCCGGGACGAGCTGGAGCGGCTGGCGGCCGAGGACTACGTGCCGATCACCGCGGCCGAGTACGTCACCGGAAAGATCGACATTCCGGCGGGCAAGCACCCGGTGGTGCTGACGTTCGACGACTCCTCGCCCGCCCAGCTCACACTGGACGGCATGGGCAACCCGGCGCCGGACTGCGCGATCGGCATCCTCATGGACGTCGCGAAGAAGCACCCGGGCTTCCGGCCGGTGGCGACCATGTATGTGATCAAGGACCTGTTCGGCAAGGCCCGTCCGGAGGAGCAGATCCAGGTCCTGCAGTGGCTCAAGGACCACAACTTCGACATCGGCAACCACACCCGCGATCACCTCAACCTGCTCGGCAAGCCGAAGGACGAGGTGGAGAAGCAGATCGCGGCGGGGCAGACGCTGATCACGTCGCTCATCAAGACGCCGCCGGTCACGCTCGCCCTGCCGTACGGCAACCAGCCGCACGAGAAGAAGTGGGCGCTGCAGGGGGCGTCCGGCGGGGTGCGCTACGACTACAAGGGCGTGTTCCTGGCCGGGTACACCCCCGCGCCGTCGCCGTTCACCAAGGACTTCGACCCTCTCAGCATCCCGCGGATCAGGTCGAAGGAGAACAAGGTCGGCGACTGCAAGAAGTTCTGCTCGATGGCCTGGCTCGACTGGCTGAAGGCCAACCCCACCGACCGGTACACCTCGGACGGCAACGCGAAGACCGTGGCCTTCCCGAAGTTCAAGGCGGCTTTCGTGGCACCGGCTTTCAAGACCAGTGTGCTGCCGTACTGAGCGGGCTGAACGGGTTGCGCGGGCGGACGGCCGTGTCCCGGGGGCGGCTACCCTGCCAGCATGGAGGACGTTCCCGGACGGCCGGTCGCCGCCGTGCCCGATGAGCAGGGGCCCGCTGAGCAGGTGCCCGCCGAGCAGGACGGCCTGCGTGGTCTCACCCCGCGGCTGATCGGCCCGGAGATCGTCGCGGTCTTCGCGGTGTCGCTCGGCGCCAGCGCGCTGCTGTCGCTCATCCGCCTGGTCGGCGCGCTGACCGCGCCGAAGGAACTGGGCGACCAGCACGCCGTGCTCGTCGGCTCGCTGGCCCCCGGCCGTCCGTGGCTGGACCTCACGCTGCACCTCGCGGGGATCGCGGTGAACGTGGCCCCGGTGGGGCTCGTCGCGTACCTGCTGGCGCGGTCGGGCGAGTCGATGCGGACGATCGGGGCCGACTGGCGGGAGCCGGGCCGCGACACGCTGCGCGGTGCCGCGCTGGCGGCCGTGATCGGCGGCACGGGGCTGGTGTTCTACCTGTTCGCCTTCAGGTCCGGGATCAACCTCAACGTCGTCCCGGACAGCCTGCCGGACGCCTGGTGGCGGGTTCCCGTCCTGATCGCCGAGGCCGCCCAGAACGGTGTGCTGGAGGAGGTGCTGGTCAGCGGGTATCTGCTGCACCGGCTGCGGCAGCGCGGCTGGTCGCCGTGGCGGTCGGTGGGCGCGTCGGCCGTCCTGCGCGGCTCCTACCACCTCTACCAGGGCTTCGGCGGCTTCGTCGGCAACATCGCGATGGGCGTGGTCTTCGGCCGGCTGTACCAGCGCTGGGGGCGCACGATGCCGCTGATCGTCGCGCACACGGTGATCGACGTGGTCGCCTTCGTCGGGTACGGCCTGCTGCGCGGCCGCGTCTCCTGGCTGCCCTGACCTGCCTTTCGTCCGCTGTCCGATCGGGTGGCTAATCGGGCCGAATGCGTTCTGTATGGCGCGCCTGATTGCTTTGGGCCCGATCCCGGTGCATCGTTGACGCGCCGCCGCACGTCTGGATCCCCCCGGGCAAACCGGCCAGTCCTGGCCGCATCTTCTTTCGGGGACTTCGCATTGAGACGTTCAACGGCTGACATCACATATCCGACATCTAGTTCATGTCGCGCTACGCGCAGGCCGGGCGGCCTGACCCGGCCGCCCGGCCGCGTACGTCCCGTCCACCCACCGCGGCGGCGCCGGCTCCGCGCGCACGGCGCTCCCTGCGGCGGTCCGTCTGGCAGGGCGTCCGGGCCTGTCACGGGCAGCGCCGGGTCTCCCGCCGCGGGTTCCGCTGTACGCCCCGCTGTCCGCCCTGCCGGCCGTCCGTGCCGGGCACTCAGGCGTACGGGACCGCGGCCCGCGCGGACACCGGCCCGGCGGACCACGCGGGTCTTATTACCGCCGGTGCCGAGGCCGCGGTCGGACCCGTTACGCCAGGCAGCGCTGTTACGCGAGGCAACGCAGTGAGCTGCGGACGCGGGGGTCGAGCAGGTGGTCGGCGGGGAGGCGGCCGACCGTCGCCTCCACGAACTCCTCGGGGGCGAGATCGGCGGTGAGGCCGTCCACCTGCACCTCGATCCGGCCGCAGACGGGTACGACCTGCGCCTTCGACCCGTGCTCCGCCAGCGCGAACAGGCCGACGGGGACCCGCCACCCGAGGCGGTCCCCGGCCTCGTCGGGCGTCACCGGCGCCCCCACGTCGTCGGCGTGCGTGGCGTACTCCGAGTCGTAGTGGAAGGTCTGCAGGCCCACCGGGTACGGCCCGGCCGACGTGTGCAGGGTGCCGTCGCGGCCCAGGGCCCGCATCCGCCGGCGCGTCTCCGCGTTCTTCGTCCGCCACTCGTCGAGCACCTGCTCCACCGGCAGCCCGCGGCGCCTGCGCACGCACCATTCGTTGAAACCGTCGAAGCCGCCGCGCACGCCCTCGTGTTCGAGCATCTCGAAGAACCCGTCGATGTCGCCGTCGAGGCACGCGTGGTTGTACAGCTCCTCACCCGCGAGGTGGGCCAGCACGTCGCGGGTCGTCCAGCCCTCGCATCTGGACGGGCGGTTCCAGCCGTCGTCGTCGAGCGAGGAGAAGTAGCCGTCGAGCCGGGCGGCCTCGGTGTCGAAGATGTCGAAGGGGTCGAGCCCCGTCAGTTCGTCCCGTGCTGAGGTCGTCATGGGGAAGCCGTACCCGGCGCTCGCCCGGCATCACGCGTCCCTGCGGGTCAGCAGGACGGCGGCCACCCCGTACGGCACGGCCACCCAGGCGATCATGACCACGAGCGCGGCGGCGGGAGAGAGCAGCGACCCGGCGACCGAGCCGGGGTTGCCGGTGCCGGCCAGCTCGCCCGCCAGGGCGCCGGGGAGCACGGAGCCGAGGCGGTCGCCCCACGGGGCCGGGAGGTTGAAGGCCACGAGGGGAACGACGTACCAGACGGCCACCAGGACGGCGATGGCGGCGACGGCGGACCGCGTGATCGTGGCCAAGCCCAGCCCGAGCAGCGCGAACATCACGATGGCCAGGCTCATCGCGAGGAAGAACGGGAGCTGCCGGGCGAGCGGCTCGGCCGACTGCCCTCGGATGGCACGGTCCCCGATGATCAGCCGCCCCAGCGCGTGTGTCGCGAGGATGGCCGCGAGCCCGGCGCAGAACGCCACGACCGCGAGGACGGCCGCCTTGGCGGCCAGCACCCGCCCACGCGACGGCATGACGGTGAACGTGCTCCTGATCATGCCGGTGGCGTACTCCCCGGAGACGGCGAGCACGCCCAGCACGGCCAGGCACAGTGAGCCGACCATGCCGGTCATGTCCGGCAGCGACGACACGGCGAGGTGGTCCCGCTGGTCGGGTGGCAGGCCGTCCCAGAGGCCCGCGGCGTACCACGCCAGCAGGGCCGTGAGGCCGACGACGACCACCACCACCCCGAGGACGACGGAGGTGGACCTTAGGGTGCGGAGCTTGAGCCACTCGGCGGCGAGCGCGTCGATCACCGGTCCGTCCTCTCACTCAGGGGATTGGCGCTCACGTGGTCCGTCACGGCTTCGGTGAGCCGCAGGTAGGTCTCCTCCAGCGAGGTGGCGCGCGGCGTGATCTCGTGCACCGGGATCGCGTGCCGGGCGGCGAGGTCGCCGATCTCGACCGGGTCGAGCCCGCGCACCGACAGGCCCTCCCCCTCCGGGGCGACCGTCCCGCCCACGGCCGGCACCGCGGCCGACAGCGCGGCGGCGAGATCCGCGGCGCGCGTGCTGCGGACGAACACGTCCCGTACGCCCGTCAGGTCGCGCATGGCGGTGTCGGCGAGGAGCCGTCCGCGGCCGATGATCACCAGGTGGTCGGCGGTGAGCTCCATCTCGCTCATCAGGTGGCTCGACAGCAGCACCGTGCGCCCCTCGGCGGCGAGACCGCGCATCAGCTCGCGGATCCAGCGCACGCCGTCCGGGTCGAGGCCGTTGACCGGTTCGTCGAACAGCAGCACGCCGGGATCGCCGAGCAGCGCGGCGGCGATGCCGAGGCGCTGCCGCATGCCGAGGGAGAACCCGGCGATCCGCTTGCGCGCCACCCCCGCGAGGCCCACCTGCTCGATCACGGAGACGACCCGATCCCGGCCGAGGCGGTTGCTGCGGGCGATCCAGCCCAGGTGGCCGAGCGGTGTGCGACCCCCCTGGACCGCCCCGGCGTCCAGGAGCGCGCCCACCTCCCGCATGGGGTGGCGGATGCGGGAGTAGAGGCGGCCCCCGACAAGCGCCTCACCGCCCGCCGGGTGGTCGAGGCCGAGGATCACCCGCATGGTCGTCGACTTGCCGGCGCCGTTCGGCCCCAGGAACCCGGTGACCCGGCCTGGTTTCACGTGGAACGTCAGCCCGTCCACGGCGACCGTGCGGCCGAACCGTTTGGTCAGTTCTCTGACTTCGATCATGCCTCGACGCTCCCGCGCGGCGGCCCCTGTCGGCGTCGGGCCCGGGGGCGATCTTCTCGCCGTTTCTCCGACCACGGGATGACCGACCCCGGCGGGAGGCGGCCGGGGCTCCGCGCGGTCTACCGTGGGCGGGTGGACGATCCGGACGTGCGGCCGTTGTTTCCCCGGCCGCTGCGCCGTGGTGAGCTGGTCGCGCTGGACACCCTGGCCGGCCTGGGATACGCGTTCGCGCTGTCCCTCCAGGCGGGCGTCCCGGCCGCGTGGACCACGCACGCCCTGATCGTGGCGATGACGCTGCCGGTCGCGGTCAGACGGCGGTGGCCGCTGCCGGTCTTCGGCGTCGTGCTCGCCGCGTCCGTGGCCGCGATGGCGCTCGGCGTCGTCCGCGAGCCGCTGGCCGCCGCGGCGTACGCGCTCTATCCGGTCGCGCTGACGACGCCGCGGCGCAGGTGGGAGCCGACGACGGCGATCGGTGCGCTGAGCCTGGGGGCGCTGCTGTTCACCGCGGTCGGCGGCGTGTCGGCGGACCCGGCGTCCAGACGGGTCGTGACCAGCCTGGTGCTCGGCGTGCTCGCGCTGGGCGGCGCCTGGACGATCGGCAGGGCGGTGCGGGAACGGCGGGCGTACGCCGCGCGCGGCGCCGAACTGGGGGCCGAGCGGGCGGCCGAGCGCGCGGTCGCCGAGGAACGGCTGCGCATCGCCCGCGAACTGCACGACGTGGTCTCCCACACGCTGAGCCTCATCGGGGTGAAGGCCGGGGTGGCGGCGCACGTGGCCGACCGGCATCCGGAGGAGGCGAGGGAGGCGCTGCGGGTCATCGAGGACACCAGCAGGCGTGCCCTCGCGGAGATGCGGCAGGCGCTCGGCGTGTTGCGGGAGGACTTCCCCGGCCGGTCCCCGGTTCCCGGTCTCGCGGCGCTGCCGGAACTGGCGGAGCGGGCGGCCGCCGCGGGCGTGGAGGTCGACCTGGACGTGCGCGTGGCGGGCGCCCTGCCGGAGACGCTGGAACTCGCCGTCCACCGGATCGCGCAGGAGGCCCTCACCAACGTCGTGCGGCACGCGGCCCCCGCCCGGTGCCGGGTCCTCGTCGAGCGGGACGCGGCCGAGGTGCGGGTCGAGGTGACCGACGACGGCCCGGGCCGCCGTACGCTGCCCCCGGGACCGCCCGGGCACGGGCTGATCGGCATGCGGGAGCGCGCCCTGCTGTTCGGCGGCGAGTTCACGGCCGGGCCACGCCCGGAGGGCGGCTTCCGGGTGTCCGCCCGCCTGCCCGCTCCGTCCGCGGCGGAGCCCGCCGGAGACCCTGCCGCCGAGGTGGAGGACCTGTGACCGCACCCGAGCCGATCCGCGTGCTGCTCGCCGACGACCAGGACCTGCTGCGCGGCAGCCTGCGCCTGCTGGTCGACAGCACGCCCGGGCTGGTCGCGGTCGGCGAGGCCGGAACCGGGACGGAGGCCGTCGAACTGGCCCGGCGGGAGCGTCCCGACGTCGTCCTGATGGACGTGCGCATGCCCGGCCTGGACGGCATCGAGGCGACCCGGCGGATCTGCGCCGAGTCCTCCACGGTGAAGGTCCTGATCCTCACCACGTTCGACCTGGACGAGTACGTCTACGCGGGGCTGCGCGCGGGGGCCGGCGGCTTCCTGCTGAAGAACACCCCGCCCGCCGACCTGCTCGCGGCGATCCGCGTCATCGCGGCGGGGGAGGGACTGCTGGCGCCGAGCGTCACCCGGCGGCTGATCGCCGAGTTCGCCCGGACCACACCGGCCGCCCCGTCCGGCCCGCGGTGGTCCGTGTCGCTGGACGGCCTCACCGGGCGGGAGCGCGAGGTGCTCACCCTCGTCGCGCGCGGCCTGTCCAACCAGGAGATCGCCGCCGCGCTGCACGTGAGCACGGCCACGGTGAAGACCCACATCGGCCACCTGATCGCCAAGCTCGGCGCGCGGGACCGGGCCCAGCTCGTCATAGCGGCCTACGAGGGCGGACTCGTCTCCGCGGCCCTCCGGCGCCCGTGACAGGGTGGACTCCGGTACGAGAGGAAGGGTGACCATGCCGGAAGTCTTCGATGTGATCGTGGTGGGTGCGGGACCCGCGGGGGAGGTCGTCGCCGGGCGGGTCGCGGCGGCCGGGCTGAGCACCGTCATCGTCGAACGTGAACTGGCCGGTGGGGAGTGTTCCTACTGGGCCTGCATGCCGAGCAAGGCGCTGCTGCGGCCGGTCGACCTCGCGGGCGAGGTGAGCCGGGTCCAGGGGCTGCGGCTCGACGGCCCGATCGACGCCGGTGCCGTGCTGGCCCACCGTGACACCGTGGTCTCGAACTATGACGACTCCGGGCAGGCCAGGTGGCTCGACTCCGCGAAGGTGACGCTCGTACGCGGGGCCGGGCGGCTCACCGGCGCCCGGAGCGTGGAGGTCGCGACGGCCGACGGCGGCACGCGCACGCTCACCGCGAACCACGCCGTCGTGCTGGCGACCGGCAGCGTCCCGGTCATCCCCCCGATCGCCGGACTGGCCGCCGCACAGCCGTGGACGAACCGCGAGGCGACCGCCGCGCGCGCCGTACCGGACCGGCTCGTGGTGATCGGCGGCGGAGTGGTCGCGTGCGAGATGGCGCAGGCCATGCGCGGGCTCGGGTCACGGGAGGTGACCATGCTGGTCCGGGGCGGCGGGCTGCTCGACCGGGTGGAGCCCTTCGCCGGGGAGGCGGTGGCGCGGTCGCTGACCGAGCAGGGGGTCGACGTCCGCCTGCGTGAGAGCGCCGAGAAGGTCGAGCGGCCGGAGCCGGGCGGGGCGGTGACGGTTCGGCTGACGGGCGGAGACACGATCACGGCCGACGAGATCCTGGTCGCCACCGGACGCCGCCCCGCCATCGGCGATCTCGGCCTGGCGTCGGTGGGCCTGCCGGAGTCGCGTCCGGTGGGCGTGGACGACAGCATGCGGGCCACCGGTGTGGCCGACGGCTGGCTCTACGCCGTGGGGGACGTCAACGGCCTGGCGCCGCTCACGCACATGGGCAAGTACCAGGCGCGGATCGCGTCGGACGTGATCGTCGCCCGGGCCCGGGGCGAGGCGGACGACCGGCCGTCGATGCGCGACCGCGCGGACGGGCTCGGCGCCCCCCAGGTGATCTTCACCGATCCCCAGGTGTGCGCGGTGGGCCGCACCGAGGCGCAGGCCCGTGCCGAGGGCTTCGACGTACGTGCCGTCGAGTACGAGATGGGCCAGGTGGCCGGGGGCTACCTGCTCGGCGACGGTTACGGGGGCAGGGCCAAGGCGGTGGTCGACGAGAGCCGCCGCGTGCTGCTCGGCGTGACCTTCGTGGCTCCCGGCGCGGCCGAGCTGCTGCACGCCGCGACGGTCGCGGTCGCTGCCGGGGTCACCCTGGACGACCTGTGGCACGCCGTGCCCTCCTACCCCACCGTGAGCGAGGTGTGGCTGCGCCTGCTGGAGGAGTACGGACTGTGAGACAGGCGGTGTGAGGGCCGGGGCGTGTCCCCGGCCTTTTTCATTTCATCCCGGCGGTGATTGGATTTGGGTTCTATGTCGGGATATCGAATAAGCGGCTCGATGCGACAGCGATGAATAATTCGGACTCCCTCATTCTGAGAGCGGCAAACACCTGGGAAAACATGGGGGCGGTCGTTTGTGTCGGCAGAACCGGGGAGATTTACCGGCTGGCAGGATGTTCCCACGGTGACACCGGGGAGGAACGTCCTCGCCGAGCTGCAATCTCGATTTCTCGAGCATCGCTGTTTGAAAGGTACGGAAATGCGTAAGCGCACGAATCTCGTCAAAGGGCTGATGGCCGGCGCGGTGCTGGCCGGAGGTGTGGTCGTGGCCGCGCCGGCGATGGCCGCGGTGGCCGCTCCGCAGGCCCAGCCGACGTGTACCACGATCACGGTCACGATCACCGACTGCCCGCCGACCGCGACGCCGACGCCGAAGGTGACGACCCTGGAGGAGCCGAGCCCGGACCCGACCTGTACGCCGACCTGCGTCGCCTGCCCGCCGATCCTCTGGAGGAGGCACCTTCTCGACGTGGCGCTCCTCGTCGACCTGGGCATCCGCATCGGCTGAGTGCGAATCAGCCGAGTGCGAATCGGCTGAATGGGAGACCGGGATCGGTGATTGCGCGGATGGCCCGTCGCGGCGCCGGTCCCGGTATCGGCCGCCGGAAGTCCGGCCGGCCACGTCGGCATTCGAGCTCCGCGTATCGGGACAAGCGGTAAGTGCGGGCGGTTGACCAGATCGCGCCGGTGTCACCTGACCAGCCAGGAAATGGCTCGGACATCGCTACTGCGAGGAAAAAGAGTTGAAGAACTGCATGGGCATGCGAGTGGCGGTCAGAGTGGGCGCCGTCGTCACCGGAGGGTTCGTGGCCCTCGGCGCGGTCGTCGCCGCACCGGCGCAGGCCGTACCGGGAGACGGAGTGCCGATCACGGTGCGGCGACCCGCCGTCAGCGTCCACCCGGCCGCCCGCCACCCCCGGCACGGCAAGCGTCCGCACAAGCAGCGGCAGCCGGAGCGGCAGCGTCCCCACCAGCGGGAGCCCCAGCCTCAGCGTCCGCGGCCGAACCGTCCCTCGGCGGCCGTCCCGCCCAGCACGACGGGGCCGCAGGCTCCGGGAATGCCGTCCGGCAACCAGGGCCCCGGCGGTCCGGGGATCGGCAACGGCCCCGGGTGGGCCATGCCGCCCGTGCAGAACCTGCCGGAGGGCGAGGACGTGCCGATCTTCACGACGCCGGAGCGGCTTCCGGCGCCCGACGTCCCGGAGATCGTCGTGCCTCCGGTGCAGAACGTCGTACACGTTCCCCACGTCTCGCAGACCCCCAGCCCGCCGGCGAAGCCGCCGGTCACGCCGTCCGCGAAGCCACCGGTCACACCGCCGGTCACGCCGCCGGTGAAGGTGTCCAGCCCGCCGTCCGCGAAGCCGCCGGTCACGCCGCCCGTGAAGGTGCCCTGCCCGCCGCCCGCGAAGCCGACCGACCCGCCGCCCGTGACGCGGTCCGGCCCGGCGCCCGGCCGACCGTGCACCTGCACCAGCACACCTTGCGTGACGTGCTGCACCACCTGCACCTACGAGGACGACCCGCTCCTGCGGCTCGGGCTCGCCGTGGACGCGGGGCTGCAGGTGGGACTTCCCCTGCTGAGCCTGGGCGGCCTGTTGTAAGAGGCAGGCGTCCATCTCAGCAAGACCTCACCCGGTCGCGGCCTCCGGTTCAGCCCGGCCGGGTGACCACGGCGGGCCGGCGCGGGTCCTCGACGCGGACGACCACGTCGGCGGCCCGCGCCGGGCCCGTCTCGCGTTCGTACCGTTCGTAGGCGGGCAGCGTCCAGTGCTCCTCGGGCGGCGTGCGGCGCGCCAGCGCGGCCGGCGACAGGGACAGGTGGATCGTCAGGTCGAACGGCAGGCCGCGGCCGAGCAGCAGCGCGCCGTCCACCAGAGCCACCCCGCCCGGCGGCAGCGTGACGTAGCCGGCCCGGGTCGCCCGGTCCCGCACGCTGTCCCACAGCGAGGGCAGCACCCGCCCGTCACCGCCCGGCTCCAGCGGCCCCAGCACCTCGCGGACGAGGCCGGCCGCGTCCAGCCACTCGTCGTGGAACACGTCGGGGTCGGTCCGGCCGAACTCCAGCCGCAGCGACGCGGGGCGCAGGAAGCCCGACGCGGGCGCCCGCAGGACCTCCCTGCCGCGCAGGCGCAGCGGGCCGGCCAGGGCGTCGGCCAGCGGTCCCGGCCCGGCGGCGGGAGCGCCGTCCACCGCGACGCGCACCCACGCGTCGCGCGGCCGGGCGGCGATCACATCGGCCAGTTCCTCCACGAGCAGGGACGGGGACACGGGACGGGCGAGCACCCGTCCATCATCCGCCACCCCCGGCGGCCCGCGGACACCGGCGTCCTGCGCGGTGCGGCGCTCAGCGGTTGAGCCTGCGGCCGGAGATCTGCTCGGGGGCCATCACGATGAAGTGGTCGCGGGTCCCGGGCACCCAGGGCGACAGCGGCAGCGCCGACAGGCGGTCGATCTCCTCGGGTTCCGACACCGCGCGGGCGTGCCCCACCGCGGTCACCGACCAGCCCGTACGGAACGTCGCGTCGAACTCGTCGGCCTCGAAGGCGACGACGGCGTTCCGCGCCGCCGCGGCGAGCTTGGAACCCGCGGCGGTGCGGATGACGATGTTCCCGTCGAGCAGGCAGAAGTTGACCGGCTGGACGGCGGGGAGGGCCCGGTCGGTGAAGACGATCCTGCCGATGGGGGTGGAGGCCAGCAGGTTCAGACATTCCCCTCCCGGGAGAATCTCAAGGCCGGCCGAGTCGAGCTTCATGTCTGCAAGCCTGCGTGATCGGCCCGCCGGCGGGTTAGGGACGAAGGTCCCGTCATCGCCGTCGATCGGCCTCCCGCCGCGGTCACCCCCGGGGATGGAGGCGGCGGAGGGCGTCGCGGATCCTGCCGCCGAGCGGCACTCGTCGCCGGGGCTGGGCCTCCCGGGCGTCACGCAGTTCGGCGAGGGCCGTGACCGCGTCCGGACGCTTGGCGGGGGTGAGGTCGCGCATCCGCCGTACGAGGTCCATGACCTCCGGGGCGACCCCCGCGGCGGCCGGCTCGGCGTCCATGCCGGGCATGGGGAGTTCGCCCGTCAGCAGCTGGAAGGCGATGACCCCGGCCGAGTAGACGTCCGAGGCGGGGGTCATCCGGTCGGGCCGTGCCCGGCACTCGGGGGCGACGTAGTGGACGTCGAGGATGTTGGGGAGCTCGTTGGCGACGGTGTGCTTGCGCGGGCCGGGCTTGGCGTAGTCGAAGCCGGTCAGCATGGCGTTGCCGTCGTCCGCCACGAGCACGCAGGCGGGGGTGAGCGCCCGGTGGATGACCTTGTTGGCGTGGACGTGGGCGAGGCCGTCCAGCATGTCCTCCAGCACGGCGAGCTTGGCGCCGATGTCCAGCCCGCGCCCGGTCAGATGCAGGTGCAGGGCCTGCCCGTGGACGTCGTCGAGCACGAGCACGAACCGGCTTTCGTCGTCGATGGCGAAGAAGTCCCGCGAGCGTACGACACAGGGATGCGGCGGGATCTTGGCGAGCGCCTGGTAGGCGTTGGCGATGCGGCGCTGTTCGGCGACCCGCCGCTGCTGCTCGGCCATCGGGTCGGCGCGGTAGACGCGCAGCAGCACGGTCCCGCTGGTCGGCGCGGTGGCGTTGACGGCGCGATACTCGGTGACGCGGCTGTCGCCGCCGAGTTGTTCCTCCACCTCCCAGTTGCCGAACCGCGGCGGGGCGGTGGGCCGGCGCACGGTCCCGTTCAGCGCCTCGATGATCGCGGTCCGGTACGGCGTGGCGTCCCGGCTGCACCCGTGCCTGACCCGGGACACGTCGCTGAGCATGGGGACGAGCCCGGCGATCGTCGTGACGTGCCGGGCGTCGCGCCCGCTGGGATCGACGAGGACGGCTCCCGGGGCGGTCAGCACCACGACGTTGTCGACGTACAGCCGTTCGAGTTCGCGGTGCTCGTCGATCAGCAGGCCCTTCAGCGCCCGCGCGGTGCCGCGCAGCTTGGCCACCGGCGAGCCGAACGCCTCGCGGTGCTGGGGGAACCACCGGTTGCCCGACACCTCGAACCGGCCCCGGGCGCCCTTCACGTCGATCACGACGAGCGAGTGGCCGGTCAGCACGACCACGTCCACCTCGAACAGGTCGGCGCCGCGCGGCACCTCGATGTTGTGCAGCAGCAGCCAGTCGTCAGGCGCGTTGTCCCGCAGGTGGGCGATGACCCGTCGCTCGGCGTCATTGACGGGGCGTCCGCCACCGACGATCTGAGCCATCTCTGCTGTTCCGCCTCTCTGACCACTATGAGAACTTAATCCTCCTAGGTAGCGGTATTCCCGCGCCACCACTGATTCCCCCGCATTGTCCCAGGGGAAATCTGGAGCTCCCGCATCCTCTCGCTCGCCCTGGTGCATGATCACGCCTCCGCCGGGGATGGGGCTATCGCGACCTTTGTGGCGGTTTGTCGCGAAGGGTGTCAGGAAACGGAGAGCTTCATGCGAGTTGTCGTGGTTGGCGCGAGCGGAAACGTCGGGACCAGCGTGCTCACCGCCCTGGAGTCCGAGCCGAGCGTGACCTCGATCGTCGGAGTGGCCCGGCGGATGCCGGACTGGTGCCCGGCGAAGACCGAGTGGCGGACGGCCGACGTCTTCCGGGACGACCTCGGCCCGATCATGACCGGGGCCGACGCCGTGGTGCACCTCGCCTGGCTGTTCCAGCCCACCCACGATCCCGTCACCACCTGGAACGCCAATGTGATCGGCAGCATGCGCGTCTTCGCCGCGGCCGCCCGGGCCGGGGTGTCGGTCCTCGTCCACTCGTCGTCCGTGGGGGCGTACTCGCCGGGGCCGAAGGACCCGCCCGTCGACGAGTCCTGGCCGACCCACGGCTGGCCGAACGCCGCCTACGCCCGGGAGAAGGCGTACGTCGAGCGGGTGCTCGACGTCTTCGAGCGCGACCACCCGGACATCCGGGTCGTGCGGATGCGCCCCGGCTTCATCTTCAAGGAGGAGGCCGCGACCGAGCAGCGGCGGCTGTTCGCCGGTCCGTTCCTGCCGCAGCGGCTGGTGCGGCCGGGGACGATCCCGTTCGTGCCGGACATGCCCCGCCTGCGGTTCCAGGCGCTGCACTCGCTGGACGCCGGCGAGGCGTTCCGCCTGGCGCTCACCCGCGACGTGCGGGGCGCGTTCAACCTCGCCGCCGACCCGGTCGTCGACCCCGCCGTGCTCGCGGACCTCCTCGGCGCCCGGCGGGTGCCGGTCCCGGCCACGCTGGTGCGTACGGCGGTCGCGGCGGGCTGGCACCTGCGGCTGATCCCGGCCTCGCCGGGCCTGGTGGAGATGGCCCTGCAGATCCCGATCATGGACATCACCCGGGCCCGTGAGGAGCTGGGCTGGCAGCCCCGCCACACCGCGGTGGACGCCCTGCGCGCCGTACTGGAGGGCATGCGGCGCGGGGCGGGCATGGGCACCCCGCCGCTCGCCCCGGACTCGGGCCGGGAACGGATCAAGGAAGTGACGACGGGTGTGGGCATCCGGCCCTGAACCCGCCCTGAACCCGTTCTGCCGATCCCGGCACGGGAGGAGTCGCGATGGCGCTGCTCGACCCCGACTGCGTACGACGGCTGCTGGAGTCGGCCGACCCGGACGTCGCGCTGGTCTTCGTCCGGGGCGAGTGCCTGGTGCTGCCGCTCGACCAGATCGACGAGCGGCACCGGGCCCTGGTGATCACGAGGCGCGCGGACCTGCCCGAGGCCACCGGTGACCAGCCCGTCACCGAGGAGCGGGTCGAGACGCTGACCCGGTGCCTGGAGAACGTCGTCCGCGACCTCGGCGGCTGACCGATGGCGGCCCGCCGCGCGCCCGGGTGTGCGTGACCACTCCGTCACGTTCGGTAACATCGTCTGTGGAAGCCTTCTTGTGCTCTCCGAGGAGCCTCCGCGGTCGCTGCGTGCTGTCCCGGATACGCCCGCCGGCCGCCGCCCTCGGAGACAAATGACGGCGTGTCGCGAGCTGGTCCAAATTTCCGGAAAGGGCCGCGGACAAATCAGACAGCGAAGCACGCTTTCCGGGACGTATCAGGGCGAAAATACCTCGCAAGTTGTGACACGATCGTCACTCTCCGCATGGAACCCCGAATGCCCTCCGTGTGCGTTGCGTGCACGCTGGGTCACCTGTGACCATCTGGGAAAGGTCCGGGGAATCGCCGCCCGGACAGCGCATATGGGGGAGGGTGCCCCGATGAGTGCCATCAGACCCCGCGGAAGCGGGGAACGCCGTCAGGAAGTCCGGTTCCACGACCCGGAGATCGGCTCGTGGGTTGGCGAGGTGGCCAGAGCGGTCCGGGACGTCGTCGACAGCACGCCCCGGACCATTCGCCTCTGCGTCCTGATCGCGGTTGCCGCCGCGTCATGGACGTTTCTCAGGTAGCCGTGCGGCAGCCCTGGAGGAGGTGGTGGCGGGACCCAGGTTATGGCGCTCGGTCCGTCGTGTCGGCCCGATTTACGGGATCGAGAGGATAACCAGGGTCAACGCGGGACCGGCCGAAGGCCCGGCCGCCGGTTCAGATCGGGTGGATGCTCCCTCGTACGGGAGCGGCGCCCGCTCCGGCGGCCGGGCCGCCGGTGTCGAGGTGCATGGACAGCCGGATCGTCGACCGGCCGGGCACCTGCTCGATCGTCACCGAGTCGCACAACTCGCCCATGAGCCAGAGGCCGAAGCCCCGGACGCTCCGGCCGGAGGGCCGCTGTCCGGGCACGGCGCCGGGGCGCAGCGTGCCCAGCTCGTCGGCCACCTCGACGGCGAGCACGGCGCCGTCGGAGGACATCACCAGCGTGCCCACTCCGCCGCCGTGTTCGAGCACGTTGATCGCGGCCTCGTTGGCGGCGATGACGAGATCGTCCAGCCGGGCGCCGGTGAGTCCCGCCGCAAGGGCGAACCGCTGGATGTCGTCACGTAACGTCGCGAGGTCCTCCGTTATCGGCCACTGCCGGTGGTGGTCCACCACCTGTCCTCCTCGCCGCCGCCCTGCCACGCCCTCACCGGGTTCTGCCGTTCATCTCACCTCGGCGTCACCGAGGCTACCTTCTTGTGACCCTTCCGATGCCCCTACCTGCCCTACTCGGGCCCCGGCCGGGCGTTCAGCGCGCCGACGGCCTCCGTGAGGTCCGGCTCGACGGTGAACGCGTGGATGAGCCCGGTGGTCCGGAATATCCGCGCCAGCCGGGGGTTCATCCCCGCCAGGGTCACCCCGCCGTCCCGCTCCTGCAGCAGCTTGCGTACGGACAGCAGGATCCGGATCCCGGTGGAGTCGCAGAAGTTCAGCGCGCTCAGGTCGAGCAGCAACTCGCGGTGGCCCTCGCCGACGGCCGTCGTGAGCTCCTCACGCAGCCGGTCGGCGTTGGTGTAGTCCAGCGCGCCGTCAAGTGCCATGACCAGGACGTGGTCGGGGACGTGCGCGGGCACGGGGGTCACTACGACGGCGGCGGTCACTGGCACACCTCGGCGGGACACGGGCGATCGGACACGGACATTGAACGGACACGGGCACGGCCGGGCAGGCCCCGGTCAGGCGGTCAGTCTAGTGGGGCGGCACGCCCGGGCAGGGCCGTACGGACCCGTGTCAAGAAATGCCATTTGTGGTTTTTCGCGGCATCGTCCGGGGGAATGGGGGACTGATTCACTGGACCCTCCTCCGAGAAAGACCACCGATGCCAGACGTGACAAGGGAGGGCCGGTTCGACACCGTCCACGGCTCTTCCCTCGTCACCCGGGCACCCGTGGACCCGGCGGCGCTCACGCTCGGCGTCGAGGAGGAGTTCCTTCTTCTGGACCCCGGCACCGGTCGGGTCGTCCCGGCGGCCGAGGACGTGTACGCACGGCTGGCCGGGCCGGCGGCGGACCGGCTGGTGTTCGAACTGACGCGGTTCCAACTGGAGAGCAACAGCGCCGTGCACACCGATCTGCGTGCGCTGCACGGTGACCTGGTGGAGTCGCGCCGGGCCGCCGCCCGCGCCGCCGCGGACGCGGGCCTCGGGCTGGCCGCGTGCGGCACGGCCCTGGACGGCAACCTCGGGGTGCCGCCCCTCTCGTCGTGCCCCCGCTACCACGCGATGCTCCGCGAGTTCGGGGCCGTGATGGACGGGCAGGGCGTCTGCGGCTGCCACGTCCACGTCGGACTCGGGGACCGCGAGGAGGCGCTGCGGGTCAGCAACCACCTGCGGCCCTGGCTCCCCGTCCTGCAGGCCCTTACGGCCAACTCGCCGATCGCGGACGGCAGGGACACCGGCCACGCGAGCTGGCGGGCGATGGTCATGGGCCGGTGGCCGAGCGCGGAGCCGCCGCCGTACTTCCGCTCGCGCCGGCACTACGAGAACCTCGTCGCCGGGATGCTGACCGGCGGCACGATCCTCGACCGGGGGATGATCTACTGGCTGGCCCGCCTCTCCGACCACGTGCCGACGCTGGAGATCCGTGCGGCGGACGTGTGCCCGACCGCCGCCGAGACCGCGATGCTGGCCGGGCTCGTGCGGGGCCTGGCCGCCACCGCGCTCCGGGACGTACGGGCCGGCGTGCCCGCCCCCGAGGTGGAGGACACGCTTCTGCGCGCGGCCTACTGGCGCGCGGCGCACGACGGAGTGGAGGGCGAGGCGTACGACCTGCTCGCCGGCGCCCGCGTGCCCGGCTGGCACCTGGTCGACCGCATGCTGGAGCACGTGCGGCCGATGCTGGAGGAGAACGGCGACTGGGCCGCGCTGACCCTCCAGCTCGACCACATGCGGCGGTACGGCTCGGGCGCCGCGCGGCAGCGGGCCGCCTACGCCCGCGGCGGCCGTCCGCGCGAGGTCGCCGAGATGCTCCTGGCGGAGACCGTCAGCTCCCGCTGGGTCTAGCTCCCGTCGAGGTCGTCACTCCGCCACCACCCGGAGCGTCTTCAGCGTGGGGTCGCTCGCGTCCGGGATGTCCATGCCGCCGTCGAGCCCGGTGGTCAGGTAGCTCAGCACCGGCTCGGTGATGATCTCGCCGGGGCACAGGGCGGGCGCGCCCGGCGGGTACGGCGTGACCAGTTCGGCCGCGATCCGCCCCACCGCCTGGCCGGTGGGCACGATCTCGACCCGCCCGAAGAACGCGTCCCTGGGCAGCATGGCGACCTCAAGTTCCAGCTCACCCGGCTCGGGCACGTCGATCCTGGCGGCGGGCGGCAGGTCACGGGCCGACGACAGGGCGCGCAGCGCGTCGAGCAGCACGCCGGCCGTCTCCTCGCCGTCGGCGACGGTGATCTCGGCACTCACCCTGCGGTGGTCGCTCAGCGACATGTTGACGTGGCAGTGCTCGCGCAGCCAGTCAGAGGCGTGGTAGCCGTCGACGCCGAGGCCCGACACGTCGATCACGAGCTTCAGCGGGTCGAGGTCGAACGCGCCGGTGTTCTCCTTGTCCAGTACCCAGAGCCCGTGCATCTTGCCGATCTCGGCGCGGACCGACGCCGCGAGCTCCAGCGTGTGGTCGAGCAGGTTCTTGCCGTTTTCCACCATCTGCCGGCGCCAGCCGTCGAGCGCGGCGTAGATCAGGGTGGAGGGGCTGGTCGTGCCGAGCAGGTCCTCGCGGGCCTTGAGGACGGCCGGGTCCACGCGGTTGCCCTGCAGGTGGAACACCGAGCTCTGCTCCAGCCCGTTGCCCATCTTGTGGACGCTCGTCACGCACAGGTCCGCCCCGATGTTCATCCCCCACTCGGGCAGGTCGTCGTGGAACGGCAGGTGGGCGCCCCAGGCCTCGTCCACGATGAACGTGCGATCGTACCTGCGGCACACCTCGTTGATGCCGGCCAGGTCGGCGCACGTGCCGTAGTCGACCGGGCTGGCGACGAGCACGCCCTTGGCGTCGGGGGCGGCCCGGAACGCCTCCTCCACCGCCTGGGGAGTGGGCGGATACGACATGTGGAGGTCGCCGTCCCAGTCTCCGTGGACCCACACCGGTTCGACGCCGCTCAGGATCAGCGCCGAGATGACCGACTTGTGGGCGTTGCGCGCGACCAGCAGGCGCTCACCCGGACCGGCCACGGAGAGCATGGCGCTCTTGATCGACAGGGAGCTTCCGCAGGTGGAGAAGAACGCCTGCTCGGCGTTGACCGCCTCCGCCATGAGTTGCTGGGCCTCTTCGAGCACCCCGTTGGTCTGCAGCCGGTCGTCCAGACCGTTCATGACCATCACGTCGTCGCGGAAGACGTCGACACCCATGATCTCCAGGACCCGCGGATCCACTCCCCGGCCCTGCTTGTGGCCCGGAGGAGTGAAGCTCAGGTCTCCTCGCTTCCGGTAGGCGGCCAACGCCTCCAGCACGGGCACACGGGACTGATCCATGGTGCCTCCCCCTGAACGGTCCGGTCTTTCCCTCGTCCGCGCGTACCCCGGCCCGACCGGTGCAAACGACCGCCGGCGCGCTGCGGCAGGAGGGGTTCTGTACGAGAGCCCCCGCCCTCGGCGTGAGGGCGGGGGCCGGATGATCAGAGGTCAGACTCCGGTTATCAGACCATGGACACGTCGTGCGAGTCCGTCACCACCATGGCGGCGACGGCCTCGATGGGCGTGCCGTCGATCGAGAACGTGCCGCGCAGCCTGGTCGCCTCAAGGACGATTTTCAAGATGCCGTGAACTCCGGTGAGCCGCAGGCAACCGGCGGCCTTCTCGATGTCGTCCCGGGCGTCCAGCAGCGCTTCCAGGCCGCAGGAGTCGCAGAACCGCAGGTTCGACGCGTCCACCACGATCTTCGCGCGACCCTGGTGGACGAGCTTCCTGATCGCGTTCCGGAGGCTGTCTCCGGTGGCGATGTCGAGTTCACCCCGCAGCACGACCACGACGGCCGGCTGGTGATCGCTCACACTGATCTCAAGCTGCTGCGTTGTCATATACGCGCCTTCATCCATATTTTTCGGGCGTACTGTCTTGAACGACGCTACCCGGAGGAGTGTCAGGTCCCAGTAATGTCCGGCAGTCGATGGCATGGGAGTCCGTCCGGCAACCCCAGTTGTGTGCCATATAGGGGCAGATAAGTAAAGAACAGGGGACTTATCCTGGTTGCTCCGGGGGGTCTCCCGCGCTACGGGGATCATGCAAAACCCCTGTTCCGTAAGGGTTTCCGGGACGTGAGCCGGTCGTCCGAGCCAGTGGCGCGGCACAGCTTGGGGTCGGCGGGCCGATGCCTCGCCGCCGCCCGCTCTACCGGGGACTTGAGTCATTCAAACATACCAGCTAGCCAGATAAGCGGGCTATCCCTAATATCCCCCTTAACCAGTATTACTTTCTGGGCGTGCTCTTGGCGTGGGCATTACCGGCCGTCGGGAGCCGGGCTCCCGGCGCCACGTCTCACAGGCCGTGCTCACATGGCCGTGCTTGGCCCGCCCGTAACTGGGTAGAGGGGCGCTCCCCGGAGACACGGCGAGCGGGAGGATCGGTATGACGAGCGAGAGCACCGCGGGCAGGAGCGCGGCGCGGGCCCTGGCGGCGAAGACGCCCGGATGGATGGTCTGGTACGGCGAGCGCACCGGCAGCTTCTGGGCCGTCCCCCGGGCGGCGACGCGGATCGTGGCCCGTCTGCTGGAGGCGCCCACGCCCGGCGACCTCGAAGAGGAGATCATGAAGGCCGAGGGCCGGCCGTCGCGCCAGGCGGCGCCCGAGCAGCCGGGACGTGAGCAGGCGGGACGTGAGCAGGAGGCGCGTGAGCAGGACGGCCGAGGCGGCGGGGACGCGCCACGCCATCGGAGGGCCAACGCCGACCCCCAGGCTCCCCGAATCCCCGTCAACCACTGACCCGCGCCCGGTGAACAGGCGCTCAGGCGTGCCCCCTTGGTCGCTCGGCCCCCGCGTCCCTCTTGAACGCCGGCACGCGGGCTCGTCGACAAGGCGGTTCGTGTGGCGACGAGCCCCGCGAACGGTGATGAGCGAGAACCGTCAGGGCTCGAAGAGCAGTGATCCGGGTCGCCTACCCAGGCGGTCGCTGACGACGAGTCCGCCCCGCCGGCGACCCGAGTGCCCGTTTGCCAGCAGAACCCCCCTCTCGTCCTGCGCCGACAGCAACTGATTGAAGTGCGGGCTCATGTCCTGAACGGCATAGCAATAGCTCCCATTCGGCGACATATTCCTGCCAGGCTCTTTCATCCAGATTCTGGCGATCAGTTGACACTTGTGTGCCTCCACGATGTCCAGGAGGCCGGACCGGGTCATGCCCGCTTGCCTGGCGTTTTTTGCGGGATGCGCTGCGGGCCATCTGCAGGACTTCGCTGTCTTGACCCCCATCAGCGTGTGTTCGCGAGCGCGGCTGTCAGTGAAACGGCCGGAAAGTGCTGTCTCTTGAGCGCGAGGAAATCTCGTGTGAGCGCCGGCGAGTGGTACGTGACGATCGTCGGGGTGCGGCCCGGCCGGGGTGCCGCTCTTCTGAGTTGACCGCGCGCGTGGCGAAGACATTGGCCGGTTGCCCGAAGGGTCGACCGGGGGCGCCCGGGTTGAGGACGGCGCCGGGGGCAGTGCGCGGTGCCGTCAGGGCGCGGTGCCGTAAGTCCGCGCCGCGGCATTGCGTCCGGGTGGACGGCCGCTCCTCGGGATAAGGACCGGTCCAAAATTGACATGCGTCCGCAAACACGGTTGACAATGTCCGTAACGCGAGGGAATGGCGAACGGTGGCGCAACATTCAACTACTCGCGAGTATGACTTCGTCGTACTGACCCCGTCTGACCTGGGAAGACGCCCGAAAATATCCGGCTCTGTCGCCCAATACTCACTATTGAGGACGAATTTCCGGATGGGAATGACATAATGCGTGGGAGCGCTCCCGCGCTCGCGGCTGCATTCTTCGCAGCGCCCATACGGCACGCCTGCCCCAGTGGCACGTTGGAAGGAAGGTGCCGCGTCCTCATGACGGCATTCGGCGAAAGTCCTCCGTCCCGGCCCCGTCTCGACGGAAATTTTCCGGCGGACGTCGTCCGTGCCGGTTCCCGCCCGTGGGCGCCCCACGTGTGGTGGATGGCCCTGGTCGTCGGCGCCGCCGGCACCGGTTTCGTGTGGCTGGCCACGCCGCACACGAGGGAGATCCAGTCGCCCTGGCAGATGGTGGCCAAGCTCCTCGCGTTCGCCTGCCTGTGCGTGGCGATCGCGGTCTTCCCCTGGGTGTCGCCCCGGCTGAACTGGCTGCTCTACGTCCCGTTCGTTCTCTTCACGGGCTACCTGATCCCGAGGATCAGCTGGTTCTACTACGGCGACGGCGCGCGGGCCCAGGGCGACAGCTTCTACACGCATCTCTATCTGCTGCTCTATCCGGGCATCGTGCTCACGGTCGCCGCCGCGTATCGGATCGGCGGGGGGACGCCGGGCCGCTGTCTGAAGATCATGGCGACCGGTGTCCTCATCGTCTTCTCCGGCTTCCTCGACATCATGTGGTTCGTCGCCAACCCCGTCGAGATCCCCGAGACCATCGACGCGCCGCACATCAACCTGTTCACCGGGGGGCCGATCTCGTTCGGCGCGACGATCGTGTTCGCCCTCGTGCACGTCCCGATCATCGTCGGGATCAATCTGCTTCCCCTGGACCGCTGGATCGGCCGTCTGCTCGGCGCGGACGACCGCTGATCCTCTCCCTCGTTTCCCCGCAACCCGATACCTCCCGAGGAGGTGACTTTGCCGTACACGCATCCCGTGACGCGTCCCGAGGACGGTTCCCCGGGCGGCTCCCTGGACGGCCGGATGGACAGTGCTGTCGACATCTCCGTAGCCGCGCCCGCGTACAACGAGGCGGAGACCATCGCGGCGACGGTCAGCGAGTGGCAGGAGTATCTGGAGAACAACCCGGCCGTCGGCGACTGGGAGATCGTCGTCTGCGACGACGGCAGCGGTGACGCGACCGGTGAGATCCTCGCCGGTCTGCGGGCCCGGTGCCCGCGGCTCGTCGTCGTCACGCATCACCGCAACCAGGGCGCGGGCGCGGCCATCGCCACCGCCATCGCCCACACCCGGCTCGACTGGGTCGTGCTGCTCGACTCCGACGGCCAGTTCCCGATCGCCAACCTCGATCGGGTCATCCCGCGGATCCGGGCCGGGGAGGCCATGGCGTTCTCCGGCGCCCGGATCAGGAAGGCCGACGGCGCGGCGTACCGCTGGGGGTCGGCGGCCAGCGGCGCGGTCAGCAACCTGTTGCACGGCACCCGCTACCGCGACTTCAACTCGATCTTCAAGGTGGTGTACGGCCCGCTGTTCCGGGCCCTGCCCCTGGAGTCGGGCGGCATGAACTGCTCGACCGAGATCACCGCCCGGGTCGCCGAGATCGGCCACGAGTGGGTGGAGGTGCCCATCGAGCACCGCGAGCGCGGCGGGGGCCGGCGCGGCTGGCGGTTCTGGCGCGGTGCGCGCGACCGCGCCCTGTTCGTCGTCTATCTCGGTTTCCGTCACTGGCTGCTGCGCCGGGGGGTCCTGCGGCCTCCCACCCCCGGCGCCGTCGCGCCCGCGCCGGTCGCCGAGGAGGCCCGATGAACGTCGCGGTCACCATGTTCAACGGCGG
This sequence comes from Microbispora sp. H10949, assembly GCF_014161435.1. Lineage (NCBI taxonomy): Bacteria > Bacillati > Actinomycetota > Actinomycetes > Streptosporangiales > Streptosporangiaceae > Microbispora > Microbispora sp. H10949. Next base: position 321,333 of record NZ_JABBWZ010000009.1, on the reverse strand, counting down.
CCGCGGAGCGGCCAGCATCGCGAGGGGCATGCTGGTCACTCCCGGGGTCGATCTGTCGCTGGTGGTGAACGGTTACGACAACGGCCATTCCACCGGCGCGCTGCGGCGCTACCTGCCCGGGATGCTCGGGCCGTCGGACTTCCGCAAGAACCTGCTGCTCCACCTCGATCCCGCCGACCCGGCGCAGGCCGCGCTGGCGACGGTGCTCGAACACCGCCTGCCGGCCGGGACCACGCCCGCCGGGCTGACCGAGGTCATCGAGGCCGTCGCCGCGCGGCGCGGCCGGTTCGCCGCGCTGCCTGAGGAGGCGTCCGCGCTCGTCGCGGCGCACCTGCGCGCCTTCGCCCGGCGGCTCGCCGCCGCTCCCCAGGGGTTCGACCTCGCCGACTGCGCGCTCGGCAACCTCGTGTTCGCCGGGGCGTACCTGCGGCTCGGCCGGGACTTCAACGCTGCTGTCGACGCCTGCGCCCGGGCGTTCGGCTCGCCCGTACGGCTGCTCAACGTGACCAACGGGGAGAACGCGTTCCTCGTCGCGCTGAGGCGGGACGGCACGCTGCTGGCCGACGAGGCCGACATCGTCGCGCCGCGGGACCAGCGGCGGCCGCAGGCGACGATCACCGATCTGTTCCTGCTGCGTGAACCGGTCGGCGGGCGGCGGCGGGCCGAACTGGAGGCGTCGCCCCCCGAGTGGGCGAGGGATGACCTGCTCGAGGACCGCGCCGAGGTCACGCCGAACCCGCAGGCGCTGGAGGCGATCAGGAACGCCGACCTCATCGTCTACGGCCCGGGAACGCCGCACTCCTCGCTGCTGCCCAGTTATCTCACGCCGGGCGTGGCGGACGCCGTGGCGCGGAGCCGGGCGGCGGCGAAGGTCTTCGTCGTGAACACCCGCGACGACCACGACAGCCGGGGGCTGAGCGCGCCGGACCTCGTGGACCGCACGCTGGCCTACCTCGGCGACCCCGGCAACCGGCGGCGCCTGGTGACCCACGTCCTCAGCCATCAGGGGCCGGACGCGGACGCGGGAGCCGAAGCCACGCCGGGCGTTCCGACGGTGCCGCACGGGGTGCTCGGGCGGGGCGAGTGGGCGGGGGCCCGCTGGCTCACCGCCGACCTGGAGGACCCGGGTCACCCCGGCGCGCATCACGGGAGGCGTACGGCCGAGGCGCTGCTCGCCATCAGGCACGAGGCGGCGCTGGCGGGGGCCCGGTGACCGATCTCCTGGCGGACGCCTGTGCCCGCCGCGTCTGGCTCTTCGATCTCGACGGCACCCTCGTCGACTCCTGCCCGGCCCACGAGGCGGCCTTCCGGCAGGCCATCGCCGAGGTCGCGCCCGGCCTGCTCGCCTCCTTCCGGTACGCGGACCACACCGGCGCGAGCACCCGTGAGGTGGCGGTGCGCCTGCTGGGCGACACCGAGGAGGCGGCCCGGCTGGCCCGGCTCAAGCAGCGGCTGTACCGCGAGAACCTTGGAACGGTGGCCGTGTTCCCCGGCGCGCGGCGGCTGCTCGCCCGCCTGACCACCGCCGGCCGGTCGGCGTACCTGGTCACCGGCGGGAGCCGCGCCTCGGTCGAGCGGACGCTCGCGGAGCGGTCCCTCGACGCGTACTTCATCGACGTGCTCACCGGCGACGACCTCCCGGTGAGCAAGCCCGACCCGGCCTGCTACGCGTACGCCTGCGAGCACTGGGGTCTCGACCCCGGCGCGGTGGTGGTGCTGGAGGACTCCGCGCACGGCGTCGCGTCGGCGGTCGGCGCGGGCCTGGCGACCATCCACGCGCACGTCGCTGAGCCGGCCCCGGGGGCGGTCGCGGCCCGCGACCTGGAGGAGATCGCCACCCTGCTGGACAAGGACGTGGAGGTGAGCGGTGCGGGCTGAGCGGATCTGCGCGGTGATCCCGGCCGCCGGGCGGGGTACCCGCCTGGGGCTCGGCATCCCGAAGATCATGGTGGAGGTCGCCGACGGCGTCACCGTGTGGCACGTGCTCCACCAGCGGCTCCGGCCGCACGTGGAGCACGTCCACGTCGTGATGTCGCCTGAGGGGGAGGGGCCGTTCCGCGCGCTCGCGGCGGCGGAGATCGCGGCGGGATCGGTCTCGGTGAGCGTGCAGAAGTCGCCCACCGGCATGGGCGGGGCGATCTTCGGCGCGGCCCCGCACTGGAGCGGCCACGACGTGATCCTGGTGGTCTGGGGCGACCAGGCCAACCTGTCGCCGTCGACCGTCCGCGAGGTGGCCGAGACCCACGAGAAGGGCCTCACGCTGCCGCTCGTGCCGATGCCGGACCCGTACGTGGAGTACGAACTGGACGACCGGGGCGTGCTGACGCGGGTGCGGCAGACCAGGGAGGGCGACGAGTGCCGCCCCGGCGGGCTCGGCGACGTGGGCGTCTTCTGCCTCGACGTCGCCGGGCTGCACGAGGAGTGGACGCGCTACCTGGCAGAGGCGGCGGTGGGGGCGGCGGTGGGGGCGCGCACCGGAGAGGTCAACTTCCTGCCGTTCCTGCCGCACCTGTCGCGCGAGCGGGGCTGGCCGCTGACCGTGGTGCCGGTCGCCGATCCCGGCGAGGCGCGCGGCGTCAACACGGCCGACGACCTCGAGTTCGCCCGGAGGGCGTACCTGCGGTGGGCGCGCTGACGGAGCGGGCGGCCGCGCTGCTGGCCGCCCACCGCTGGGCGGCCGGGCCCACGCTGGTCAGCACCGTCGCCAGCGGCACGGCCGCCGCGACCACGCTCGTCATCGCCCGGGGCGCCGGAGCCGCGGCGTTCGGCCACTTCACCGTCGTCCTGTCGATCGCACTGATCGTCACGGTCGGCATGCTGATGAGCCTCAACCTCGTCATGTTCCAGGAGCTGCCGCGGGCCGAGCCCGGCGCGCGGCCGGCCCTGGTGACCACGGCGCTGCTGTCGACGCTCGTGCTGGGCGCGGCGGTGTTCGCCGCCGGGCTGCTGGCCGCCGGGCCGCTGACCGCCGCGCTCGGCGTGGACGTCCGCACGCTGGCCTTCGCGCTCGCGCTGGCGTTGTCGATGACGCTCAACCAGCTCACCGAGAGCTTCCTGCGGGGGCTGAAGCGGTTCCGCCTCGTCGCGTGGCTCAAGCTCGCCGTCGCGGTCGCCTATCTGGGCACCGCCGCGTTCTGCCTGCTCGCCCTCGACGTGCGCGACGCGGAGCCGTACCTCATCGCGCTGATCGGCACGAACCTCGTGTTCGCCGCGCTCTCCTTCGCCGGGTTCGAGGTCAGGCCGAGGCTCTGGTCGCGGGCGCTGGCCCGCTCGACGTACCGGCACGGCGCGTACGTCACCGCCATCGGCGCGCTCACCGCCGTGGCGTTCGGGGTCGACGTGATCTTCCTGAATCATTGGGCGCCCCCGGCCGACGTCGGCGTCTACTCCGTCTACAACGGCTTCCCCAAGCGGCTGCTGGGCGTGGTGTTCACCGACGGCGTCGGCCTGGTGCTGCTGCCCACGCTGGCGACCCTGGACAAGCCCGCGGTGATGCGGCGCATCGCCCGGCTCGGCCCGGCCGTCTTCGGCGCGACCGCCGTGTTCTCGTTCGCCGCGAGCACGGTCTTCTTCCTGCTGATGGGCGGGGAGTATCCGTACTCGCTCGGGCTGATGGCCCTGTCGGCGCTGGGGATCGGCGCGCACACGGTCTTCAACCTCTACCAGGTCGCCCTGACGATGGACGGGGTGCGGGGGGCCCGGGTGCTCATCGGCTGCCTGCTGGCCGGCACGCCGCTCGCGCTCGGCGGCCAGGCGGCGCTCATCGCCTGGCAGGGACTGACCGGCGGGCTGGTCGCCTTCGCCCTGACCAATCTCATCCTCGTGGCCGTCGTGGTGGCCGCCTGCGCCCGGTTGTACCGGCCCGGCGGCCCTCCCGCGGCCGTGACCGGCGTACGGGAGGCACGGCGATGAGGATCGCCTTCGTCATCAACCAGTTTCCGCCCAACATCACGGCGGGGCTCGGCCGGTACGCCGAGATGATCGCGCCGCACCTGTCGAGCGGCCACGACCTCGCCGTCCTCACCCTGAACGACGGCGGGCTGCCGGTGTGGGACCGGGCCGGCGGCGTCACGGCGTACCGGCCGCGCGGGCGCGTGCTCGGGTGGGTGCTCGGCGCGGTCGCCCGCGGGCGGCGGCTCAACCGCACGCGCGGCGCGGAGTTCCTCCTGCTCGCGCTGACCGTCGTGGTGAGCAACTGGCGTTACTTCCTGCTGCTGCGGCGGCTGCCTCCCGCCCGGCGGCCGGACGTCGTCGCCGTCCACGACTCGACGAACTTCCTGTGCGGCCTGCTGAGCCACTACGTGCTGCGGCTCCCGGTGGTCTTCCACGTCCACACGACCGAGTACGGCGTGGCGCGCCAGCGCAGCATCACCGACCCGCTCGGCCTGTTCGCCGCGCTGGAGCGGTGGCTGGCGCGGATCTCCCGCCGGGTCGTGGTGGCCACCCCCGAGGTGCGTGAGCAACTGCTCGCGGCGGGGTGGGACCGGACGCCGATCGACGTCGTCCGGCTGGGCGGCACGTACGAACGGGTGGTCGCCGACCCCGGCTTCGACCGGGAGAAGCTGCGGCTGGGGGCGGCCGACCTGCGCGCCCGGCTCGGCATCGGCGCGGAAGACCCGGTGCTGCTGTTCGTCGGCCGGATCGAACGGCAGAAGGGCGTCTACGAACTGCTGGAGGCGATGCCCGCGATCGCCGCGGCCGTGCCCGGCCTCCGCCTGGTGATCGTGGGCGAGGGCGACGAGGACGGCGTGCGGCGCATCGCCGCCGGGTCGGGGCTCGGCGACCGGGTGCTGACCTCGGGCGGCTTCGTGGACGGCCAGGCCCTGCTGGAGCACTACGCGATGGCCGACGCCTGCGTCTTCCCCTCGCTGTTCGAGCCGTTCGGGCTGGTGGCGACCGAGGCGATGGCGCTGGCCCGCCCGGTGATCCTGGGCGACGGCTTCTCCCGGATCTTCCTCGGCGACCCCGCCGAGCCCGCCGTGCGGTTCGTACGGGCGGACGAGCCGGGTGACATCGCCGAGGGGGTCGCCGAGGTCATGAACGACCCGGACCTGCGCCGGGCGCTCGCCGAGCGGGGGGAGCGGCTGGTGCGCGAGACGCTGAGCTGGCGCCGCGCCGCCCACGAGACGCTGGCCGTGTACGCCGCATCCGCGGGAAAGGCGGGCAGCCGGTGATCTCCCTGGTGGTGCCCTGCTACAACGCCGCCAAGACCCTGCGGCTGTGCCTGGAGTCGGTGCTCGCGCAGACGCGGCGGCCCGGCGAGGTCGTCGTGGTGGACGACGCCTCCACCGACGGTTCGGCGGCGATCGCCGAGGAGCTGGGCTGCCGGGTCGTGCGCCTGCCGGAGAACCGAGGTGTCTCGGCCGCCCGCAACGCCGGGATCGACGCCACCACCGGCGAGGTGATCTTCTTCCTCGACGCCGACGTGGCGCTGCGGCCCGACGCCGTGGCAGGCGCGATGGAGATCCTGGAGCGCGACCCGGAGGTCGGCTGCGTGCACGGCGTCTACGACGTCGAGCCGCTGATCGACGACGGCCCGGTCGAGTGGTACCGCATCCTGCACGCGGTCCACTGGCGGCGCCGTCACCTCGGAGAGGTCAACAGCGTCGTCTTCGCCCTCGCCGCGATCCGCCGCGACGTGCTGCTCGCCGCCGGCCGGTTCGACGAGCGGCTGCGCGACTGCGAGGACGTCGAGTACAGCAGCAGGCTCGCCGTGCGCAGCCGCATCGTGCTGACCGACACGGTCGTGGGCCGCCACGACGACGGCAGCCGCCTGCTGCCGATCCTCACCGAGCAGTGGCGGCGGGCCCTGCCGTTGATCCCGCTCGCCCTGGCCACCGCCCGGCGCGGCGCGGCCAAGCCCGAGCACGCCAACAGCCCGGTCGGCATCCTCTCCTGCGCGCTCGCCCTGGCGTGCCTCGCGCTGGTGCTGCTGAGCGTGCCGTTCGGGCTGTTCCACCCCCTCGCGTCCGCGCTGCCCGCGGCGTTCGTCGCCGGGTTCGCGGTCGCCGATCCGGTGCTGGTCGGGTTCGTACGCCGGCAGCGCGGGGTGGCGTTCACGGCCTACTTCATGGCCGTCCACCTCGCCGTACACGTCGTGCTGGTCACCGGCCTGGCGGCCGGCTCCCTGCGCCTGCTGTGCGGGAGCCGGACCGAGGCGGCGTGAGGTCAGTCGTCCGGGATCAGGCGCAGCCGACGCGGCCGGTGCTCAGCGTGATGTCGTCCATCCAGAGGTCGTACGCCGAGGGAGCGGGGTTCGGCTGGTAGAGCTGCCAGCCGAGCTTCACCGTGTCGAACCTGGGGAAGACGAAGTCGGTGTCGTTGCCGCCGTGGGCGCGGGTGGAGACGGTCAGATCGGGCTGGGGGACGCCGTCGAACCACACCGAGATCCGGTTGTCGGCGGGGTCCATCCGCCACTCGACGCACTGCCAGACGCCGGCCCGGGAGGGCGCTGACTCGCGCCAGTTGGTCCAGTCGCCGGTGGGGCCGCCGTCCGCGCCGACGCCCCACAGGTCCTTGCCCAGCGTGGGAACGTACTGCCCGCCGAGCGGCCGGACGATCTCCGGGCCCGCGCCGGTGGCCTCGACGAGCGTGTAGTGCGCCCAGTCGGGCGCGGTGGGGAACGCCTTCACGCGCAGCCGGACGCGGCCGTAGAAGCCGTTGCCGGGCGGGGCGAAGTCGTCCACCTTCAGGAAGGCCCGGCCGTTGCCCTCGGTGTGGACGTGCAGCACCTTCTGGCCGCCCCCCGCGGGTTCGACGGTGAGCGTGCCGTGCTTGGTGTCGACGCCCCACTTGAGGCTGGCCGCGCCGCCGACGGGCAGGGACTGGAAGTCCTCGCAGAACAGCGCGGCCTTCTTCGCGCAGGTCCCCGGCCCGTGCCCGCCGTGACCTCCTGAGGCGGAGGCGACCGAGGTCGCCGTCAGCGGCAGCAGCAGGGCCAGACCGGCCGCGGATAACACTCGTCTCACAACACGCTCCCTTTCCCGGTGACAAGGCAGAAGAAAGGTACGTCATTTGGGAGCGCTCCCATAGATGTCTGCCGAAGATCGATGAAAGCGGCGGATCGCGCGGATAATCTACGCGTGAAGGGACCTTCCCGGCGATTATTTCTCCAGTTCAGCGGCCTCGCCGTCCTCCTGACGGCCTGTGACCCCCAGACCGGACCCGGCACCGAGGCCGGTGTCGAGGATCTGGCCATGCTGGGCCGCCGCTGGCGGGAGGTCACGCTGGGCGCGGGCCTGTTCGATCCGGCGCGGGAGCCGTACCGGGGCCGGCTGGCGCGGCTGGGTGCGGAGGCCCGCCTGCACCGCGACGCCATGACCCCCACCGGCCGGTCGCTCTGGCCGGACCTGCCCTTCCCGTCCCTCGGCGCCACCCCGGCGCGGCTGCGTGCCATGGCCCGCGCGTACGCGCTGCCGGGCACCGGGCTGACGGCCGAGCCGGGCCTCGGCTCGGCCGTGGCCACCGGGATCGAGCACTACGTGCGCCACGTGTACGCCGCGGACGTCGGCCAGACCGGCAACTGGTGGGACTGGCAGATCGGAGCGCCGAGGGCACTCCTCGACGCGGCTTTGCTGGCCAATCCACACCTGACGGGCGGTCAGACCGGTGCGCTGTGTGAGGCTGTGGACAACTTCGTTCCCCCGGGCCGCCTCGACGACTACGCGGGCAACAGCACCGGGGCCAACCGGGTGGACCTGTGCACGGTCACGCTGCTGCGGGCGATCGCCGGAGCGGACCCCGGCCGGGCCGCGCTCGCCGTCTCCGCGCTCTCGCCGGTCTTCCGGTACGTCACCGAGGGCGACGGGTTCTACCGCGACGGCTCGTTCATCCAGCACGGCTCGGTCCCCTACCAGGGAGGGTATGGCGTGGTGGCGCTGACCGGCCTCGCGACGCTGTCCGCGGTGCTGCGCGGCACGCCGTGGGAGATCGCCGACCCGGCCTTCCGCAACGTCCTCGACGCGGTCGACAGGTCGTTCGCGCCGTTCGTCCACGACGGCGCGTTCATGGACCTCGTACGGGGACGCGGCGTCGCCAGACGGCCGTACGGCGACCACGCGCGCGGCAGGGAGATCGCCGCCGCGATCCTGCTGCTGGCGGAGACGGCCCCGGCCGCCGACCGGGCCCGCTGGCGGGGCATGGTCAAGGGCTGGGCGGCGCGCGACACCGCGAAGCCCATGCTCCGGGCCGCCGAGGGAGGCGATCCGGCGTTCCACGCGCGGCTCGCGGCCGTGCTGCGCGACGAGACGACACCGGCGGCACCCGAGCCCCCCGGGCACCGCCTGTTCCCCGTGAGCGCCCGCGCCGTACACCGCCGGCCCGGCTGGTGCGCGGCGCTCAGCATGGCCTCCTCACGGGTGGCCCACTACGAGCACGGCAACGGGGAGAACCCGCGCGGCTGGCACACGGGCGCCGGAATGCTCTACTGGTGGGGCCGGGAGCACGGCGACCAGTACTCCGACTCCTTCTGGCCCACCGTTGATCCGTACCGGCTGCCGGGCACCACCGTCTCCACGCTGAGCCTGCCCGACGGTGCGGGCGGCGCGTGGGGCGACACCCGCCCGCCGGCCGAATGGGTGGGCGGCGTCACCGACGGCGCGTACGCGGCCGTGGGCCAGCACCTGTACGGCCTGAAAAGCACCCTTGAGGCCTTCAAGTCGTGGTTCTTCCTCGACGACACGGTCGTCTGCCTCGGCGCCGGGATCACGGGCCGGGACGGCGTGCCGGTCGAGACCGTTGTGGACAACCGCAGGACCGGCGCCGCCCTCACCGTGGACGCCGTGGCGGGGTGGGCGCATCTGGACGGCCACGGCGGCTATGTCCTGCCCCCCGGGCAGCCTCTGCGGACGCTGCGCGAAACCCGTACGGCGGGTGGGGTCAGCCGGTCGTACGCCACGATCTGGCTGGACCACGGCGTGGACCCTGATGCGGCCGGCTACGTCTACCACCTCATGCCGGGGGCGGGCCCGGCCGCGACGCGGGCCCGTGCCGCCGACCCCGGCTGGGCCCGCGTGCTCGCCAACACCTCCGCGCAGCAGGGGATCGCGGTGCCGTCACTCGGGATCACCGCGGTCGCCTTCTGGGCCGGGGGACGGGCGGGCGGCCTGGCCGCCTCCGATCCGTGCGCGGTCCTCGTGCGGGACCTGGGCGACGGCACGGCGACGGTGACGGTGGCCGATCCCCGGGCCGATACACCGCGTGAGCTCGACGGGCTGACGGTGACGTGGGACCACCCGGTGGCCGGGGTCGTGGACCCGCATCCGCTCCTGGACAGCGCCCGGACGGGGGCCCGGCTCACGCTCGTCTTCGGCCGGCTGGCGGATCGGGCCGGCGCCTCCCACACGGTCACCGTACGGCTCGCGTGAGGCGTCGTTTCGACAGCGTGAGCGGGGGCGGGGCATCATGAACGGCGTGTCCGCCCTTCCCGATGCCCTCGACGACGCGCTGGAAGAGTCGCTCGGCCGCTTTCCCGTGCCCGAACTGACGCGAAACGTATCGGCGCTCATCCGGCAGTACCGGGAGGGTTTCGACCGGAGCGTCCCCGCGCTGGGCTCCGAGGCCGCCGTCGCCGCGTACGCCGGCTACCGCATGCCGGCGACCTACAGCGCGGTGGCCGCGGCGCTGCGCCAGGTCGCCATGCTCGCGCCCGGCTTCGCGCCGCGGACGCACGCCGACGTGGGGGGCGGGACGGGCAGCGCGGTGTGGGCCGCGAACGCGGTCTGGCCCGGGCTGACGGACGTCACCGTGCTCGAACAGTCCGCCTCCGCCATCGCCTTCGGCCGGCGGCTGGCCGCCCGCTCTCCCGCGGCGGCTGTACGGGAGGCCCGCTGGCGGCAGACGGTGCTCGACCGGGGGACGGCCGCGCCCGCGGCCGACCTGGTCACCATGTCGTACGTGCTCGGGGAGTTGTCGCCCGCGGTCCGGGACGACGTGGTGCGGTCCCTGGCGCTGGAGTCGGCGCGGCACGGGGGCATGCTGATGATCATCGAGCCCGGCACGCCCGCCGGGTACGCCGGGATCGCCGCGGCCCGGCGGCTGCTGGCCGGGGCGGGCCTGCACATCGTCGCGCCCTGCCCGCACGACGGCGAGTGCCCGATCCGGGAGGGCCAGGACTGGTGCCATTTCGCGGTCCGCCTCAACCGCAGCGCCCTGCACCGCCGGGTCAAGGACGGCACGCTGAGCTTCGAGGACGAGAAGTTCTCCTATGTCGCGGCGTCGGCCCGGCCGTGGCCGCGCGCCGAGAGCCGCGTCGTACGCCACCCGCTGAAGCGCAAGGGGCTGGTGACGCTGCGCCTGTGCACGACCGGTGACGGTCTCGCCGACCACCCCGTCTCGAAGCGGCAGGGCGAGGTCTACCGCGAGGCGCGCGACGTCGTCTGGGGCGACGCCTGGCCCCCGCCCGCCGTCTAGGACTCCATTCCGTGCACGGTGGTGACCTGCACGAGGCCGGAGATGGTGAGCACCGGGGCGAGCAGGTCGTTGGCGACGAGCTCGATGCGCGGGGCGTGCGCGAACAGCACGGTCAGCCCGGCGCTGTCGAGGTACTCGACCTCGCTGAGGTCGACCAGCAGGGCGTGGCCGTCGACGGAGGCACCGGACAGCGCGGCGTCGAGCTCGGCCGCGTTGCTCATGTCGATCTCGCCGCTGACGGTGAGGACCGGGGTGCCGTCGGGGCGGCGGGACGGAGCCATGGTCAGGGGAGTCGTCATCGGGGGATCCTCGTGTGCATGTCGACGGTGGTGCCGGCGGCACCGGGACGGATGGTGACGCGCTGCATCAGGGCGCGCATCAGGGCGACTCCGCGGCCGCGGTGTGTGTTGGCCTCCGGTCTGGGGGGTTTCCAGTTGCCGCTGTCGGCCACGGTCAGGTAGAGATCGCCCGCGGTGGCGACCGCCCGCAGCCGCACGGTGCGCCCGGGGGCGTCACGGTGGCCGTGCTCGATCGCGTTCGCGCAGGCCTCGCCCGCCGCGACCAGGATGTTCTGGATCATCGTGGGATTCAGCTCGCACCGGTTCAGCCAGTTGCGCAGGGCCGTACGGACCGGGGCGAGCTGGCTCGACTCGGCGGGGAAGGCCACCTCGAACGGCGCGGGCTGGCGGTACAGCAACAGCGCGACGTCGTCGCTGTAACCGGTGTCCGGCGCCATCCGGCGCATGACCTGCGTCGCGAGGTCCTCGATGGGGGCCGAGCGGCCGTCCTGCACGGCGGCGCTCGCCTGGTCGATGCCCCTGGTCAGCGGGCTGCGGCGGCGCTCGACGAGGCCGTCGGTGTAGAGCAGCAGCGTCGACCGCGCCGGCATCGTGCGGACGTCCTCGGGCCGGGGATGGCCGGGCCGCACCGCGAGCGGTGTGGAGCGCCCGCCCTCCAGCAGTTCGGTCCCGCCGTCGGGATGGGCCAGGATGCCCGGCAGGTGCCCGGCGCTGGAGTAGACGAGACGGCCGGTCGTTGTTTCGAGGACGCCGCAGAAGACGGTCGTGCACCGGGCGCCGGGCACCAGGGCGGCGAACTTGTCGAGGGCGGTCAGCACCTGCGCCGGCCCCGCCTCCTGCAGCAGCAGGGCCCGGCAGGCGCTGCGCAGCTGACCCATGACGGCCGCGGCCTCCAGGCCGCGCCCCACGCAGTCGCCCACCACGATGCCGATGCGCTCGTCCGGCAGCGGCACGATGTCGTACCAGTCGCCGCCCACCTCCAGCGGACGGGTGGCCGGCTCGTACCGTACGGCGAAGCCGGCGGGCAGGTGGGAGGGGCCGAGGATGGCCCGCTGCAGGGCGACCGCGGCCTCACGCTGCTGGTCGAGCTGGTGCACCCGGTGCAGGCCCTGGCCCAGATGACCGGTCAGCAGCGCGAGCAGCGTCTGGTCCTCGGCCGTGAAGGGCCGGTTCTGGCCGAGATCGATCCACAGGGTGAGGATGCCCGCCGGATGCTCCAGGCTGATGCCCGCGCCGTCCGCCTCGCTCGCGACCGGGCGCAGGGGCGGGTAGTCGCGCAGCTCGGCGAGCCTGTCCCGCAACTCCGCGGGCAGGTCGAGCCAGCCGGTCCCGGTCCCGATCTCGGTCTCGGTCGCGAGGCAGGCGCGGAACAGCGCGGGCTCCGCCTCGCCGTGCCACAGGGCGGCCGTCACGTCCCGGGCCCGCCAGACCTCGCGCAGCTCCTCCAGCGCCCCCGTCAGCGCGTCGGACACGCTGCCCGCCTCGGAGACGCGCACGCTGAGCGCGGCGAGGGCCGTCTCCCGCTGGACGAGATAGTGCTCGGCGGTGACGTCGCGCAGGGTGCCGACAAGCCGGCGCTCACCGGTGCCGGGGTCCGCGACGGCGACGAAGGTGGCCGCCACCCAGATCTGGTGCCCGTCGCTGTGGCGGAGCGGCACCACGCAGCCTCCGCTGCCGTGGCTCGTCACCCGTTCGTACGCCTCCGCGAGCCTCCGGTACGTCACCGGGTCGTCGGCCTCGGCCGGCAGCCAGGGATGACGCGGGAGATAGGGGAGCCCCTCGGGGCCGTACCCGACGATGTCGGCGAACGCCGAGTTGACCTCGATGACGGCGCCGTTCTCGTCGGCGACGAAGAACGCCTCCTGCAACGACTCGATCATGGCGGCGTGCCACCGGAGGTGGTGGGCGCGCAGTCGCGCCCGATCCACGGTGGCCCGCACCCGGGCCAGCAGTTCGTCGGCGGAGAACGGCTTGACGAGGTAGTCGTCCGCGCCCGCGTCCAGCCCCTCGATGCCGGCCTCCTGTCCCGCGCGGGCCGACAGCAGCAGGACCGGGACCGCGGCGGTGCGGGGGTCGGCCCGCAGCGCCGCCACCAGCCGCAGGCCGTCCAGGCGGGGCATCATCACGTCGCTGACGACGAGGTCGGGAGCGTCGGCGCGGACGGCCTCCAGCGCGGCCTGGCCGTCGGTGACGACGTCGACCTCGTACGCGGGCCGTAGCAGGCGCCGCAGATAGTCCCGCATGTCGGCGTTGTCGTCGGCGACCAGGATCCGTGGCCGCGGCCCGTCCGCGGACGGCGAAGCGGCCGCGGAGGTCTCGGCCTCGTCCTCCCGCGACTCCGGCCCCTCGGGGAGCCAGCGCAGGGCCTCCTCCACGTACGGAGCGGCGGTGGTCGTCAGCTCAGTGTCCGTGGGCCGCACCGGGACCAGGCCGTCGGAGGGCAGATGCGCCGAGCCGAAGGGCAGGCGGATGGTGAACGCGGTGCCCGAGCCCTCCGCGCTCTCGGCGGTGATCGTGCCGCCGTGGAGGCCCACCAGCTCCTTGACCAGCGCCAGCCCGATGCCGCTGCCCTCGTTCGAGCGCGACCGCGCGCTGTCGACCCGGTGGAAGCGCTCGAACAGCCGGGGCAGCTCGTGCCGGGAGATCCCGATGCCGGTGTCGGCGACGGTGACCACCGCGTGGCCGTCCTCCGCGCGCAGCGTGACCCGGACGGAGCCGTCGAAGGTGAACTTCAGGGCGTTGCTCAGCAGGTTGAGCACGACCTTCTCCCACATGCCCCGGTCGACGTACACCGGTTCGTCCAGGGGAGGACAGTCCACCTCGAAGGCGAGCCCGGCCTTCTCGACGGCCGAGCGGAAGACCCCGGCGAGGTCGGTGGTGACGGCGGCGAGGTCCACCGGTTCGTAGCGGGCCCGCATGCGGCCGGCCTCGATGCGGGAGAAGTCCAGCAGGGTGTTGACGAGCTTGCCCAGCCGCAGGCCGTTGCGGTGGACGACGTCGAGCTCCGCGCGCAGCCGGTCCTCGCCCACCCGCGCGCCGTCCCCGGCCAGCGCGGTGCGCAGCTCCTCCACCGGTCCCATGATCAGGGTCAGCGGGGTGCGGAACTCGTGGCTGATGTTGGAGAAGAACGCCGTCTTGGCCCGGTCGAGCTCGGCCAGCTCCTCGGCGCGGCGCTGCTGGAGCTGGTAGGCCACGGCCGCGTTGACGAGGGCGGCGGTCTGCCGCGCCACCAGGCCGAGGAACGACTCGTACGCCTCGTCGAGGGCCCGGCCCGCGCCGGCGGCGAGCACCATCACCCCGACCGTCCCGCCGCCGGTCTCACCGGCCAGCGGCAGCACCACGGCCTGCGTGGGAGGGGTCTGCCAGCCGCCCGAGGGCAACGCCCCGAACCGCTCCGTCACGTCGGTCACCACGACGGGCTCCCCGGTGCGCAGCACCTGGTCGACCGGCCAGTCGCCGGGGCCGCCGGGGAGCGGGGAGACGCTCGCGTCGCGCGGGCTCGTCGCGGTCGGCGTCAGGTCGTCCGTGCCGGGGCGGCGCAGGTAGATCGCCGAGAAGGGCACGTCGGCGCCCGACCGCTCCAGCGCCTCGGCGACGAGCCGGCACGCCTCGGCGACGCTGCGGGCCTGCCCGGCCTGGGCCCCGAGGTCCTGCAGCACCGCCAGGCGCCGCTCCCCGATGAACCGCTCCGTGGTGTCGCTGACCGCGGTGAAGACGCCCCGCACGACGCCGTCGTCGTCGTGCAGCGGGCTGTAGGAGTACGTCCAGTACGTCTCCTCCCAGTAGCCGTGCCGGTTCATCGGCAGCAGCAGGTCCTCCGACCAGGTCGCCTCGCCGGAGCTCATCACCGAGCGCAGCATCGGGCCGATCGTGTGCCAGATCTCCGTCCAGACCTCGTCGCCCGGCTTGGCCAGGGCGGGATGCTTGGACCCGAGCAGCGGCAGGTAGGCGTCGTTGTAGAGGAACCGCAGCTCCTCGCCCCACCACACGATCATGGGAAAACGAGAGGTGAGGCAGATCCGGCAGGCGGTGCGGAGGCTCGCCGGCCAGGTGTCCGGGTCTCCCATGGATGTCCCGGACCACGGATAGGCGCGCATCCGCCGCGCCATCTCGCTGCCGCCGGGGAACAGGAGCTCCACTGGCTGACCGTCCTCGGCGGACATCGGTTCCGTCGCTTGCTCGTCGCCCACGCGTCTTCTCCCTCGACGGCCGGGCCGCCGCGGGCCGGCCCGGGTGTCGTGCCGCCCTGTCGGGCGAGTCCGGCAGGTCAGGGAAGGAACAGTTCAATGGTTCCGTAGGATAGGGCAAACGTTTCACGGGTGACGCGGGCCCCCTAAGTACGCGCCCCGGTGGCAAGGAAGGAGCCCGAGGTCAGCACGGTCGAGGAAGCGCCCGGCAGGCCCACGGCGGCGGACTCCGACGAGGAGGCGCGCCGGCAGGAGGCCGTGCGCCGCTACGCGGCCCTGGAGACCGCGTCAGGCGGCGCGTTCGACCGGGTGGCCGCCCTGGCCGCGAGGATCTTCCACGCGCCCTTCGCCACGGTGACGATCGTCGGGGACGACCGCGTCCGGGTGATCGCCGCGCACGGCCCGCCCGCGCGCCCCGCGATCTTCCGGTCCCCGATCGTGGGGTCCCCGGTCGTGGAGTCCCCGGTCGTGGAGTCGCTGTGCGCCGCGGCCGTACGGCACGACGGCCCGCACGCCGTCTCCGACGCCCGGCTGCACCCGGGGGCCGCCGGCGATCCGGCGGTGCGCGGCGAGCCGGGGATCAGGTTCCACGCGGCGGCGCCGATCGTGACGCCCGAAGGTGAGCCGCTGGGCAGCGTCAACGTCATGGACACCCGTCCGCGCGAGGCCGGCGAGGAGGAGCTCGCCTGCCTGCGGGACCTGGCCGGCCTCGTGATGGACGAGCTTCAGGTGCGGCTGGTCACGCAGCGCACGGTGGAGATCGAACGGCAGCTCCGCGCGGGCGCGGAACGGCTGGCCCGCACCTTGCAGCGGACCCTGCTGCCGCCCGCGCTGCCCCGGGTGCCGGGCCTGCGCGCGGCCGCCGCCTACCACCCCGTGTCCGCCGACGAGGTCGGCGGCGACTTCTACGACCTGTTCCCCCTCGACGGAGACCGGTGGGGGTTCTTCCTCGGCGACGTCTGCGGCAAGGGCGCCGGCGCGGCCTCCCTCACCTCACTGGTCCGCTACACCCTGCGCGCCGCGGCGGTGTACGACGCCGATCCGCACGCCGTGCTGGCCAATCTCGACGCGGTGCTGCAGCAGGAGCACGCGGGCGGCGACATGCCGGCGCCGTACTGCACCGCGGTCTTCGGGGTCCTGCAACCCGACGGCGACGGGTTCGGCGTCACGCTCGCCACCGGGGGCCATCCCCCGGCGCTCGCGGTGCGGGCCGACGGGGTGGTCGAACCCATTCACCCGGCCGGCGGGCAACTGATCGGCATCCTGCGCAACCCGCACTTCGCCCAGGTCAGCGCGCGTCTGAACGCCGGGGACGCGTTGCTCCTCTACACCGACGGCCTTACCGAGGCCCGCACCGAGACCGGCTCTATGCTCGACGAGGACGGCCTGACCGCCTACCTCGCCGCGGCCGGGCCGACGAGCGCCGACGCACTGCTTGACACGGTGCACGACCTGATCACCGACCTGGGCGAGGGAGTGTCCGACGACGCCGCGGTCCTCGCCCTGTCCGTCCCGCCCGCCACCCGATCATCGTTCTCCGGGAGCCAAGGTGCAGCATGATCACGGCTTGACCGTCACCCTTCAACCGGGCAGCGCGGAACCACGCGTGCTGGTCGTGGCCGGCGACCTGGACCACCACACCACTCCCCGGCTGCGCGCGGCCCTGGAGGAGGTGACCTTCGGCCCCGGCGCCGACCTGGTCATCGACCTGTCCAGCCTGACCTTCTGCGACTCGACGGGCATCGCCACGCTGGTGGCCGCCCACCAGCGCGCGCACGACGCCGGTGGCGCCCTGCTCCTGGCGGGCCTGGAGCAGGACATCGCCCGGGTCTTCCACATCATGGGCCTGGACCAGCTGCTCGCGTTCTACGACTCCCCGGAGGAGGCCGTACGCGCCGTGAAGGACCGGCGGGAGTCGACGACGTGACGTGGCGGTGACCACCGCGGTGTGATCGGAGGCCCGCGTTCAGGAGGCGTCGGCGCCGATGACGACCGTGAGGCTCTGCCTGATGGAGCAGTTCGCGACCCGGCGGCAGAAGCCGTCCTCCACGTTGCTCGCGCCACCAGCGGTGCTGGCTCTGGTGTGCTGGTGACCACGAAGGTGGGAGGGGCTGTCCAGGAACACGACGTTCCGGTCGCGGGTGCCGTTCCCGATCGAGGACGGGCCTCGTCCTCCCGGAGGGTCCTCCGCGGCCCGGCCGGCCGCCGCCGCGGGGACGGCGAGGAGGGCCTGCGTGATGGCCGCACCGGAGAGCAGCCCCGCGAGGAGCGGGACGCGCCGGCGCCCGCCGCGCGCTCCGCGGTATGAAAGAGCCATTCGCCACCGTCCTGTACACGCCATCCCGATCCGGGTCGCGCACAGCGTATTCTCGGCGGTGGTCCGGCGGATTTCCCGGCGCGCCTCTTGTCATATTCTTGCCCACCGCGAACAGGCGGCTGATATTCACGGCGGGAACGGGCCGGAAACCGAGGCGGGCAAGGCCCGCTCAGTGCCCTCCCACATTCACGTTTCCCCGGGTGGTGGGGAAACTCGTGTTGCTGCCGTGGATGCGCTGCGGGATGCCGCAGCCGGGTCGGCGCCGGCAGTTGGCGGCCTGTGTGTTGACCGACGCGTCCACGCCCGCGACGACCTGCTGGACGCCGAAGGCGTTCCGCTGGCTGCCGGCCACCAGGTAGGCGCGGTTGTTCAGGCCGTTGTTGACCACCCAGCGCGTGCGCGAGGCGTTGGCGTCACCCCCGCCGCCGCCCCAGCCCCGGCCCGGCGCCGCGGCGGCGCTGCCCGGCGAGAGCGCGACGCCCGCGGTCGCGACCGCCAGCGCGCCCAGCGCCAGCAGGCGTGCCGCCGGGCCGATGAGCGCGTTTCGCGCCGTGTGACGAGCCATTGTCTTCTACGCCCTCTCGGTGTCCGCATCCGGGTGGAATACACCGGGCATCTACCCCGTGGGGCCGCGCGCGTCACCGCCGCCGGGAAATGATTACCGCCGCATCGACCGCATGGCGGTCCTTTTGGCGTTATGCCGCCTCCTGGGAGAAATGTCCCCGGAATCCTGCTGGTTCGACGCCCATATTCTCTGGGCCGCCTCACAGCGGCGGAACCATCGCCGGCAGGCCGTGCTCTGGGAGTTGGAGACGCCGCCGACGCTGATCGTCTGCTGCTGGATGCCGCTGTTCTTCGCGCTGCCCACCACCAAGTGGCTGGTGTTGTCGATGCCGTTGCCCACCCGGATCAGGGCGCGGTTGCCGTTGCGGTCGCCGCCGTCGGCAGGGAACGCCGCCGCGTCCGCGGCGGGCGGCGCGACGGACCAGGCCGTCGTGATCGCCAGAACCGTCGTGATCGCCATGGTCAGGGGGACGAGAACCCGCACGGCCGGCCGGTCACGCACGGCGTTCACCCTGCCGGGAACGATCGTGACGACCGGCACGCGCGGCGTCCGGCGACACGGAGGCGGACGCGCGCACCTTCTGCGTCAGCACGCAGTGGCGGCCGTGGGGCCGGCACAGGCCGCCCTGCACGGTGCTCACGCCGCCGATCCCCGCGGAGAACAGGTACAGGACGCCGCTGATGCGGCTGCTGCCGATCGTCACCATGTTCCGGTTGCCCGAGCCGTTGCCCACACGTACGGCCGAGTCGTTTCCGTTGCCGTCACCGGTCCCCGCGAGGTGACCGGTGGGCGGGCGGGACCGGGCGGAGGCGCCGGCCGCACCCGCGTCCGCCACCAGGAGCGCCACCAGGGCGAACATCAGGGCCGTCATCAGGGCCGGCGCGAGCGCGATCGACGCCGCCGCCGCGGCGGGCCGTACTACGGCACGGCGCGAGGACGCGTGAAGGCTGTCGGAGGTGGGAGTGATCGGCATCGATATGCCTCTACCCCGCGGCCCGGTCTCCCTCCCGGCTCCCGCCGAACCCGGGCCCGATGATTGCCGCCCCTTGGCAGGACCTCCGAGGCTCATCCTGTTCGCCCGGTCCGGGTTCTCGGCGGAGCTGGTGCGCCTCGCCGGCAGACGGCCCGACGTGGAACTCGTCCACCTGGGCCGTCTGTACGGCGGAGACTGAGGGCCCCGGGGCCTACTTGCCGAAACCGGCGGTCAGGCCGCTGAGCAGCTGACGGCGCCCGACGGTGTAGAGGACCAGGATCGGCACGATGGTCAGCACCACGGAGGCGAGCACGGCGGGCACGTTCACGCCGTACGGCCCGCCCTGGAACGCCGCCAGTCCCAGCGGCAGGGTGCGCTTGTCGGGGCTCTGGGTGAGGATCAGCGGCAGCAGGAACCCGTTCCAGACGTTCAGCGCGTTGTAGATCGAGACCGTCACCACGGCCGGCCGGGTCAGCGGGAAGGCCAGGCGCCACAGTGTCATCCACTCGGTCGCGCCGTCCATCCGCATCGACTCGAAGAGCTCCTTGGGCACGTCCCGGATGAAGTTGGAGAGCACCAGCACCGACAGCGGGATCGCGAAGGCGATCGACGGCAGGACCAGCGCGGTCAGCGAGTCGTAGAGGCTCAGCTTGATGATCAATAGGTAGATCGGGATGACGGTCGCCTGCAGCGGGATGGCCAGGCCCATCAGGAAGAGCGAGTTCACCCCGCGGAGGAACCGGCTGGCGGTGCCGCTCCGGACGATCGCGTACGCCGCCATGAACGAGAACAGGACCGACGGGATCACCGTGCCGACGGCGACGAGGAGGCTGTTCAGGAAGTACAGCGGGAAGTCCATCTCGATGACGAGCCGGTAGTTGTCCAGCGTCGGATCGGAGGGCGGCAGCAGCGGGTTGGTCACGTAGTAGTTGCTCTGCGTCTTGAAACTGGTGATCACGATCCAGTAGATCGGGATGATCACCACGGCCAGCCACAGCCAGCCGATGAGCCCGCCCAGCCAGTTGGGGCGCTGGCTGGGCGTTGCGGGGCGGCGTCCGCGCGAGTGGGCCGCGGTGGGGCGCTTCGCCGCCGCCGGCGTGTGGGTCGCGGTCACGGTCAGGCCCCTTCGAGCTGGCTGGCGTTGGGGTCGCGGCCGCCGAGCCGGCGCAGCAGCAGCGCCAGGGCGAGGCCGACGAGAACGAGGATGACGCCGATCACGCAGGCCGCTCCCATGAGGTTGGCCTGGAAGCCGCGCTTGTACATGTCCAGGGCGAGCGCGCGGGTCGCGTCGGAGGGACCGCCCTCGGTCAGCACGAAGATCAGGTCGAAGAAGGTCAGCGAGCCGACGATCATCAACGTGGAGGACGTGATGATCGTGTACTTGAGCTGCGGCAGGGTGATGTTGAAGAACATGCGGACCCGTCCCGCGCCGTCCAGCTCCGCGGCCTCGTACAGCGAGCGCGGGATCTGCCGTACGCCGCCCTGGTAGAGCAGCGAGTGGAACGGGATGAACTGCCACGACACCACGAAGATCACGACGCCGAGGGCGAGGCCGGGCTCGCCGAGCCAGTCCTGGGTGAGCAGGTCGATGTGCAGCCCCGCGCCGAGCCCGAAGTTGGGGTCGAGCAGCGCCTTGTAGGTGATCGCGATGGCCGCCGAGCTGAGCAGCAGCGGGATGAAGTACAGCACCGCGAGCAGCTCGCGGTAGCGCTGGTGTCCCGCGAGGAACACCCCGATCAGGATGCTGGCCGGGGTCTGGACCGCCCAGGAGAGCGCCGTGATCAGGAACGTCACCCACAGCGCGTGCGGCAGGCCGGGGTCGGAGAGCACGGACTGCCAGCTCTCCAGCCCGGTCAGCTGGATCGTGCCGAGCGTGTCCCAGGACGTGAAGCTGAGCAGCAGCACCCCGATCAGCGGAATCACCGCGAAGGCCACGAAGGCCAGCAGGGCCGGAAGTGCCAGCCACGGCAGGACGCCGCCGCCGCGCGCCTTGGGCGCGACGGCGGACGACGTCCGTCCGGTGGTAGTCGCGGACATCGTCACTTGCCGATGACCGCGTTCATGTTCGTCGCGAACTGCTGCGGAGAGATCGACAGCTGGAACAGCTTGGCGATGTTGTCCAGCAGCACCTCGGCCGCGGTCGGGCTGAGCGCCTGGTCCCAGGACTGGGCGAACACCTTGGCCTTGCTCGCGACGCCGTAGATGAAGTTCAGGAACTCCGCGTCCTTGGAACCGGTGAACAGCTTGTCGGAGCCGTTGACGATCGGCACGCCGCCGGTGCCGACCCATTCCTTCTGCTCGGCTTCGTCGAGGACTCCGGAGGCGAAGAACTTCTTCGCGATCTCCTTCTGCTCGGGCGTCGCCTTGGAGGAGATCGACAGGTACTGGCCGGGGTTGCCGACGGTGTCGCTCGGGTCGCCCTTGCCGCCGTCGATCGGCGGGAAGTTCATGAAGCCGAGGCCGCCGCTGGGGACGAAGTCGCCGCCCTGCGCCTGCTGGATGCCGTACGACCAGCTGCCGTGCAGCATCATCGCGGCCTTGCCGGTGTAGAGCAGCGCCTGGTCGGCGTTGGAGTCGGCGGTGATCGAGGAGAAGCCCTTGATGAACCCGTTGGCCTTGATGAGCTCCTGCATCTTGGTCAGGGCCTCGATGGACGCGGGGTTGTTCCAGGCGTCCTTCTCGCCGTCGAAGACGGCCTGGAACACCTCGGAGCCGCCGGTGCGGTCGAAGAGGAACTCCAGCCACATCATGTTCGTCCAGCGGGACTGGCCGCCCAGCGAGAACGGCGCGATGCCCTGGGCGTTGAACTTCTTCACCAGGTCCAGGATGTCGCCGTACGACTGCGGCGGCTGCACCCCGACCTTCTCGAAGACCTTCTTGTTGTAGAACAGGACGATCGGCTGCACCGTCTCGCACGGCATCGCGTAGATCTTGCCGTCGATCGTCGCGGCGCCGAAGGCGCCGGGGAACAGCCGGTCCTTCACTGCGGCGTTCTGCTCGAACCACGGGGTGAGGTCCTCGACCTGGCCGGCCTGCACGTAGCTGCGCAGACCGCCGCCGCCCCAGCCCCAGATGATGGTGGGCGCCTGGCCCGCGCCGATCGCGGTCTTGATCTTCGTCTTGTACGCGTCGTTCTGGATGACGTTGAAATCGATCTGACCGTTGGGGTTGGCCTGGTTGAACCGCTTCACGGCCGCGGTCCGGGGCGCCTCACCGGGCGGGCCCGAGAGGAACCAGTAGCTGGCCTTGGCCCCGCCCCCGTTTCCGCCCGCGGCGGCGCCGCTCGCGGCACCGCCGCTCGGGGCCGGGCCGGACGTGCCGCAGGCCGCCAGCGCGGCGCCCAGGGGAAGGCCCATCGAGAGGGAAAGGAAGGCACGGCGAGATGTAGACCTGGACTCCACGCTGTTCTCCGTACGTCGCATGCCGAGGCTGAGCGCGGCTCGCCGAACATCGGATGCGGTGGCCGGCGAACTGGATCAACACCGTGATCAGCACCGTGGGCGCCTCCGCCCCACTCCTCCTTGAAGTCAGCCCGTCGAAACATTTCGACACAAGCCGCGTGGCACGCCAATTTAGATAGGCGGTACCAGCGTGTCAAGGCTCCTCTCACACGCTCGGCACAGCCGGGTTAGCCGTGTGTAGAGTACTTTCGCATGGGCGTCTAGCTGGTGATCTCGTGAAACATCTGTGTTTCAGGCGAATCCGCCGCCAGACCTCGAAATGTTTCGAAACTCTTTCTTGAGGAGAGCAGATGACGGCGCTCGATCGGACCCCCGCGACGGACCGGATCCTCCGGCCGTGGCAGGACCCCGCGCTTCCCGTGGCCGACCGGGTGGAGGCCCTCCTCGAGGAGATGACTCTGGAGGAGAAGATCGGCCAGCTCGGCAGCCGGTGGATCGGCAACGACATGCAGGACGAGCAGATCGCCGAGTCACAGGACGACACCGGCACGCACAACGTGGCGCCCATGCAGGACGTGTTCGCCGCCGCGGGGACGGTGCCGTTCGAGGAGTCGGTGCGCCACGGCCTCGGGCATCTGACCCGGGTGTTCGGCAGCACCCCGGTGAGCGCGGCGGAGGGGGCCGCGGAGGTGGTGCGGCTGCAGCACGAGGTGGTGAAGCACTCCCGGCTGGGCATTCCGGCGCTGGTGCACGAGGAGTGCCTGACCGGTTTCACCACCTACGGCGCGACGGTCTACCCGACGGCCATCGCCTGGGGCGCGACCTTCGACCCCGGCCTGGTGGAGCGGATGGCCGCGGCCATCGGGCGGGACATGCGCGCCGTGGGCGTCCACCAGGGCCTTTCGCCCGTGCTCGACGTGGTGCGCGACTACCGCTGGGGCCGGGTCGAGGAGACCCTGGGCGAGGACCCGTACCTCGTCGCGATGCTCGGCTCGGCGTACGTGCGCGGCCTGGAGAAGGCGGGGGTCATCGCCACACTCAAGCACTTCGCCGGATACTCCGCGTCCCGGGCGGCCCGCAACCACGGCCCGGTGCCGATGGGCCGGCGCGAGCTGATGGACATGATCCTGCCGACGTTCGAGACCGCGATCGCGGAGGGCGGCGCGCGCTCGGTCATGAACTCCTACTGCGACCTGGACGGCGTTCCCTCCGTCGCCGACCCGTGGCTGCTGACCGAGGTGCTGCGCGAGGAGTGGGGGTTCACCGGGACCGTCGTCTCCGACTACTGGTCGGTCGCGTTCCTGGCCACGATGCACCAGGTCGCGGCGGACGCGGAGGACGCCGGCGTGCAGGCGCTGACCGCCGGGATCGACGTCGAGCTGCCCGACACGCTCGGTTTCGG
This sequence comes from Microbispora sp. H10949, assembly GCF_014161435.1. Classification (NCBI taxonomy): domain Bacteria; kingdom Bacillati; phylum Actinomycetota; class Actinomycetes; order Streptosporangiales; family Streptosporangiaceae; genus Microbispora; species Microbispora sp. H10949. The sequence goes on along the minus strand of NZ_JABBWZ010000009.1, from coordinate 297,779 downwards.
CCAGCACCTGGCCGACCGGGTGCGACGGGGCGAACTGCCCGAGGCCCTCATCGACCGGGCCGCGCGCCGGCTGCTCACCCAGAAGATCGAGCTCGGCCTGCTCGACCCCGACTGGACGCCGGAGCAGTCGGTGGCCGGGGCGGAGTCGGTGGACCTGGACTCGGCGCACAACCGGGAGCTGGCCAGGGAGCTGGCCGAGCGGTCCGTCGTCCTGCTCGACGCGGGCGAGGCGCTGCCGCTGCTCGGCGAGGGCCGCCCCGAGCTGAGGCGGGTGGCGGTGGTCGGCCCCTGCGCCGACGACCCGCGCACGTTCATGGGTTGCTACTCCTTCCCGAACCACGTGCTGCCCCGCTACCCCGGGCTCGGGCTCGGCATCGAGGCGCGCGGCCTGCTCGACGCGCTGCGGGCCGAGCTGCCGGACGCCGAGATCGTCCACGAGCGGGGCTGCGACTGGCGGGACGCGGACCGCTCCGGCTTCGCGGACGCGCTGCGGGCGGCCCGCGAGTCCGACCTGTGCGTGGCCGTCGTCGGCGACCTCGCCGGGCTGTTCGGGCAGGGGACCTCGGGCGAGGGCTGCGACGCCGACGACCTGCGGCTGCCCGGCGTGCAGGAGGACCTGCTGATCGAACTCGCCGCCACCGGCACGCCGGTCGTCGTGGTGGTCGTCTCGGGCCGGCCGTACGCGCTGGGGGACGTGCGCGACAAGGCCGCCGCGCTCGTCCAGGCGTTCATGCCCGGGCAGGAGGGCGGGGCGGCGGTCGCGGGCGTCCTGTCCGGACGGGTGCAGCCCTGCGGGAAGCTGCCGGTGCAGATCCCCCGCAGCCACGGAGGCCAGCCCGGCACCTACCTCCAGCCGCCGCTCGGCGCCGAAGACCACGGCATCAGCAACCTCGACCCGAGCCCCCTCTTCCCGTTCGGCTACGGCGCCTCCTACACCACCTTCGAGATCGGCGACCTGGAGATCAGCGAGACCGAGGTGCCCACGGACGGCGAGTTCACCGTGTCGGTGCGCGTGCGCAACACCGGCCCGCGGGCGGGCGAGGAGGTCGTCCAGCTCTACCTGCACGACGTGCTCGCCCAGGTCACCCGTCCGGTGCGGCAGCTCACCGGGTTCGCCAGGGTCCGGCTGGAGCCGGGCGAGAGCGCGCGGGCGACCTTCACCGTCCACACCGACCGGACCGCCTTCACCGGACGCGACCTGCGGCGGGTGGTCGAGCCCGGGGACGTCGACGTCCTCGTCGGCACGTCGGCGTCGGACCTGCCCTGCCGGGGCCGCGTACGGCTGACCGGCCCGCTCCGCCACGTCGGCAGTGACCGCCGGTTGGTCACCCCCGTGGAAGTGAGCCCGGCGCCGGGGTCCGGCGCCACGCGACAGGGAGGATCAGATGGCGGCCGGTCGTAGACGGGCCACGCTGGCGACGGTCGCGGCCTCGGCGGGTGTGTCGGTCGCGACCGTGTCGAAGGTGCTGAACGGCCGCAGCGACGTCGCCCCGGCGACGCGTGCCCTGGTGCTGTCGCTGCTCGCGCAGCACGACTACGTCGCGCCGCCGCAGCGCCGGGGCGAGCCGGCCGCGTCCGACACGGTCGAGGTGGAGTTCGACGACGACCTCAACCCGTACTCGACCGAGATCGTCCAGGGGGCGGTGGAGGCCGGGGCCGAGCTCGACGCGTCGATCGTGGTGAGCATCCGGCGCTCCGCCGACCGCACCGGGGGGTGGGCGCGGGGGCTGGTCGCGGCCGGGCGGCGGGCGCTGGTCGCCGTCACCGGTGAGCTGACCGGGGGGCAGCTCGGCGCCCTGTCCCGGGCGCGGCTGCCCCTCGTGGTGATCGATCCGCTGAACCTCCCGAGGACCCGGGTGACCAGCGTCGGCTCCACGAACTTCGCCGGTGGCCTGGCCGCCACCCAGCACCTGCTCGGGCTGGGCCACCGGCGCGTCGCCCACCTCGGCGGCCCGGCCACCGCGGCCTGCACCCAGGCCAGGCTGCACGGCTACCGGGCCGCGATGGAGGCGGCGGGCGTCCCCGTACCTCCCGGGTACGTGCGGACGGCGCACTTCCACTACCAGGACGGGGTCGAGGGCGGCGCGGCGCTGTTCGATCTCCCCGAACCACCCACGGCGATCTTCGCCGGGTGCGACGAGATCGCGCTCGGGGTGCTGGAGGCCGCCAGGGCGCGCGGGCTGCGGGTGCCGGAAGACCTCAGCATCGTGGGGTTCGACGACACCCAGATCGCCCGGATGGCCTCGCCGCCCCTCACGACCGTACGCCAGCCGCTTCGGGAGATGGGCGCCGTCGCGGTGCGTACGGCGCTCCGCCTGGCGGCGGGGGAGCGGATCGAGTCGCACCACGTCGAGCTCGCCACCGAACTGGTGGTGCGCGGCTCGACCGCCCCCGTCACGACCGGGGACCCCACGACGGATGCTTCGGCGGCCACCCGGGTGGACGCGGCCGCCCGCGGCTGAACCGGACGGCCGCGGGGCGCCGGGGGTACGGCAGGCGCTCCGGGACGGATCGTACGCGCCTCACCAGGACGAACGTAGGCTGAGACAGAAGGCCCACCCGGGGGGATTGGGTCGCCCCTCGGGCCACGTGACCGCTGGGGGGAGGCGGACATGTCCGATCAGCGGATGCCGCTCGCCGCGCACTGGCGGCTGCACACGCACGACGCCGACGAGGCCCGGGTGCGGATCGGGGAGGTCGTCGGCGCGCACGAGCTGCGACCCATGAGGGCCGGCGCCCGGCTCGACGTCCGGTTGCAAGGAGTCCAGTTCGGCGATTTCGGGTTGTACGTCCTCGGCTATGGAGCGGAGGTCTTGATCACGCCGCCCGTCGCGGACGACTCCCTCTTCGTCGAGATCCCGTGTGCCGGAACGGCCGAGGTGTGCCACGGCCGGGAGACGATCCGATCCACGCCCGAGCTCGCCGCCGTGCTGTCGGCTCACCCCAGGTCCATGCGGTGGGGGGCCGGGAACACGCAGTGCATCGTGCACTTCGACCGGCCGGCGCTCGAAGCTCACCTCGGCAGGCTGATCGGGCGGCGGCCGGATCGGCCGCTCACGTTCGCTTCGGGCATGGACCTGACGCTGCCCCCGGCCCGTTCCTGGTGGTCGGTGGCCGAGCTCCTCCGCGACGAGGCCGAAACCGGTGGCGCCATGCTGGAGCAGCCGCTCGTCGTCAGGCAGTTCGAGGGGCTGCTGATGACGCAGCTTCTGATGGCCCAGCCGAGCAACTACAGCGACGTCTTGTGCGGTGGGCAGCGGAGGGTCGCGCCGCCGACCGTGAAGCGGGCCGTGAGCCTGATCGAGGAGCACGCGGGCGAACCGCTCACGGTGGAGGACATCGCCGAGGCCGTGGGGGTGAGCGCGCGGGCGTTGCAGGAGGGGTTCCGGCGCCATCTGGACAAGACGCCGATGGGTTACCTGCGTGAGGTGCGCCTCGACCGGGTGCGGGCCGAGCTCACGGTCACCGATCGGGTCACCGTGACCGTCACCGACGTCGCGTACCGGTGGGGGTTCGCCCATCTCGGCCGGTTCTCGTCGGTTTACCGGCAGCGGTTCGGGGAGTCGCCCTCCGAGACCCTCCGGCGCTGACCCGGCCCGGGCGGGGCCGGGGGTACACGACCTGACCAGGGCGAACGTAGGCTGGGACGGACCGTCCGGGGGGACGCGCCACGTCCGCGCGTTCCGGTTCGCGTGACCGCTGGGGGAGGCGGAGATGTCCGATCGGCCGCTACCGTTCGCGGCGCATCAACGGGTGTGCACCCGGGACGTCGACGAGGCCGAGGCCAGAGTCGGGGAGGCCCTCGGCCGCTACGCGGTGCGTCCCGTGGAGTCCGGCGCTCACATCGACGCCTGCATGACCGGGATCGAGTTCGGCGAGGTCGGTCTGTACTGCCTCCACTACGGCACGGAGGTGTTGATCACCCCCCAGATGGTCGACACTCATCTCCTCGTCGAGGTGCCGCTCATCGGCACCGCCGCGATGTCCCACGGGTCCGAACGGATCGTGTCGACGCCAGGGCTCGCCTGCGTGCTGTCGCTCACCCGGCCCATGTCCGTGCGATGGTCGGCCGGCCACTGCGGGCTGTTCACCCGGTTCGACCGCAGGGCGCTCGAAGACCAGCTCGGCAGGCTGATCGGGCGGCGGCCGGACCGTCCGCTCACCTTCTCCCTGGGGATGGACCTGACGCGGGCCCCAGCCCGTTCCTGGCGGTCCGTGGTCGAGCTCCTCCGCAGAGAGGCCGAGACCGGTGGCGGAATGCTGGAGCAGCCGCTCGTCGCCAGGCAGCTGGAGGGGCTGCTGATGACGCAGCTTCTGATGGCCCAGCCGAGCAACTACATCGACGAGTTGCGCAACGGGCATCGGAGGGTCGCGCCGCCCACCGTGAAGCGGGCCGTACGGCTGATCGAGGAGCACGCGGCCGAGCCGCTCACCGTGGAGGACATCGCCGAGGCCGTGGGGGTGAGCGCGCGGGCGTTGCAGGAGGGGTTCCGGCGTCACCTGGAGAAGACGCCGATGGGTTACCTGCGGGAGGTGCGCCTCGACCGCGCGCGGGCCGAGCTGGCGGTCACCGATCCGGTCACCGCGACCGTCACCGATGTCGCGTATCGCTGGGGGTTCGCCCATCTCGGCCGGTTCTCGCTGGCCTACCGGCAGCGGTTCGGAGAGTCCCCCTCCGAGACCCTCCGGCGCTGACCCTGCCGCCCCCATCGGATCAGCAGGCGGGCAGTTCCGCCCAGTAGGTGGCGGAGTCAGGCCCGACGTCGGCGCCGTGACGGAGCGCCAGCGCCTCGACGACGTCGGTGCCGCGTCCGCGCTCGTCCGAAGCGGGCGCGCTGCCCGGCCACACGGGAGCCGCTCCCGAGTCGCCGACCTCGACGCGTACGACGCCTCCGTGCAGGAAGAGCCGCAGCTCGGCCGGTGGCAGGGCGTGCAGCACCGCGTTCGTGACCAGCTCCGAGATCACGAGTACGGCCTCGTCCCCAATGGCCTCGGGCAGGCCCCACTCCGCCAGCACGTCGCGGGCCCGGCGGCGCACCACACCGACCACCTGGAAGGAGTGGGACACCGGATATGTGTAGACAGCCGTGGCCGCTGCGGCCCCGGCGACGTCGGCACGGTCCATAACCTGTACGTTCATCGTCTCGTGCTCCCTGATCACCAGTGGGCTGGACCCGTTCGGAGAGCCCTGCCGTGACCCCTTCCGATGAGGCGTCCAGCTGGTAAGAGCGTCCATATCCCCACGTTATGTGGGCGGGTCAACGTGTGCTATCCCAAAGACGAGGCATGACGTCCACATTACGAACCCCCTGTCCTCCACCAAGCCGCCCCAAGGCCGATCTTGCGCAATTGTGCCTTCTACCAGCGGGAACGTAGGCTGGATGGGTGTCCACGCAGAGGACGCGCCTCGCCCTGATCGCGTGACCGCCGACGGGAGGGGGACATGCCCGATCAGCCGCCGGCGCTCACCGCGTATCCACGGCTGCGCACACATGACGTGGAGGAGGCCCAGGCCAAGTTCACGGAGGTGCTCAGCGGGCACCAGGTGCGCATCATGAACACCGGTGCCCACGTCGACGCCTGGCTGAAAGGGTTCCGGCTGGAGAGCGTCGGCCTCCTCAGCTTCAGTTATGGGACGGAGGTGCTGGTCACCCCCGAACTGCTGGACACGCAGCTCTTCGTCGCAATCCCGCTCACCGGCCACCTGGAGGTGTCCCAGGGCCGGGAGCTGGTCGAATGCTCCCCCCGCGTCGCCGCCGTGGAGGCGATCAGGGAGCCCACGTCCATACTGTGGGCCGAGGGCTCGCAGTTGATCGTCAGGTTCGGCCGTCCGGCGATCGAGACCCACCTCGGCCGGCTGCTGGGGCGGCGACCAGAGGCGCCGCTCACCTTCTCTCTCGGCATGGACCTGACGCGGCCCCCCGTCCGTTCCTGGCGGTCGGTGGTCGAGTTCCTCCGCGACGAGGCCGAGGCCGGCGGTGGCATGCTGGAGCAGCCGCTCGTCGTCAGGCAGCTGGAAGGGCTGTTGATGACGCAGCTTCTGATGGCGCAGCCGAGCAACTACATCGACGAGTTACGCGGTGGGCATCGCAGGGTCGCGCCGCCGACCGTGAAGCGGGCCGTGAGCCTGATCGAGGAGCACGCGGCCGAGGCGCTCACGGTGGAGGACATCGCCGAGGCCGTGGGGGTGAGCGCGCGGGCGCTGCAGGAGGGGTTCCGGCGTCATCTGGAGAAGACGCCGACGAGTTTCCTGCGGGAGGTCCGCCTCGATCGGGTACACGCCGAGCTGGCGGCCCGCAACCCGTACACGGCCACGGTCACCGATGTCGCGTATCGCTGGGGGTTCGCCCATCTCGGCCGGTTCTCGTCGGTCTACCGGCAGCGGTTCGGGGAGTCGCCCTCCGAGACCCTGCAGCACTGAAGCCGGCTCGTGAGCCGCACCGAGGGCCGTGCCCGCAGCTCCACCCAGTGGGTGACGGACTTCGGCCGGACGTCGGCGCCGTACCCGACCGCGAGCGCTTCGATGACGACGCCGCCGTGTCCGCCCGCGGGCGTGCCGCCGGACCGCGCGGGTGCCGTCCCCGAGTCCGCGACCTCGATCCGTACGACGTCCTCCAGCAGGAGGAGCCGCAACTCGGCCGGGGGAAGAGCGTGGAGCACGGCGTTCGTGACCAGCTCGGAGACCACGAGCAGGGCCTCGTCCACGGTGTTCTCCGGCAGTCCCCATGCTCTGAGCAGGCCGTGCGCGCGGTGCCGTACGGCGGCGACCGCCTGCGGCATGTGGGGCACCGGACAGGTGTACACAGCCGTGGGCGCTGCGGCCCCGGCGGCGTAGGCACGGTTCATGAGCTGTGCGTTCATCGTGTCGTCGTGCTCCTCGGCCGGCGGCCGGCGGGACTCTTCACGGAGCGGACCCGCGGCCGGAGGTTCTGTGCGTCGTCACTGGTCGGTCGGGGTGCGCGGGGAAGTTTCCCCTCGCCCACCTCCGCGGCCGCCCCGCCGGGACGCCCCTGACGGGCGGTCATCCGGCTGGTGGAAGCGGCCATGTCTGAACGTTATGTGTGTCGGGCGGAGCGGGCTATCCCGAAGACGAGGCGTGGTATCCCCAGGACGAACCGCCGCTTCTCGCCTCACCGGCCGGGCCCGTGCTCGGCCGATCGGGCTCTGAGGGCTTAGCGTATGAGTCATGATTCGCGTGTTCCTGGTGGACGACCACGAGGTGGTACGGCGCGGCGTGGCGGCGCTTCTGGAGGCCGAGGACGACATCGAGGTCATCGGCGAGGCGGGGACGGCGGAGTCGGCCGTGGCCCGCATTCCGGCCCTGCGGCCCGACGTCGCGGTGCTGGACGTGCGCCTGCCTGATGGCAACGGCGTGGACGTCTGCCGGGAGGTGCGCTCGAAGGTGCCCGGCCTGGCCTGCCTGATGCTGACCTCCTTCGCCGACGACGAGGCGCTGTTCAACGCGGTGATGGCCGGCGCTGCCGGTTACGTGCTCAAGCAGATCCACGGCTCCGACCTGGTCGGCGCGGTGCGGACGGTGGCCGCCGGGCAGTCGCTGCTCGACCCGCAGACCACGGCCGCGATGCTGCACCGGCTGCGTGACCAGGCCACCAGGAAGGACCCGCTGGCCGCCCTGTCGGACCAGGAGCGCCAGATCCTGGAACTGATCGGCGAGGGCCTGACCAACCGGCAGATCGGCGAGCGGATGTTCCTGGCCGAGAAGACGGTCAAGAACTACGTGTCGAACCTGCTCGGCAAGCTCGACATGCAGCGCCGCACCCAGGCCGCCGCCCTGGCCGCCCGCCTCAAGGCCGAACACGACTAGATCGGCTCGGCCACCGCCGCCCGGCGCCGGTCATCCGCTCAGGGGAATGGTCCATTCCAGGCGGGTGCCGCCGCCGGGCGGCGCGGTGAGGGCGAAGGACCCGCCGAGCCGTTCGGCGCGGTCGGCGAGGTTGCGCAGGCCGCTGCGGCGGCCCTCGGCGGAGACGCCGACGCCGTTGTCCTCCACCACGAGCGTCAGCCGCTCGCCGGTGGCGTCGAGGGTGACGTCGGCACGCGAGGCCCTGGCGTGGCGGACGATGTTCGACAGGGCCTCGCGCAGTACGGCGAGCAGGTGTTCGGCCGCCTGGGCAGGCACCCGGCTGTCGAGATGGCCCTCCAGGCTCAGGCCCGGCATGAAGCCCAGGTGCCCCCGGGCGCTCTCGACCAGGTCGACGACCTGGGCCCGCAGGCTGGGAGAGCTGTCCTCGCGCGGTGTCTGCAGGGCGAAGATGGTCGAGCGGATCTGCCGGATGGTGGTGTCCAGTTCGTCGATCGCGGTCTGGAGGCGGGAGGAGGCCTCGGGGCGTTCGACCAGCCGCACCGTGCTCATCAGCGTCATCGCGACGGCGAACAGCCGCTGGATGACCACGTCGTGCAGGTCCTTGGCGATGCGGTCGCGATCTTCCAGCAGGCCGAGCCGCTCGGCGTCCCTGCGGGTGTCGGCGAGCTCCAGCGCGACGGCCGCCTGCCCGGCGAAGGCGTGCAGCATGCGCAGCTCCGACCGGCTGAAGGGCATCCGCCCGGCGCGCTTCACCAGGGCGAGCACGCCGCGGACCGCGCCGGGCGCGCCGAGCGGCACCGCCGCCACCGGCCCCACGGGAGCGTCGATCTCCCAGGCGAGCGTCTCCTCGTCCGCGCCGTCGTCGTCGAGCATCAGCGGCTCGCCGCTGAGGAAGGCCCGCCCGGCCAGCGAGCCGGTGATCGGCACCCGCCCGTCGTACGCGGAGCCGGCCGGGCCGGCCTGGTCTCCCCGCTCCTTCGCGTCGGCGGGGTCGCGGGGATCGCCGTCGGGGTCGGCCGGGTCCGCGGAACCGGTGCGCTCCAGGGCCAGGTGCAGGGAGTCGCTGCCGGCGCGGGGCAGCAGGATCGCGACGCCGTCGGCGGCGCTCATCTGGTGGGCCCGGTGCGCGATGAGGGTGAGCACCTCCTGCGGCTCGGCGCCGGAGAGCAGACGGGTGGTGATCTCGGCGGACGCCTGCAGCCAGGTCTCCCGGCGGCGGCTCTCCTCGTACAGGCGGGCGTTCTCGATGGCCACTCCGGCGGCGGTGGCCAGGGCGACCACGATCGCCTCGTCGTCCTCGTCGAACTGCCCGCCGCCGCGCTTCTCGGTCAGATAGAGGTTGCCGAACACCTCGTCGCGGACGCGGATCGGCACCCCGAGGAAGCCGCCCATCGGCGGATGGCCGGGTGGGAAGCCGTACGACTCGGGGTGCTGGGAGATGTCGGCCAGGCGCAGCGTCCGCGGTTGCTTGATCAACAGGCCGAGCAGGCCGAGACCGTGCGGCCAGTGCTCGATCCGGGCGATCTCCTTCTCGCTCAGCCCGACGGGGACGAACTGCACCAGGGTGTTGTCCTCGCCGATCACGCCCATCGCGCCGTAGGTGGCGTCCACCAGAGTGGCGGCGGTGGCCACGATGCGGCGCAGCACGATCTCCAGGTCGAGGTCGCTGCCGATCGAGACCACCGCCTCCAGCAGCGCGTGGACGCGGTCGCGGGTGGCCAGCACCGCTTCGAGGCGTGACTGCAACTCGGCCAGCAGGTCGTCCAGTCGCATGCTCGGAATCAGCGACCGGGACAGCTCGTGGTCGGTCATAGGGGGCAGTCTCGCATCGCGGACATGCCGATGCCCACTCCCAGGGGGCGGGGAGTGGGCACCGGAGCCGGAGAGTCTCACCTGAGGATCGGGAAGCGGCGCACGAGCGGGGTGGCGGCCCACCGTCCGCCGAGGCCGAACGTCTCGCCGGCCCGGGTCAGCGCCAGGCCCGCGAGGACGATCGCGTAGACGATGTGCTCGTCCATGAAGGGGTTGGTGGTCAGCGGGAGTTCGGCGGCCCACATCATCAGCAGGAGGAGCCCGCCGGTGGTGGCGGCGAGGCGCATGCCCACGCCGAGGACGAGGGCGGCGCCGATGCCGGCGAGGCCGGTCATGAACAGCCAGTCGACCCAGGCCTGGCCGGCGAGGGCGCCGAACAGGCCGCCGAAGGTCCTGTCGGCGGTGCCCTTCAGGAAGCCGGTGGTCGGGCTGCCGCCGTTGATCCACGCCTTGGCGGCGGGGGTGGCGAAGCCCCAGCCGAACAGCTTGTCGAGGAAGGCCCACAGGAACACCCAGCCGACGGCGACGCGGGCGGCGGCCCAGACGTACCTGGCCGGGTCAGTGCCGGTCGTCGTGCCGGTCGTCTGGGGAGCGGGGGGAGCGGCGGGAAGGAGGGGGGCCTTCTGGTGCCGCGCTTCGGTGATGGCCATGACCGGCCCCTTTCGACTGCGGTGGTCGTGTTCTTTACGTTCCAAGAACACCGCATCACCGCATCGGCGGCGCAGAGCCGTACGGCACCCTCCGGTCACTCCGAAGTCCCGTGGTCGCGGGACCTTCGGCCCTCCCGGAACATGCGCAGGGCCGCGCGGGATCGGGGGGTGACCAATCCACCCCGGTCCCGCGCGGCCCCGCAGCGCACTCTCGACGTGCGTCTACCCAAGGGGTCCGACGTCATGCACGAGGGCGTTCTTCGTTATCTGCTCCAGGTCCACTTCTGGTTGGTGCCGCCGTGGCAGCTGTAGAGCTGGAGTTTGGTGCCGTTGGCGGTGGCGGCTCCGGCGGCGTCGATGCACAGGCCGGACTGGACGCCGGTGATGCTGCCGTCGGAGTTGACGCGCCACTTCTGGTTGGTGCCGCCGTGGCAGGAGTAGATCTGGATCTTGGCGCCGTTGCCGGTGCCGCCGGCGTCGAGGCACTTGTTGCCGTAGACGCGGATCTCACTGGCCGAGGTGGACGACCAGGTCTGGTTGGTCTGGCCGTTGCAGTCCCACAGCTGCACCTGGGTGCCGTCGGTCTGGCTGGCGCCGGTCACGTCCACGCAGCGGCCGGAGGCCACACCCTTGATCGGCCCGCTGCCCCCGCCAGAGGTCGGGGTCGTCGACGGCGTCACCGACGGCGTCACCGTCGGCGTCACGGAGGGGGTGACGGTCGGTGTCGCGGACGGGGAGGTGCTCGGCGCGTCGAGGCCGAAGAACCGGATCGCGTAGATCCCCATGCCCTGGTGCGGCAGGTCGTGACCGGCGCCGGAGATGGTGTACGCCTCGACCTGACCCGAGCCGAAGCGCCGCCGGGTCCAGCCGGACTGCGGGGTGTCAGTGGAGGCGGGCGTCTGGCTGATGCCCCACACGTTCGTCCACTGGTCGACCTCCTCCTGCAGCATGCTGTAGTTCAGCACCGAGTCGTTGGTGCCGTGCCACGCCTGCACCCGCGGCCGGGGCCCGGTGTAGCCCGGGTAGGCGTTGCGGGCCAGGTCACCCCACTGCTGCGGCGTCTTGTCGCCGCACCCGGCCGGGCCGAGGCAGCCGTAGGGGACGCCCGAGAACGGCGCGCCGGCCTTGAACACGTCGGGGTAGGTGGCGAGCAGGTTGTTGGTCTCCATCGCACCCGAGGAGAAGCCGGTGGCGAACACCCGCTCCGGGTCGCCGTTGTAGCGCTGCTGGACGTAGTTCACCATCGACACGATCGAGCCCGGGTCGCTGCCGCCGCCGTGGCGCAGCGACTCGTTCGACCACACATCGAAGCAGTTCGACATGCCGTTGGCGCTCTTGTTCGCCTGGGGATAGATGACGACGAAGCCGTACCTGTCGGCGAGCGAGGCGAACTCGGTGCCCTGGTAGAAGCCCTGCGCCCAGCCGTTGCAGCCGTGCATCGCCACCAGGATCCCCGGCCTGGCCGCCACGTTGTTGGGGACGTACAGGAACATCCGGATGTTGCCGGGGTTGGAGCCGAAGTTCGTCACCTCTGTCAGCGTCGCCGCCGACGCTCCCGGCACCGGTCCCACGAGCATGGACAGCGCCGTGACCACCGCCGTGAGCGCGGCGGCGAGGGCGGTGCCGACGAGTTTCCTGAGATGTCGTCTCATCGTTCTGCTCTTTCTGAGGGGTTCTTTCGGGGGTTCTTGCGGGAGTTTTCAGGGGTTCTTCAGGAGGTCGTTCGGGGGAGCCGTCCGAAGGGCCCCGGCGCGGCGGGCACGCCGCACCGGGGGGATCCCTTCGCATCCGGGACTATCTGCTCCAGGTCCACTTCTGGTTGGTGCCGCCGTGGCAGCTGTAGAGCTGGAGTTTGGTGCCGTTGGCGGTGGCGGCTCCGGTGGCGTCGATGCACAGGCCGGACTGGACGCCGGTGATGCTGCCGTCGGAGTTGACGCGCCACTTCTGGTTGGTGCCGCCGTGGCAGGAGTAGATCTGGATCTTGGCGCCGTTGCCGGTGCCGCCGGCGTCGAGGCACTTGTTGCCGTAGACGCGGATCTCACTGGCCGAGGTGGACGACCAGGTCTGGTTGGTCTGGCCGTTGCAGTCCCACAGCTGCACCTGGGTGCCGTCGGTCTGGCTGGCGCCGGTCACGTCCACGCAGCGGCCGGAGGCCACACCCTTGATCGGCCCGCTGCCCCCGCCGGAGGTCGGGGTCGTCGACGGCGTCACCGTCGGCGTGACCGTCGGCGTGACAGTCGGTGTCGCGGACGGGGAGGTGCTCGGCGCGTCGAGGCCGAGGAAGGAGATGGCGTAGGCGAGCTGGCCGCTCATGGGGAGCTGGTGGCCGACGCCGGAGATGCTGATGCCCTCGACGGTGGCCTGGGTGCCGGTGTTGCCGTACCGGGTGCGGGTCCAGGAGGACTGGGGGTGGTCGGTGAAGGCCGGGGTCTGGCTCAACCCGTTGAGGTTGGTCCACTGCTTGATCTCTTCACCGAAGTTGTTGTAGTGCAGGGTGGTGTCGGTGGTGCCGTGCCACAGCTGCATGCGGGGGTAGCGGCCGGTGTATCCGGGGTACATGGCGCGGGCCTGGTCGCCCCACTGCTGGGCGGTCTTGCTGATCTGCCCGCCGGAGCACTGGCCGTTCCAGAGCGAGCCGTCGTTGGTGGCGAAGCAGCCGGCCGGGACGCCGGAGAAGGCGGAGGCGGCGGAGAACACGTCGGGGTATTCGGCGGCCAGGACGTTGGTCATCATGGCGCCGGAGGAGAAGCCGCTGACCACGATGCGGCCGGGGTCGACGTTGTAGCGCTGGCGGGTGTAGTTGACCATGGCCATGATGCCGGTCGAGTCGCTGCCGCCGTCGCGGCGCAGCGCGGCGGGGGTGGAGACGTCGAAGCAGGATCCGCTGCGGGTGGCTTCGGGGACCACGATGATGTAGCCGTAGCGGTCGGCGGCGGTGACGTAGTCGTGGCCGTTGCCGTTGAAGATGCCGCTGGCCGAGCCGCTGCAGTAGTGGACCAGGACGAGCAGGGCGGGGCGGGCGGCGACCCGGTCGGGGACGTAGAGGTACATGTTGAGGTTGGTCGGGTTGGTGCCGAACCCGGTGATGCGGGTCAGCGTGGCGGCCGCGGCGGGGTGGGCGGCCAGCAGCATGCCGACGAGTACCAGGGGCAACGAGGCGGCGGCCAGTATGGATCTGAGCCTTCGTTTCACGCGAAGTCCTTTCGTTGTCGAAGTGGTGACCCGTCGGCGCGGCGTCCGGGCGGCGGTGCCGGAGGCCGGGCGCTATTCGTGATCAGGGCGCTTGGGGTGGAGGGGGACCGCTGGGGACATGCCGGGGCGGCGCCTGCGGGGGCCGCTGAGGGGCGGGCCTACGCCGGGGCGGCCGGTCCGGCCGCCCCGGCGGGGTCCTCGATCAGACGCGGGTCCAGCGCTGGTTGCTCTGCCCGTTGCAGGACCAGATCTGGAGCTTCACGCCGTTGGCGGTGGAGTAGTTGGGTGCGTCGAGGCACTTGTTGGCTCCGACCGCGGTGATGCTGCCGTCACTGTTGAAGCGCCACTTCTGGTTGTTCTGTCCGTTGCAGTCCCAGATCTGCACCGCGGCGCCGTCGGCGGTGCTCATGTTGGCCACGTCGAGGCACTTGTTGCCGTACACGCGCAGTTCGCCGGAGCTGGTGGGAGTCCAGCTCTGGTTGGACTGTCCGTTGCAGTCCCAGATCTGCACCTGGGTGCCGCTGGTCTGCGACGCGTTGGGGACGTCCACGCACCTGCCCGAAGCGACTCCCTTGATCGCACTGGGACCGGCACTGGGGCTGGTGCTCGGGCTGGCGCTGGGGGTCACGCTGGGGCTCGGGCTGGATCCCTGGCCGAGGCTGCCCGGGACCGACTGGAGGGCGGCGTACCAGGCGGCGGCCATCTTGTCGTAGCCGTTCGCGGTGGGGTGGATGCCGTCGATGAGGTCGCCGGTGGTGAGCTTGCTGTGCATGTCGACCAGGTGGACGTGCTTGCCGCTGTTGACCTTCGACTGCACGATGCCGGGGACGGCGGCGTTGAAGGTGCGGGCGGCCGACTCCTGGCCGGAGTTCGACAGCGGGATGATCGTGGCGACGAACACCTCGGCGTTGGGCGCGGCCGAGGTGATGTGGTCGATCAGGGTGGACAGCCGCTGGGGGGCGGAGGAGACGTTGTAGTTCTGCAGCACGTCGTTGGTGCCGATGTGCAGCAGCACCGTGCGGGGGGTGTAGCTGCGCAGCCAGCCGGTGATGTTGGCGTCGATCTGGTCGATCCGCCACCCGGGGTGGCCCTCGTGGTCGTGGTCGCCCAGGTTGCCCGGCCCGTTGTACTGCGAGCCGACGAAGTCCACGGTGTAGCGGCCGGCGGCCAGGCGCTGCCACAGCCCGATCCGGTACCCGCCCGGCACCTGGGTGCCCTCGGTGATCGAGTCACCCAGCGGCATCACCCGAACCCCGCCGTTGGACTCCGCGCTCGCGGCGCCCGCCCCCAGCACCGCGCCCGACGCCGCCATGGCCACGGTCAGGAGCGGTACGGCCAGCCATCGGCCCAGCGACTTCCGCGCACGCGACCAGCGCGGACGATGGATTATTTCTGTTATCGCTAACATTTTTGTACCCAGCTTTCTCAGGGGGCGAACGCCGTGAAGTGGTGGCTCTGCGGCGGAACATGATCGGGGTGGCCGGGCCGGCCCGTCGTACGGGCCGCACCGCTGCGAGGAGTCACGGGCCGGCCGATCCGGCTCCTCCCGCTCTGTACGGGCGACCTCCCATCGAAAGCGACGGCGAGGGGAGGCCGCGGAGGGAGGTGGTGTGTCCATCCGGGGTCTCGCGTCGCTCGGGCCGCGTGGTGCGCTTTCAAGACGAGATGCTGTTAACGTTAACAACTACCTGGGGCTCCAGGCTCCCTTCTCCCTTCGGTGCGCTAAGTGGTGGTGGGGCGGAGCAAAGCCGAGGTGGCGAGACGGAGTCAAGGACCCGCAGTCTCGCGTACGGGCGTGCGACGACCGGGCACGGGCCCAGCAGGTCTTATGTCGTACGTCTCACCGGTACGCAGGGGATGTGTGATGAAACTTTCAGGCATTCCGGCCGGGCCGGAGGCGACGGCCCGCCGAGACGTTTCGGGAGACCGGGGCGGATGCCGGCGGGGTGCGACACCGCCGGGCGAGGGCCGGTCGTTCCGAAAGTTTCACTAAAGTCTTGACATGTTTCGGCCGGGTTTCCACACTGAGTCCCCGAGGCGATCTCCTGCCTGATGGTGGTGCACAGGCGGGAGGCCGTCCGCGACGCCCCCGGTGGTGTGCGCTCCCGATCGATGGAGCGCGGCGTCGATTCGCGACTCTACTCGCCTCTTTCCCTTCCCGTTTCAGTTATGGAGGCTCAGGCATGGGCGAACGCCCCAATTCCCGGCCTGGAACCCGGCAGTCCTTCACAGGACTGCGCCGGGCTCTGGCCGTCGGTGCTCTCGGTGTGCTCGGCGCGGTCACGGCGTTCGCGGCGGCTTCGGCCCCCGCCGACGCGGCGGCCAGCACGCTGGGTGCGGCGGCGGCGCAGAGCGGCCGTTACTTCGGCACCGCGATCGCCTCGGGCAAGCTCGGCGACTCGCAGTACACGACCATCGCGAACCGTGAGTTCAACATGGTGACCGCCGAGAACGAGATGAAGATCGACGCGACCGAGCCGAACCGCGGGCAGTTCAACTTCTCCGCCGGTGACCGGGTCTACAACTGGGCCGTGCAGAACGGCAAGCGGGTCCGTGGTCACACGCTGGCCTGGTACTCCCAGCAGCCGGGCTGGATGCAGTCGCTGTCGGGCAGCAGCCTGCGGCAGGCGATGATCGACCACATCAACGGGGTCATGGCCCACTACAAGGGCAAGATCGCCTACTGGGACGTCGTCAACGAGGCGTTCGCCGACGGCAACTCCGGTGGCCGGCGCGACTCCAACCTGCAGCGGACGGGCAACGACTGGATCGAGGTGGCCTTCCGCACCGCGCGGAACGCCGACCCGGCCGCCAAGCTCTGCTACAACGACTACAACATCGACAACTGGTCCTGGGCCAAGACGCAGGGCGTCTACAACATGGTCAAGGACTTCAAGCAGCGCGGCGTGCCGATCGACTGCGTCGGCCTCCAGTCGCACTTCAACAGCAACAGCCCGTACAACAGCAACTACCGCACGACGATCTCCAGCTTCGCCGCCCTCGGCGTCGACGTGGCGATCACCGAGCTGGACATCCAGGGCGGCTCGGCGCAGACCTACCAGAGCGTGGTCAACGACTGTCTCGCGGTGTCGCGGTGCGTCGGCATCACCGTGTGGGGCGTCCGTGACAGCGACTCCTGGCTCGGCGCGAACACCAGCCCGCTGCTGTTCGACGGCAACGGCAACAAGAAGGCCGCCTACACCTCGGTCCTCAACGCCCTCAACTCCGCCCCCACCGTCTCGCCCACGCCGCCGGTGAGCCCCAGCGCGAGTCCTTCGGGGAGCCCCAGCGCGACTCCGACGGTGAGCCCGACCAGTGGCGGCAACGGGGCGATCCGGGGCGTGGCCTCCGGTCGCTGCATCGACGTGCCCAACGCCAGCCAGAACGACGGCACGCAGGTGCAGCTGTACGACTGCAACGGTCAGAGCAACCAGACCTGGTCGTCCACGTCCTCCGGTGAGATCCGGGTCTACGGCAACAAGTGCCTGGACGCGGCCGGCACGGGCAACGGCGCCGCCATCCAGATCTACTCCTGCTGGGGCGGGGACAACCAGAAGTGGCGGGTGAACTCCGACGGCAGCATCCAGGGCGTCCAGTCCAACCTGTGCCTCGACGCCGTCGGAGCCGGCACCGGCAACGGCACCAAGCTCCAGCTCTACAGCTGCCACGGCGGCAACAACCAGAAGTGGACCTGGAACAGCTAGGCGAGTCCATCCGCTGACTCTCCTCCTCTCCTGGTGGTGAAAGAAGGCCTCCGGCACGGCGCACGCCGCCGTACCGGAGGCCTTCGCTTGTTGTGGGCGGACTGATCGGGAAGACCTCGCCGAGGCCGCCGGAGCGCACGGCTCGCGCTGGGCGATGATGTAAATTTCAGCCATTACCGCCCTTCTGGCGGGCTGGCCGGCTCGAAAATTTCCAGGGCCCTGGGCAGGCCATATACGGGGGTAGGACGCCAGCCTGACGACGGCTCGCCTCCGAAAGTTTCACCCCAGTCTTGACATGTTTCGGCGTGGTTTCCACACTGAGGTCCCGAGGCGGCCCTCCTGTCCGGTGGTGGTGCGCAGGCAGGGGGCCGCCGTTTCGCGACGCCTGACGGGTGTGCGTTCCCAGTGATGGGGCCCGCGTCCATCCCGCGCGGCATGTCGCCGCAGTACTCCCTTCCCGTTTCAGTTATGGAGGCTCAGGCATGGGCGTACGCGCCAATTCCCGGCCTGGAACCCGGCAGCCCTTCACGGGGATGCGGCGGGCTCTGGCCGTCGGTGCTCTCGGTGTGCTCGGCGCGGTCACGGCGTTCGCGGCGGCTTCGGCCCCCGCCGACGCGGCGGCCAGCACGCTGGGCGCGGCGGCGGCGCAGAGCGGCCGTTACTTCGGCACCGCGATCGCCTCGGGCAAGCTCGGCGACTCGCAGTACACGACCATCGCGAACCGTGAGTTCAACATGGTGACCGCCGAGAACGAGATGAAGATCGACGCGACCGAGCCGAACCGCGGGCAGTTCAACTTCTCCGCCGGTGACCGGGTCTACAACTGGGCCGTGCAGAACGGCAAGCGCGTGCGCGGGCACACGCTGGCCTGGCACCAGCAGCAGCCGGGCTGGATGCAGTCGCTGGAGGGCAGCTCGCTGCGGCAGGCGATGATCGACCACATCAACGGGGTCATGTCCCACTACAAGGGCAAGATCGCCTACTGGGACGTCGTCAACGAGGCCTTCGACGACAGCAACGGCGGGCGGCGCAACTCCAACCTGCAGCGGACCGGAAACGACTGGATCGAGGTGGCCTTCCGCACCGCGCGGAACGCCGACCCGGCCGCCAAGCTCTGCTACAACGACTACAACATCGACAACTGGTCCTGGGCCAAGACGCAGGGCGTCTACAACATGGTCAAGGACTTCAAGCAGCGCGGTGTGCCGATCGACTGCGTGGGCCTGCAGTCGCACTTCAACAGCCAGAGCGCCTACAACAGCAACTACCGCACCACGATCTCCAGCTTCGCCGCGCTCGGCGTCGACGTGGCGATCACCGAGCTGGACATCCAGGGCGGCTCGGCGCAGACCTACGCCAACGTGACCAACGACTGCCTGGCCGTGTCGCGGTGCGTCGGCATCACCGTGTGGGGCGTCCGTGACAGCGACTCCTGGCTCGGCGCGAACACCAGCCCGCTGCTGTTCGACACCAGCGGCAACAAGAAGGCCGCCTACACCTCGGTCCTCAACGCCCTCAACGCCGCCCCGCCCGTCTCGCCCTCCCCGCCGGTGAGCCCCAGCGCGAGTCCTTCGGAGAGCCCCAGCCAGTCGCCGTCGCAGTCGCCGTCGCAGTCGCCGTCCCAGTCGCCGTCCCAGTCGCCGTCCCAGTCGCCGTCGCAGTCGCCGTCGACGGAGCCGGGCGGATGCAGCGCGACGATGCGTACGGTGAACTCCTGGCCCGGCGGGTTCCAGTCCGAGGTGACCGTGCAGGCGGGCAGCGCGCCGGTCAACGGCTGGACCGTGAAGTGGACCTGGCCCGGCGGGCAGAGCATCAGCAGCCTGTGGAACGGCCAGCAGAGCGTGTCCGGCTCCAGCGTGACGGTCCGCAACGCGCCCTACAACGGCTCCATCGCCTCGGGTGCCTCCACCACCCTGGGCTTCACCGCCAACGGCAGCGCGGCCACCCCCTCCGTCACCTGCTCCAGCCCGTGACCGCCTGACCTGAGAACCGAACAACCGGACCGAGCGGGTCCGGCCGGAGCACCTCGCCCGGCCGGACCCGCTCGTTCGTCTGCCCGGGGACGGCGCCGCTCCCTTCCGGGAGCGAAAGGGCCGCAGTCGTAAGATGACGAAGTAGACGAGATTGCCGCTGGTCAGAAGGCATGCCATGGGGGTAAGCGGTTCGCGTCGCACGCGACGGGTTGCGGGGGAAGGCGGACTGACCCGGCGCACGATCATGGTGAGCGTGCTGCTCCTGGGCCTCATCAGCGGCGCCTTCGCGTTCCTCCTGCCGGCGATCGTGGGTCTTCGTGAGGCGGTGGATCTGACGAACCACTCCAGGCATGTGCTGACGAGCGCGAACCACCTCCAGAGGCTCGTCATCGACCTCGAGACCGGCCAGCGGGGGTTCGTCATCGCCGGGGAGGAGAGCTTCCTGCAACCATGGAGGCAGGCCCGTGCCGCCATCCCCGAGCAGGCGGCCACCCTGGAGCGTCTCGCGACCGCGGGCACCCCCACGCAGGGAGAGCGGGCGCGCCGGATCAGGCAATCCATCGAGGCCTATATCCATGACTATTCGGTTCCGACCGTGGAGGCCGCGCGGCGGGATCCGGCATCCGTGCACACCGTGGCGGTGACGCAGGACGGAAAGCGCCGCGTCGACGCGATCAGGGGCCAGTTCCAGCAGTTCGTGAATTTTGAGGATCAACTTCTCGCGTCGCGACAGGCACGCGCCGCCGAAGCCGCCGTCCGGGCCACCGCGGTGGCGTCGATCGGTGTGGTGGGATCGATCCTGCTCATCCTCGCCTTCGACACCTACCTGATCCGGTCGATCGTCCGGCCGGTGCGAAAAGCGGCCGCCGTCGCCTCCCGGCTCGCCGACGGAGACCTCACGGCGCGCATGCCCGAAACCGGTGCGGGCGAGATCGGGGAGCTCGAAGTCGCGTTCAACAGCATGGGGCACTCGCTGGAGGAGAGCCGCAAGCTGACAGAGATGGCGCACAGACGCCTCAAACTGCTGTACGACGCCAGCACGGCGGTGGGCACCACCCTCGATGTGCGGCGGACGGCGGAGGAACTGGTGGAGGTGGCGGTCCCCGAGTTCGCCGACTTCGTCACGGTCGACCTGGTGTTGGCCGTCGTACAAGGCGATGACCACCACCCGGACGAGGGCGAGACGCTGTGCCGGGTGGCGATCGGAGGCATCGGGAACACCGGGTCGTTCCACCCGCCCGGCGTGCCGATCACGTGGGCCCCGCCCACGCCTCAGGCCCGCAGTCTCGACTGTGACCTCCCCGTGATCGAGCCCGATCTGCGGGCCTCCACCGCGTGGCGGTCCCAGAAGCCGGAAGAGGCCGCCCGGATCCTGGACCAGGGCATCCATTCCCTGATCACGACTCCGCTGCGTGGCCGGGGGATGCGGATGGGCGTGGTCAGCTTCTGGCGCTCGCGGCCGCCCGGGCGCTTCGACGAGGAGGACCTGTCCTACGCGGCGGAGCTGGCCGCCAAGGCCGGCGTCGTCATCGACAACGCCCGCCGTTACACCCACGAACGCAACACCGCGCTCACCCTGCAACGCAGTCTGCTGCCCCAGCGGCTGCCCGTGCAGCCGGCGGTGGAGATCGCCTCCCGTTATCTGCCGGCGGGCGCGCAGACCGGGGTGGGCGGCGACTGGTTCGACGTGATCCCGCTGTCCGGCTGCCGGGTCGCCCTCGTCGTCGGAGACGTCGTCGGCCACGGCATCCACGCCGCCGCGACCATGGGCCGGCTGCGCACCGCCGTACGCACCCTGGCCGACGTCGACCTGCCGCCCGACGAGCTCCTCACGCACCTGGACGATCTGGTCATCCACCTCACCGGCGAGGAACAGCCCGGCACGGCGGAAGGCGACCCAGCCGCGTTCGCCGAGCTGGGAGCCACGTGCCTGTACGCCGTCTACGACCCCGTCTCGCGCTGTTGCACCATCGCCACCGCCGGTCACCCACTGCCCGTCCTGGTCGCTCCCGACGGCGCCACGGAACTGGTGAGCGGGCCGGTCGGCCCTCCTCTCGGCGTCGGCGGCCTGCCCTTCGAAACCACCGAGCTGCGCCTGACCGCGGGCACCGTCATCGCCCTGTTCACCGACGGCCTGATCGAGTCCCGCGACCGGGACATCGACCAGGGCCTCGCCGAACTGCGCTGCGCCCTGGCGCTGCCGACCACATCGCTTGAGGACACCTGCGACACCGTGACCGGCGCCCTGCTCGGCGGCCGCGCGGCCGACGACGCGGCCCTTCTCCTGGCCCGCACCGCGGCCCTCTCCCCGGACCAGATCGTGACGTGGGACGTCCCCGCCGACCCGGCCGTGGTCACGCACACCCGGAAGCTCGCCATCGACCAGCTGCTCGTATGGGGACTGGCCGAGATGGAGTTCGTCACCGGGCTCGTGGTGAGCGAACTGGTCACCAACGCCATGCGCCACGGGACCGGGCCGATCCAGTTGCGGCTGATCCGCGACCGCACGCTGATCTGCGAGGTCTCGGACGGCAGCAACACCGCACCGCATCTGCGGCGGGCCCGCGTCTTCGACGAGGGAGGCCGTGGACTGCTGCTGGTCGCACAGCTCACGCAGAGCTGGGGCACGAGACAGTCGGCTTGTGGCAAGACCATCTGGTGCGAACAGGCCCTGCCTCCCTCCGTGCCGAGCGCGGACGGGACACATGGCGACCAGGTTTCCAGGGCGGCATGAGACGCCACGCCGTCGTGCCGGCTGCCGGATTCGGCGTCACCCGTGGCGCGGTCCGGCCTCCGTGGCAGGAGGAGTCGAGCGCAGCAGGCGCAGGACCGCCGCGCAGGCGAGGTAGGTGACCAGCGCGACCGCCGGCATTCCCGACCCGGTCGGAGCGGTGCCGGGCCACAGGCTGTTGGCGAGCAGGGCGAAGGCGACTCCTGCGAATCCCGCGACGGCCAGCCACGGCCGGAAGACCCGGCAGGACGCCATGCGGGCCAGGACGGCCGGCGTCGGGAGCGAGATCCGGCGGAGCCGCAGGGCGCCGCGCACCTCGATCGGGCCGAAGATCGCGACGAGTGGCGTGAGAGCGGCGCCGAACAGGACCAGCAACGGGATCCGCCAGGCCAGCCACGCGGCCGATCCGGCCTGCGGAGTCGGCAGCACGCCCGCGACGTGCAGCGCGGCGACCAGCAGGATCGCGGCGGAGATGTGCCAGAGGAAGATCGTCATGATCACCGAGTTGACCGCGACCACGGCCGTCCACCTGCCGCCGCGCCGTAACCATCGCTCGCCCCGATCCCGCAGCAGCAGCGCCACCCCGAGCTGGGCGGTGGCGACCGCGAGCAGGGCCAGGCTGGGCGGGGACATGTTGTGCAGCCGCTCGCCGGGCACATTGATCATGCTGATCGGGTAGGGACCGGCCAGCGTGAGCAGGAGCAGCGCGCCGGTCCCGCCGAGCAGCAGCGACACCGCGACGCGAGGGCGGGCCGGCAGCCCGTCCCGCCAGGCGAAACCCATCTGGTGGACGGCCAGCCAGCCGAACAGGAAGTTGCCGCTACCCCAGAAGCCGTGGCCGAGGAGACGGGCCACATCACCGGCTGCGACGAGCCCCACCAGCACCGGCGGGACGGCGAGTCCGTACCGGCGATGGAGGGCGTGCATCGGCGGGGTCAGCACGACCACCACCAGGTAGGCCACGAGGAACCACAACGGGATCGAGGCCAGCCAGACCACCGTACGAACCCGGGCAGGGTCGGCGTCGAAGAACAGGCCCGCCGCCAGCGCGCCGCCTCCCAGCACCAGCACCAGGGCCGTGGTCGGCGGGATCAGCCGGCCGCTCCGCCTGATCAGCCACTCGGTGGCGTTCCCTCCGCGGCGTCGCTCCGCGGCCAGGGAGACGGCGTTGGCGTACCCGCCGACGAGGAAGAACACGGGCATCACCTGGACCACCCAGGTGATCGGCTGCGCCCACGGCAGCTCCGGCAGCGCCGACCGGCCGGTCAGCTCGCCGTGCTCGTCGTAGCCGACCACCGTCGCCAGCCAATGCCCGAGGACCACCGCGACGATCGACACGGCTCGCAGCAGGTCGACGAACCGCTCCCGCGACGGTGGCGTCCGCTCCGCGAGCCGCCGCACCTCCCGCGACGCGGCGCCCACGTTCTGCATGTTCCCCGGCGAACGTCGTCTCAGGCCGGGATCAACTGCCATTGCTGGTTGGTGCCGCCGTTGGCGGTCCACTGCACGACCTGGGCACCGTCGGAGGTGGACGCGCCATACACGTCCGCCAACAGCCCGCTGCTGTAGCTGACGATCGTGTAATAGCCATCGCCGGTGGATCGCAGGTACCACAGCTGGTTGGTGCCGCCGTTGGCGGTCCACTGCTGCAGTTGCAGCCCTTGGGTCGTACTGCTGCCGTTGACGTCGAGGACCTTGCCGGTGGGGACGTAGCGCAGGGTGTACGCGCCGCCCTGACCGCTGGTGACGGTCCACGCGGAGGCGCCGGTCTGCTGCACGGCCTTGGCGCCGTCCGCGGTGGAGTTGCCGGCCACGGCGAGCGGCTTGCCGCTGTTGCGGTTGACGATCCGGTAGGCCGCGCCCGAGACCGGGCCGCTCGAACCGGATCCGACATTGAAGTACTCGATCGCGTCGGTGAACGTCGTGGCACCCGACTTGGTGGTCGTCAGCACCAGGTACACCCGCGAGCCGCTCGCCGGTGTGGTGAAGGTGACCGGCTGGGTGACCCGCGAGCCGAGTGGGATGTTCAGTGTGGTCTGCCCCGACGCGATCACGGTGCCGTCGGGCCGGTCGAGCCGTGCCGACCAGGAGAATCCGACGGAGGTGTCGCGCAGGTCGTCGTTGAAGACGGTGATGTTGCGGGTCACGGAGGCGTTGGAGGCGTAGGTGTTCACGGCCTGCGGCAGCGGGAAGGTGCCGTTGGCGTCGGAGGCTCCGGACGCCGACCAGTAGGGCAGGTCGATCGCCGCGACCGGGTTGAACGCCGCTTGGACGCGCTGGATCTGGGGGTTGCTCCAGGGATCGGACAGGTTGTCCGCACCGTAGAGCGGATGACCGCCCTCCTCCGGCACGAAGTCCGTGGAACGCACCCCGGGCACGAAACCGGCCCACGCGGACAGCAGCGTGTACGGGCGCAGGTCGGCGGCGTCCTTGCCGCGTTTGGCGGCCGTCGCCGTGGCGAACCACATGAAGCCCTGCTTGGTGTTGCACTTGTTCCAGACGTACTCGCCCTCGCCGTCGGGACGGCCGGTCACGGTGGCCACCCGCTCCCCGTACTGCCCGACGCCGTCGAGGTAGTGGGCGAAGACCGCGAAGTTGCCGTACCTCATGTTGGGGTACCGGCTGGGTGCGTCGGCGCCTGGTGCGGCGTCGAGGCTGACCGGGCGGGTGCCGTCGTTGCCGTTCATCGCCGCGTAGAGATCCTGCTCGAACTGCTCGGAGTCGTTGCCGAAGGTCGGTTCGTTGGCCTGGCTCCAGCGGATGACGGCGGGATGATTGCGGTCCCGCAACGTGAGTGCGCGGGCGTGAGCGACCATGTGATCGTGCCCTGAGACGAAGTCCTGCGCGCTGCCGCGGATGCCGGTCTCGTCGATGATCATCAGGCCCGTCTCGTCGGCCACGTCGAGCATGTACGGGCTGGCCGGCTCCTGGTGGATGCGCACCACGTTGTAGTTGAGCCGCTGATAGTTGTCCACGGCCTGCGGCCAGCCGCCGTTGCCCGCCGAGGGCGGGAGGAAACCGGGCAGCGTGTCGTAGGCGTCGCCCTTGCCTGCGTTGTTGACCCGGTCGTAGTCCGCACCCTGCAGGTTGTCGCCGCGGAAGTTCACCCGGACGCCGTTGATGTAGTAGTACTCGCCGTTCTGGGTGGTCTCACGGAACCCGAACCGGTATGTCGCGTCACTTGTCCGGCCGTCGTCGGTCGCCGCGCGGACCTTGAGACGGTGAAGCTGGGCTCGATACCCCGACCGGTAGGGGACGTTCGGCCACCAGTACGAGGTGCTGCCGAGGTTCCACGCGACGGAATCGACCGTGACCTTGGCCGTCGACCGCGCCCCCACGGTCACGGTGCGGGCCGGCAACGCCGGGTAATCGAACGTCCCGCCGCCGTCCGACGACAGCTCGCCGGTCACCGTCACCGATCGAGCGCTGCTCGAGGTGTTGGTCACCCACACGTCGTAGCCGAGGGTCTGGTTCGCGACCGACGTGCGGATGAACGTGTCGCTGACGTACACGGCCGGATACACCCGCAGGAACGCGGAGCGGAAGATGCCCTGCGGGACCGCCTCGGACCAGTCGGCCGCCACGGGCACGATGTACTTGCCGTTCGCCGGGTTCTTCAGCGCGCCGCGGCCCTTCACGTCGACGGTGATGGTATGAGTGGTGCCCGGGGCGGCATAGGCGCTGATGTCGAACTTCGACGGGGTGAAGGCCGTGGTCTGCGTCGCGACCACCCGGCCGTCCACCGACAAGGTCGCCTGGTGGTTCACGGCGCCGAACTCGATCCACGTCGACTGCGGCTGCCCCGAGTCCGGCACCGTCACCGTACGCGAGTACACCGCCTGGGACACATCAGTGAAACCCTGCTTGTACCAGCCACCTCCGGGCACCTTGATCGACGTCGTCGACCGGCCCGCCGGGGTGAAGCTCCAGGTCCCGGCGAGATCGACCGAGGCGATCGCGGCATTGCCCGCGGTGAAGCCGTCGATGTCCCCAGCGGCGGCAACCGTCGCGGTGGGCTCCGTCGGCGCGGACTGCTGTGCCGCCACAGCCGGCTGAGCCCCGATCATCGCGACAAGGAAGACCGCCATCAGAGCCGGCCACCTGCTTACCGGACGTCGAGGACGGGAGGAGGGATCGCTCCGCTGCATGGCTGATCCTTTCGGGTGGATCCCTGGTGCGATGGGCGTCTCATCCGGCCGCCGCCCACGACGACGTCTTGACGGGGGCACGCTGTCTCCTGGTACGGGCAGTGTCGTATCGATTCGACGGTACGGCCGGACACCACACGTAAGCCCCCGCATCCCTGCTGTCAAGGCTCATGGTTCGAGTGGAGATGGGATCACTTCGGCTGTACGGTTCCACCACGGCCGATTCACTCTGGCAAATCCCTACGTGGTGCAACTTTCAGACCGCGTCGGACGCCTCGTACATGGGATGTCTCAGCGGTTCCGAGATCGAGCGCCCTACGGGAAAACGGTCCGACACGGCGAGCGGGGACGCCTTGGGTCATCCGCCGGAGGCGGTAGGGAAGGCTTTCGCGGCTCCGGTGATGTCGAGAACGCGCCGCAGGATGCCGTGAACGTTGACGAGTTCCAGACTTCCGCCCATGGCGGTGACGGTCCGCTTGGCACTGAGCAACGCCCAGAGCCCGGACGAATCGCAGAACGTCAGACTGGCGACGTCGACCAGGAGGTGCTGCCGACCGCCGTACAGGGCGGCGTCGACCGCGTCGGTCAGGCGGACGCTTGAGAGGAAGTCGAGCTCGCCGTCGAGGGTGAGGATCGTGCGGGCGGATTCGTGCGTGATGGTGACTGACAGCGCAGTCATAGCAGTATCCGATCCCGATGCGAGAGAAATCGTCGACGCGCCCAAGTCAGGCGGCGACGAGTCATCGATAAGACCCACGTTACCTCCCGATCGCCACTGCAACCGCTAATGAACGGCCGGTGACCAGCCCGATCCACAGAACAGACACCCGCCACAGCTCGATCGCGGCGAGTCCGCACGCCTGGCCACCGGTTCCGCCTGCCACTTGACCTGACGCCGGGCTCCCGGCCCACGCCGGCGCGGTCACGCCGTCACACGGTGACGAGCTGCCATTCCTGGTTGGTACCGCTGTTGGCGGCCCATTGGATGACTCGGGCGCCGTCGGCTGTGGAGCCGGCTTCGACGTCCGCGCACAGTCCGGTGCCGGCGTTGACGAGCCGGTAGTAGCCGCTCGTGGCAGCGGGGACGAGTTTCCACCGCTGGTTCGCGCCGTTGGTGTCGGTCATCTGGACGAGCGCGGTGCCCTGGTTGGCGTTCGGGCTGGTGAGAGCCTTGCCGCTGCCGAGACCGATCAGCCGGAACGAGCCGTCGGAGTTCTGCGACATCCGCCACTGCTGGTTGGTCCCGCCGGTCCAGGGCCACTGGACGATGGCGGCGCCGTCGGCGGTGGAGCCGCCGTAGACGTCCAGCACCTTGCCGCTGTTGCGGTTGACCAGGCGGACGACGCTCGTGGACGGGCCGCCGGCGCTCAGCTCGACGGTGATCTGGGTCGTCGTACCCGCGGTGAGCGACACCTGCCGGGCGTGGCTGCCCAACGGCGAAGCGGTGACGCTCGCACCGGTGGTCAAGGAGGCGATCCCGCGCCGGCAGATGAGCGTTATGGTCTGGGTGATGTCGGAGACGACGGAGGCGGTGACGGTCCGGGCGCTGATGTCCCAGGTGAGCGACTCGATCCGGATGCGGTTGCGGCCGCGTACGCCGGTGATCGTGCCCTTGGCGAACTGGTCGGGCAGCGCGGGCAGCAACTCCAGGACGCCGGGCCTGCTGTAGATCAACGCCTCGGCGAGAATCGCGGGCAGCGAATTGGCGGCGTCGGCGTTGTAGATCGACAGGTTCGGGTTGTGCGAGGTCATCAACGATCGGAAGACCATGTTGTTGCCCAGGATCTTCCGCAGGTTGCCGTACACGCCGGCGCCGTCCTTGAGCCGGGCTCGGGCGAGGCTGCGGTGGATGGCACCGTGGGCCTCCCCTCCCTCGTCGCCCCGAAGATCCAGGGCGCGGCTCGCATAGCGGATCAGGTCGGGCTTGTCCTCGGGGTTGATCTCGTGCAGCGGCCAGACCGGGTACATGTGCTGTACGTGACGGTGGTTGTACCGGTCGGTCAGGCTGGGCCACGACCATTCCGCGAGCGCCCCGTCTCCGTTGATCCGGTAATCGGGCATCTTGGCCAGCAGGGCGGTCCAGCGTTGCACGCCCTGGCCCGGGCCCTGCTCGGTGCCGAGGAAGTTGGCGGCGTCGATGGCGGCCTGCAGCGCGTGCTTGCCCGCGGCGATCTCGCCGGTCGCATTGATCGACAGTTGCCTGCCCGTGTTGCCCGGGCTGTTCTCCATGGAGAAGCACGGCACGAAGACGACCCTGCCGTTGGCGTCGGTGCGGGTGAGGAAGTCCTCGTAGAACAGTGCGAGCTCGATCAGGACCGGGGCGAGCTTGGTGCGGTAGAAGGTGGCGTCACCGCTGACCTGGTAGTACTCGAGCAGCGGATAGAGCAGCCAGTCGGCGCCGCCGATCCAGGTGTGGCCGGGGAACCCGCTGTCGAAGTGCAGCATCTTGCCGTACTCGCCGTCGGTCCGGGAGGGAGCGAGCAGGCCGCGAGCGCCGTAGAGGTTTCTCGCGTTGGTGCGCCAGTCGTCGATCTGGCCGAGGATCAGGGTGAAGTAGCCGTCCATGGCTTCGGTGAGGGACAGGATGTTGCCCCCGGCGACCTGGAAGTTGACGTTGGCGTCGGTGGTGAAGTCCCCGGCCCACGCCGCGTCCCAGGCGCCCGTCCACAGGCCGGTCAGCCGTGGTGGCAGGACGCCGCTGGAACTGAGGAACAGATAACGCCCGGAGTCGTACATCCGCTCCAGCAACGCGAGGTCGATGACGTTGCGGTTGGAGTTCTGCCGGCCGATCAGCTCAGTGGTCGGCAGTTGCCGATCGGCCGCGCTGACGTTCAGGTCGAGGCGTGAACGGTCGTACAGCGGGGTGTGCAGGGCGGTGTGCCGCGCGAGCAACGCCGTGTAGTCGGCGGTCAGCGCGGCCAGCGCCGTGTGCAGGGGTTTCGCGTCCCACGCGGTGGACAACTCGTAGCGGTCGAGTTTCGTCAGCAGCACGAGCTTGGCCGCCCCGGCCACGACGATGGTCGACCCGCTCACCCGTACCGAGCCGCCGGTCGCGACCACCCGGGTGACGCCCTCATAGCCGAACGCCCCCTGCCCGGCCGGGTATGTGCCCCGCAGGTTCAGGTAGCCCTCACCGTTTCCGGTCGTGGCGAGCGTGGTGAAGCCGACGGACCCCGGTACGCCGCTCAGGGCCGTGTTGACGCTCAGCGTGGTGTCGATCGTCCGGCCCGGCGCGGGAGTGAGTTCGTGGACGATCACCCGGTCGGCTCGGGAGGCGAAAGCCCGGCGCGTCCACGCACCGTAGCTGTCGGTCCACGTCGAGGTGACCTCACCGGTCCTGAAATCGGTGACCCGGGCGTAGTTGCCGACCGTCGTCATCCCCGGGGTGCTGATTCGCAGCTCGTAGCCCGGATGGAAGGTCTGGGTCCAGCGCAGCGACCATCCGGACGTGAAGTCGCCGGTGGCACCGTTGAAGTCGCCGGCAAGCGCCTTGTCCCTGACCCCCGCCAACCGGCCCGACAGAACCGGCGGAGTCAGGTTACGGGTGCCGTTGGGCAGCACGAACCGATGATGCGTGAAGACCACCTTCTCCAGAGTGGGCGCGCCGTAGAGCATGGCCCCGTACTCCCCGTTGCCGGTAAGGAAGGCATCGGTCCAACTCGCGGCCGCGGCCGTGTCGTAGATGCCGCGTTGCGGCAGCGTCACCTGTGGCGGCACGGCGGCAGCGGCTCGGTTGGAGAAGATCGCCGAAGGAAGCGCGGCGGCGCCGACGGTCGCCGCCGTGGTGGCGATGAAGCGTCGACGGTTCAGCGGCATGTTCATCGAAGCTCCTGGTGACGAGTTGGGGTGATGACCGCGGCCGAGCGTCGCCTGTGCGGGCAGAGGACCGTTTCCGGGGGAGCCGTGGCCCCACCCAGGTGTCCGGACCTCTGCCCGTGGCTTCACCCGATCGCCCTCATGCGCCGAAGGTCGGAATCAGCTGCGCAGGGTCCACTTCTGGTTGTTTCCGCCGTTGCAGGCCCAGAGGATGAGCTTCGTGCCGTTGGCGGTACCGGCCGCGTTGGCGTCCAGGCACAGCCCGGACTGCACGCCGGTGATCGTGCCGTTGGAGTTGACGTTCCACTGCTGGTTGGTCTGTCCGTTGCAGTCCCAGATGATCACCTGGGTGCCGTTGGCGGTGCCCTGGCCGTAGGCGTCCAGGCACTTGTTGCCGAACACCTGCAACTGCTTGCCCGAGGTGTACGTCCACCGCTGGTTGGTGCCGCTCCCGCAGTCCCACAGCTGCACCTGGGTGCCGTTGGTGGTGCTGGAGTTCGGCACATCGACGCACCGGCCGGACTGGCCGCCCACGATCTGGACGCCCTGCTGCGGGTTTCCGCCGCCAGCCGGCGCGTAGCCCGCGGCGGCGATGTTCGCCTGTACGGCGTCCTCGGTGGCGGCGCTCGGATAACCGGAGGTCAACACGCCCTCGAAGAAGGTGCCGCGGCCGGAGACGCTGTTGTCACCGCCGATGCCGAGCAGGATGGCGCCTTCCTTCTTCATCGGGTTGTAGCCGTTGGGGCGCCGTCCGTCGAAGTAGTTCGTCAGGCCGCCCGACTGCGCGTTCCCGCCCCGGATGGCCCAGTGATTCGGCTCGCCCTTGACCATGGCCGTGACGAAACGGTGGTTGATCGACGCGAGGTTGTTGTAGCCCGCGTTCACCCCGGAGAACAGTCCCCACTCCAGGTCGGCCATGATCCAGGGACCGGCCCCGGCCCCGTAGCCCCACTGCTTGTTGGCGCCGAAGTAGACGGTCTCCATGATGGCGGGGGAGTCGGCCTGGCCGTCCGTCTGGGCGTTGCCGTAGTCGAAGCAACACCACTGGTTGTAGTGCGTGCCGTCGACGACGGCATAGATGCCCTCGGGCTGGTCGCCGGTCGCCACACCGTTGGTGTTGTTGTTGCGGTAGCCGGTGCCGGGCTCCACGCGGACGCCGTAGGCCTTCTGGCCGCCGATGGTGATCGGGGCAGCCTTCGCGTCGGCGAGGTTGTCGTATCCGCCCGCGGCCGGACCCTTCCAGTAGCCGGGCGGCGCCTGGGTGAGGCGGTTGTTCCGCCCGGACTGGTCGTAGAGGATGGTGATCACACAGTTCGTGCCGGCGCAGAACGAGTCCTGCGTGGCGGCGTTGACGACTCCGCCCGCGCTCAGCACGCCGATGTCGCGAGTGGTGTTGTCCGAGGCGCGCCTGACTTGGTAGAGCGGGCCGTTGTAGGCCGCGTACAGGGCACGCGTGGTGCTGTGCGCCGCCACACACGGCGTGCCACCGGCCGCGTAGATGTCACACGGACCCTGCGTCGCGGCCTGCGACGGCGTGGAGACGCCGGTCAGGCAGGCGGTGGCGATCAACGCGCTCGCCCCGGCCGTGAGCACCCTTCTCAGGCTCCCGAAAAGCATCATGCCTTCTTCTCTCAATCAGGAATCATGACCGGACGGCACCGATGCGGCAGGCCTAGCCAGGCGCGTGTTAGCGCTAACATCAATAAGCGTCCGAATCGATTCGATGGTTAACTGGGTAGTGCGGAGTCAAATCAATGAAGGTCCCGGCGTCAAGCACGTGGATCGCCTCGCTCGGGCGCCCGGGTGCCATCGGCGCGCCGCCTGGGCTCTTACCACGACAGGTTCGCACCGTTGCGATGAGATGTCGTGAAACTTTCATCCCCCGCTTCCGCTATGTGGCACGCCCTCACCCGCCTCATCCGACCGGCCGTCCCGCTCACGTGGACAACCAGGTGGCCCCAGATGGACGAGATCAACTGCCGCATAGAAATGGGACTATTTGTCCGGCGAGCCGTCTGCGCGGACGCCTTCGCCGCGTTCCCGAGAGCTGAAAGTGGATCCCCCCGCATGCCTCTGTCTGTAAGGGTCGCCCGGAACCTGATCTGGCTCCAGGCGACACTCGCCCTGCTCGGCATCGTCCTGCTCATCCTGGAGCTGGTTCTCGATTCCAACGACGTCCTGGAGAACCTGCTCTACGCCCCCTTCTACCTTCCGCCGATCCTCGCCGGCTGGTTGGCGAACCAGTGGCGCACCCGTCGCCCACGGATCCGTCACGCCACCATCGCGGTCCAGGTCGCCATCCCCCTGCTCGACTTCGTCCACTTCTTGGTCGAAGGCACTTTCGAGTGGGTTCTGACCGCGCCCTGGACCGCGCTCATCGTGACGCTGCTCCTGTTTCCTCCGGCGAGAACCTGGTTCACCCCGACGCTGCGAACCCCCGGAACCCCGTCGCAGCCGGCACCGCTTTGACCGTCGGTGACGGCGATTCGGATCGCCGTCACCGGGTCGCCGGGATGCTACGTGGCCGGTTGGAGGACGGTGACCACATGGCTGGTGTTCGCCGGCTCGATGACCGAGTTCCCAACCAGCCTGACGGTGTACTCGTGTTCGCCGGCCGTGGTCGGCGTATCCGCGAAGCCGAACGACCCGTCGGCGGCGGGAGCCACCTTTGCCAGGGCTTTCGAGGTGACGGTGCCATCCGGGCTGACGACCTTGCGTGAGACGACGATCGTCGTTCGCGGGAAGGAGACGCCGTCGGCGCCGAAGGTTCCGTTGAATTCAAGGCGCTCGCCGACGGCGCCCGTCGCAGGTCCGGTCACGGTGAGCACCGGCTGGTACAAGGCCACCGTGACGGTCGCCGAGGCGCCGCTACCGTCGAACCATGAGTTGCCGGGCCAGTACACCTGATAGCGGAACGTCCCGCTGGAGGGTGGAGTGTCGGTGAACTCATAGGTTCCGTCCGCCGCCGTGGTGATCTCCTGGTAGGGCCTGTAGGTGCCGTCGGGGAGCCGGCGGTACAGCTCGAGCGTCTGTACGCCGGGCAGCGACCCGGTGCTCAGCGTGAGCCGTCCGCTGAAGGTCGACTGCGTGAGCGCGGTCGCCGCGGAGGGAGCCGTCAAGGTCAGCGCGGAGGAGTGGTAGGGCGAAGGCGGCAGCCGCCAGAGGTGCATCCGCCCGGTGCCGGTGTCCTTCAGCACCGCCCAGGTGTATATGCCGTGGAAGGCGATGCTGCCCGCCACCAACGCCTTCCCCTGGTGGTCGGCCTCGTAGATCACCTCCGCCGTGGCCGGGTCGTACACCACGAGCTTCGCCGAGTCACCCGCGGGGGAGTTCCAGCCGCCCACGACGTACGCGCCGTCCGGACTGGCCGCGACAGCAGCGGGGAGACCGTACTCGCTCGACCCGCTGCCGCCGTAGGCACGGGCGTGAGTCAGGGTCGTCGTGTCCCAGGCGTCGAACCGGCCGGTGTCGTCCAACGCCGACAGCGCCGACCCGTCCTCGGTGAGGGCGAGATCCCGCAGGGGCGGCAGCCCGTCCGCGTCGCCGCGGATCTCGCCGCGCGGGATGCCCGGGGTGGTGTTGACGTCGTACACCCTGACTACGGCGGGACTGACTCCCGGCTCCCCGGCCACCAGCGTGGCCCCGGCGACGGCGACCAGCGGAGGCTGGGTCGTGCCCGGCCCCACCCGGACGGGGGTGGGCGTCGCCGCCGACACGATGAGGCCGACGACACCTCCCTCTCCCGCTTCGCCGCACCCGTATCCGATCCACAGCCGGTCGTGTGACTGCGTCAGAGTCGACGGGCACGGGTACGCACTGAGGTCGATACGCCGGGTTATGACGACCGCTACGGGGTCGATCTCGATCACTTCGTTCGAACCGCGCAGCGCCGCGTACACCTTCCTGGCGCCGTCCGGTGCGGACAGGGCGACGGCGCCGGACAGGCCGCTGATCGTGTCGATGGGACGGCCGTCGTAGGACGCGACCACGATCCGGTCGTCGGCTGCGACGAAGACCTTGCCGCCGCCGGCCACCACGTCTCCGCCTCTCCCGGCGACGACGCCGAGGTCGGCGACGACCCCGGTGTCCGCCGCCGCGGCGGCGGGCGACTGAGCGGCGAGCAGGCCCGCCATCACGAGCAGGGATCCGGCCAAGGCGACTAATCGGCGGGATAGGGGAGCACGGCCAGAGGTCGATGGGCGCACATGCACTCCGTTCTGATGAGAAGGGGGGGAAGCGAGCACCCTGACGTGACTGGAGGGCCCTCTTCCTCTGACGATCTTCATCAATCGAACGTATATTCGCATAGTGCGCCATTCTCGTCCAGGGCGCCTTCTGGTACGGCGAGTGATCCACGGGAAGAGATCGCCACCCTTGCCGACGAGATCGGCGAGACATGGCCAGAGCCGTCATCGACGTCCCACGGCTCGCCATTCCCTTACTGAGCCGGCCCGGCCTGTCCGCCGCCGAAAACCTCTCTGACGAGCCTTTGCGTCGCCTTCTGGAACGCCTCACCGAGGGAAAGTGCGGCGTCGTCGACATAGTTGAGCGCGGCGGTCAGGGTCTTGCTGCCGTCAGGCGTGCTGTACATCAGCGCGGCGTGACCCGCGGCTCCGCCGTTGTGGGTGATGACGGTGCCGCTGTTTTCGCCCGCGTCCTGCACGAACACCCCCAGGCCGTAGCCGACCTTGGGCTCCGGCGTGCACATCTCGGCCAGCAGAGGGGCCGGCAGGAGCTTGCCGCCCACCAGCGCGGAGATGAACGTGTGCAAGTCCCGCGTGGTGGAGATCATGTCACCGCCGCTGGAGATCCAGGAGGGGTTGTGGCGGGTGACGTCGACCGTATGGGTCTGGCCGTCCTCCTCGTAGCGGTAGTAGGCGTGGGCGTGCGGCTCGGGGATCTCGGTCTCGGTGCTCGGCTGAACGGTGCCGGTCAGGCCGAGCGGGCCCAGGATGAGGCGCTGCATCTCCTCGGCGACCGGGCGGCCGGTGACCCTCTCGATCAGCAGCCGGGCCAGCACGTAGTTGGTGTTGGAGTAGCTCCAGTCGGTGCCGGGCTCGAACCGTGACGGCTTGGACAGTGCCAGCCGGACCAGCTCCTCGGGCCGGTAGGTGGTGAAGCGGTTGTCGATCCACTCCTTGCCGGAGGGGGTGGCGGGGATCCCCGGCACGAACGTGCCGTCCTCGAAGTATTCGCCGGTGAAGTTGAACACCCCACTGGTGTGCTGCAGCAGCATCCGCACCGTGATCCGCCGGTCCAGCCCGAACTCCGGCAGGTAGTCGGCAACCGGGCTGTCCAGCTCGACCTTGCCCTCGGCCACCAGTTGCAGCACCACGGTCGCCGTGAACGTCTTGGTGTTGCTGCCGATCCGGACATGTCCGTCGACCGGCGGCTTGGCGTTCTCGCCCAGCTTGGCCACCCCTGCGCTGCCGACCCACTCGCCACGCTCATCGTGCACGCGCATCGTCACCCCGGTGAAGCCGGCATCGATCATTTCCTCGATGACCTTCTGCAGCTCCGGGCGGTCCTGGTCGGTGAGGGTGAGGGACATGGTGGCGTGCTCCTTGAGAACTGTTACGGATTTCATTTGAACGGACATCTGAACGGACAGGATCGTCGCGCCTGAGAGGTGCCCCTCTCACAGGCTGCGGGCGGTGATGTCGCCGTGGGCGGTGGTCGCGTGGATGGTCAGGGCGGCGTCGGCGCCGTCGGTGTTCCTGAGCGCGTTGTGGATCCGGCCGTAGGTGGTGCCGGCGTCCAGGGCGGCGGAGACTCCGCGGGCGGCGCCGACGGAGATCTCACCGGCCTCGGTGCGCAGCGTGACGGTGCCGCTCACGGCCTCGGTGATGCGGAGGTCGCCCTTCAGGGTGCTGATCTCCGCGGGGCCGCCCAGGCGACCGACCGAGACGTCGCCGGACTGAAGGGTGAGGCGAGCGCTCGCGGCCTCATCGAGCTTGACCGAGCCCTGCGCGCTCTCGACGACGACGTCGCCGAGCCTGCCGACTCCCCGGAAGTCGGCGAGGGCCGCCTTCGCTTCGATGCGGGAGCCTGCGGGCAGCTGGACGGTCACCTCGACGGATCCGGAAGGGCCGAGGATCCGGTTCTTCGCCTCCGGGGCCTTGATCCGCAGGACGCCGTCGCCGTACACGACCTCGGTCTGCTCCGCCGCCGTCACATCGCGGCTCTTGGAGGCGTTCGCGGGAAGGACCTCGACCGCGGTGTCGGCCCGGTCGGCGGCGATGAACCGGATGCGGCCGGCGGGGACGTCGAGGACGGCGGTCACCGGGATGGGGGTGTCGAACTTCTGCATCGTGCTCTCCTGCGGCTCGTTCTTTCCGATAGCGGAAACACTACGTTGCATTTCGCGATACGGCAATCAGCTCGTTGTGCTCAACGGCCATCACTGCAGGTGAAAGGTGGTATTTTGTTGCAATGGTTTTGAATCTAATGCAACAACACTCACTCCGCTCGTTGCAATGAACCGAGAGTGAACGCTATTCTGGAGGCACCGCAGACAACGAAGGAGACCGCGATGCCGGGAGGCCGACTCACCCAGCAGGAACGCCAGCAGATCGCGCTGGGACTGGCCGACGGCCTCGCCTACGCGGAGATCGCCAGAGGCCTCGACCGTCCGACCTCGACGATCACACGTGAGGTGACGCGCAACGGCGGCCCCACCGCCTACCGCGCCGACCTCGCCCACCGCGCCACCGAACACCGCGCCCACCGCCGCAGGCGCGCCGCTCCCCGGGACCCCAACACGCCCCCGCAGGCCCACGGGCGCGATGCCGAGGCCGTGCGCGAGTACGAGGAGACGTTCGCCACCGTCTTCATGCAGTCGGGCCTGCCCAAGATGACGGCCCGGGTGCTGGCCGGCCTTTACACCGCCGACACCGGCAGTCTCACCGCAGCCGAACTCGCCGGGCGCCTCCAGGTCAGCCCGGCGTCCGTCTCCAAAGCGATCACGTTCCTCGAAAGCCAGGGGCTCATCCGCCGGGAACGCGACGAACGCCGCCGCGAACGCTACGTGGTCGACGACGACGTCATGTACCAATCCACGATGGCCAGCGCCCGCGCCACCGCACACCTCGGCGAGGTCGCCCGGCAGGGCGTCGGCATCCTCGGCCCCGGCACCCCGGCCGCCGCCCGCCTGGAGAACATCGCCCGCTTCATCGACTTCGTCTCCGAGAGCATCGCCCGCGCTGCGGACCAAGCCCGCGAGATCCTCCACACGAAACCCGAAACGACCTCGGACGGCGTCACCTGAGCCGTCTTCGGATCGTGGGCAGGCAGCCTCGGCGACCACCGCCGGGACATCGGCGGCCGAGATGGCCAAGGCCCTGAAGGAGGCGGATCCCGCCGCCCGGAACGACCTCCACATGCGGATGGGCCTGCACCTCGCCTACGACCTCCTGGAGAAGGTCGCAGTCGAGGCCAGGCCCGACATGTATCGGATCCCCGGCACCGAGCACACAGCACGAGATCGGCACCGGGGAGGGATGGACCGCGGATCCGCGGTCACGTCGAGACGCTCGTCAGACGGCCGTGCGCGACCACTGCTGGTTGGTGCCGCCGTTGCACGAGTACTGCTTGAGGATCACGCCGTCCGCGGTGGACGCGGACGGTACGTCCACGCATTTGCCGCTGTGTCGTGCCCGGAGCTGGAAGTAGCCACCGTTGGCGACCATCTGAAACTGCTGGTTGTTGCCGGTGCCGCAGGTGTACTGGATCAGCTCGGCGCCGTCGGCGGTCGAGGCGCTGGTCACGTCGAGGCACTTTCCGCTGTGGCGGCTGATGATGCGCCAGTAGCCGCTGCCGGCGTCCTGGAAGCGCCACTGCTGCCACGCGTTGCCGTTGTAGGTGTACTGGTCGATGCGCGCGCTGTTGTTGGTGCTCGCCTGCTGGACGTCCATGGCCTTGCCGCTGTGGCGCGCGTCGATCCGGTAGAACGTGTCCGGCTGCGGTGAAGACGAGGGCGAAGACGAGGGCGAAGGCGAAGGGCTGGAGTCGCCGACGGTGTCGCCCCAGCCGTAGCGGACCCGGTTGGCGCCGTAGCCGTTGCGGGTGGACAGGTTGAGGGTCGTGCCGCTGCCGCCGAGAGCGAACATCGAGTACCAGTCGTAGCCGATGGTGCCCGGTTTGCCGCCGAGCGCGGGCCAGTAGGTGCCGCCCATCTGGTTGTCCCGCATGACCTGCGTCACGGCGCGGAGGTAACGCACGAAGTTGTCGGTGCTGTTCGGGTCGCCGTAGTTCAGGCCGGTGGACATCGGCGCGCCGTACTCCGTCACGACCGCGCGGGAGGCGCAGTTGCCCAGAAGCGACTGCATGTGGCTTCGGAAACCGTCGTAGGTCATCGCGCTGTAGAAGAAGGCGTAGTAGTGGAAGGAAAGCAGCGTCGAGTTGAAGCGGCTGTCGTTGCAGATGTCCCGCAGGTCCTGGCTGAAGCCGGTGCCGCCGATGAGTACCCGGCCGGGCACCGCCGAGGGGTGAGCGCTGAGCCAGTTCGCCGCGACGTTGCGCCACTCCGACGACGAATAGCCGTGCGGCTCGTTCATCGGCTCGAAGTAGACGTTGCCGTTCGAGCCGTACGTGTTGATCACGCTGGACCACATCGCGTTCCATGCGGCGAGGTTCGTGATCCTGCCGCCGGAGGCGGCGCCGTCCTCCCAATAGGCCAGGATGACCTTGAATCCGCGTTCGGCGGCGGCGTCGATGGCGCCGCGGTAGGCGTTCCACCAGGTCGTGTTGGCCACGGTGTGCGTGTTGATGGGCAGCCGGACGGTGTTGACCCCCATGAGGTATTCCATGCTGTCGTAGAGCGAGTTGGCCTTGGCCCGTACCGTCGCATTGCTGTCGGACTGGCTCAGGCCCTGCACGACGAGCGTGCCGGTGCTGAAGTTGTCACCCAGCACGGCCCAGTTCATGCCTCGGAACTGGCTCGTGGCGGCATCGGCCGACGGTGCGGAGACGAGGGCCGCCGCTGCGGTGAGCGTGGTCACCACAAGGGCGATCAGCAATCGGCGCGACGACCGGATGCTGCGCGATGGTGCTGATAAGTAACGATCAGACGCCATGAAATGTCCCATCACTAGATGTACTGCTCGGAGATGGTTGGTGACGCGGCTGATGGTTGGACAGCCGGTGATCGGCCCGGAAGCGGGCGGCCGGCAGTTCTCGGTCAGCGGCGAGACCCACCGCCGCGAGTCGATCACAAGGGTCTGTGGAGGAAGGTGTTAGCGTTAACACAGAGTGGTCAGACGGCTCCTCCCCCGGGTCTGGGTGGTGGTGGGTGGGAGCAAACATGAGGCCGTGATGATCTGTCAATCCCGGGATTGGACACTGACGGGTGGGGGGCGTCTGCCGGGTGTCTCCGCCGCGTCGCCGTTGGACGGCACTGAAAGTTTCACGGCACTCGCATCATCTTTGATCACATTCGATCGATATACTGCTCACCAAACGACAACGAGGACGATGGCAGGCACCGCGAACAGCTCGCGCGAGCAGGTGGCGGACCACACGCGTGGCCCGCTGCTCGATGATCCGATGCTCCCGGCTGTGTGGAGCGGAAGCCTGACCCGGCCGGCGCCGATCCTGCCGAAGACGGCACAGGGAGTTGTCCAAGTGCGGGTGGAGGTTGGCGAATGACGGTGTCCGGCGCAGCCGCACCGCTTCCGGATGAGCGGCGGGCACAAGTGATCGCGCTGCTTCGGAGACGCGGTGTCCTGCGGGTCACGGAGTTGGCGTCGGAGCTCGATGTCTCGGCCATCACCGTTCGCCGTGACATCGCCCGCCTTGCGTCTCAGGGGCTGATCCGGCGCGTCCGTGGCGGGGCTGCCCTTCCAGGCGCGACCATGGCAGCCGACGCGCTGATCAGTCAGATACCCGAGGTCTCACCCTCTCCCGAGTCGATGCCGGAGGCCGTCGGCGAGGCCGGAATCCGGGCCACGGTCGGGATGGTGGTGCCGTCGCTGGACTACTACTGGCCCGACGTCATCCGCGGGGTGCGCGAGGCCGCGGCCGCCTCCGGGACGCGCGTCGTCCTGCGGGGCGCGACCTACCAGGCCGCCGACGAGCGGCGCCAGCTCTCCTGGCTCGTCGACTCGGTAGGAGTGGACGGCCTCCTGGTGGCGCCGACCACCACCGGGGAGGACGGGGAGGAACTGGTGCGCTGGCTGCAGTCCGCCGACGTGCCCGTGGTCCTCGTCGAGCGCGCCGCCGCAGTGGGGCCCTACCGGGAGGCCATGGAGTCCGTCGTCAGCGACCACGCGTTCGGGGCCGCCATGGCCGTACGGCACCTGGCCGGGCTGGGGCACCGGCGTATCGGCGTGGTCACCACAATGGACAGCCCGACGAGTCCGCATGTGCGGCGCGGTTGGCGACAGGCCTGCGAGGAGCTCGGCCTCGGGCCTGACGACGCAGTGGATGCCAACACGGTCGACCGCAGAGACCCCGAGTGGCCGCATGCGCTGAACGACCTGCTCGACCGGTGCAGCGCTTCCAGGACGACCGCGCTGCTCGTCCATTCCGACCCGGAGGCCATCTCCCTGGTGGAAGCCTGTCAGGAACGCGGCATACGGATACCGGAGGATCTTGCCGTCGTCGCGTACGACGACGAGGTGGCTGAACTCTGCGAACCTCCGCTGACCGCGGTCCGTCCGCCCAAGTCGGCCGTCGGGCATGCGGCTTTCGGGCTCCTCTCGGCGCGCTTGGCGGATGACGATGCGCACCGTCCCAGGCACCGTGTCGTCATAGAACCCCGCCTGGTCGTCCGCTCGTCCTCATCGTGAGGTGGGCTTCCAGCCTGTCGACAATGCCATCCGGCCAGGTGACGACCGCCGCAGAGCTTTCCCAGCACACGGCCGGCGGCTCCCCCGGTTCCCGCCCGCCGAGGAAGATCGCCGCGTCGTACCAGGTGTGAGGTCGAGCCGGTCCAGTCGTGGCGCTCCACGGGATGAGTATCCGGGCCGCGAGTGGCGAGGCGTCCTCGGCGGATACCACGCCGGACGCGTTCAGCCCTTCCCCACCTACGATCCGCGAATGTGCGGTGCCGTTCGACACGGTGGCCGTGGCCGCCAGGGCCGTTCCCGCCCCTGGCAGCGGCCATCCGCCGACGCGGAGCGCGCCCTGCTCGCCCCCCGCTGCGGACACCTGGATCAGGCGTATCTCCCAAGGACCACGCACGACTGAGATCGTGTGAATCCATGGGCCGAGGCGCACCCGTCCGGCCCGTCCGTATCCGTGGTCGGGGCTTGTTCGATCGGGCTCGATCCAGTGCGCCTGCCACTGGGACGCGCCGACCAGCGTCCCGGTGGGCAGCCGATCGATGGCAAGGGTCTCGAATCCCGTACGGTGGCTGGGTTCACCGCTGCCTGTGAGGATCACCACCGACTGGTCCAGCGGGTGGCCGGCGTGCTCACCGGCGAGTACGGGCGAGGTGGCCGTCGAATACCCGAGGCGTGCGTACAGCGGGGAGTCGGTCAGGGTGGATCCGGGGTGGGAGTGGTCGGTGCCGTGGTTGGTCACCCGTACGACGCCGTCCGCGCGCGTTCCGCTGACGAGCCATCCGGGCGAGGAGACGATGAGGTGGTAGTCGTGGGACTCGACCGGCAGGGGCTCCTCGACCGCCGTCCAGACCGGGTGATCGGCGGGGAGGGACAGCCCGAGGAAACCCTTGGCCGCCCAGTACGGTGACCCCGGTCCGGAATAGGACTGGGCGATCGGCTGCCACGGCCCGTGCCAGCCCAACGTCAGCAGGCCCTCCTCGTCGGGGGCCCCGTGGTCGGCGAAATGCCGGGCGATACCAGAGGCGGCGCGGCGCAGGACACCCGGCGCGGGCGTTGCGACGCCCGCGCGCGCGCCCAGCCAGAACTGGGCCGCCGCGGCGAACCGGTAGGTGAGACTGCGGCCCTGGATGAGGGGCGAGCCGTCGGCGCCGACGAGGTGGACGGCGTCCTGTAGGTAGCGATCGAGCCGGTTCAGGTAGACCGGCCGTCGCGCGTCCGCCTCGGGGTCTCCGGCGGCCATCTCGGTCCAGACGAGCGGGTAGAAGTGCAACGCCCATCCGACGTAGTGGTCGTAGGCGCGCTCCGCGCCGTCGGCGTACCAGCCATGCTCCCGCGCGAAGCCGTCCGTCAGCGCGAGGCCCGCCTCGATGTCCCCGCGTTCGAAGGGGCCGCCGATGGAGGCGAGGAACTGCTCGACGACGATCTGGAACCAGATCCAGTTGATCGGCGGATAGTGCGCGCCGATCGCCGGCGCGAGGTAGTCCACCACCCGCTCCTGCACCCTCGGTGTCAGGCGGGCCCACAACCACGGCCGCGTCAGGTGGAGGACCAAGGCGATCGAGGCGGCCTCGACCTTGGCCTGGTCGTGTTCGTCCAGGCGCACCCAGCGGTCGGGCGAATCAGGGTCGGTGCCCGCGGCCAGGCCCTCGGCGTACCACTCCATGAGGTTCAGCGGGTCGCGCCCGCCTTCTCCGGCCACCCTGAATCCGGCGGCCAGGAATGTGCGGGCGAAGCCCTCCAGCGCGTCGACGTCCGGTCCGTACCCTCCAGGTGCGCCGGGGAAGTTGATCCGGGCATGAGAGGCCGAGGCGTAGCGGCGGGCCGACAGCAGGACGCGGTCGGCGAGTGCCGCCCAGTGCGCCCGGGTCCACCCGGTGAAGGGGGAGAGCTTCAGGTCATCGAGCTCGCGCAACATCCGCATGTCCTTCCCCGGCTGTCGAATGCGACGCCATCCACACCTGTGTGATGTCCGCGTAACCCGAACCCGACGCGATGGTGGCATCCGGGCCTGGCAGGGTCAAGACGCTTGCCGATCGCTCCGGCCGTGTTGCTTCTGGCGAGGTCAATCTGATCAATAACGATCGAACATTCTGATCGATGGTGATTGCAAGGCATTGACGTGATTGAACCGAGTGGACATGATCGGCCTACCGGTAAGCGCTTTCCGGAAGGATCGTGAGTGACGGACGGACGACGGCCGCAGGCCCTGCTGGTCATGGACCCCGCGCACTTCACCGTGCAGTTCCAGGAGCCACAGCTGCGCCGGTTGCGCACCCTGGTCGAGCTCGGTGATCCGGTGGCGACCGGTGACCTCGACACGACGCGCGTACGGCGCCGGCTGCGTGAGGTCGAGGTGCTCGTGACCTCGTGGGGTTGTCCGTCGCTGACGACCGAGCGGCTGTCCGATGCGCCCCGGCTGCGGGCGATCTTCCACTGTGCGGGCACGGTGCGCAGCTTCGTCACCGACGAGGTCTGGCGCCGCGAGATCCTGGTCACCAATGCCGCCGACGAGAACGCCATCCCGGTCGCCGAGTTCACCCTCGCGGCGATCATTTTCGCCGGCAAGAAGGTGCCGTTCCTCGCACAGGACGCGCGCACACATCGGCAGGACTGGTCGTATGCCGAGCGTCGCGGAGAGCTGTCCAACCGTGGGCGGACGATCGGCATTGTCGGCTTCTCCCGAGTGGGGCGCCGGGTGGTCGAGCGGCTGCGCAGTCTGGAGGTCGACGTGCTCGTCGCGGACCCCTACGCGGATGCGGCGCGGGTGAGCGCTGCCGGCGCCCGCCTGGTGCGGCTGCCCGAGCTGCTGCCCCGCTCCGACGTGCTCACGCTCCACGTGCCCGCGCTTCCGTCCACCCGCCACCTCATCGGGGCCGCCGAGCTGGCTCAGCTGCCGGACGGGGCCACCGTGATCAACACCGCGCGCGGAGCGGTCCTGGACACCACGGCTCTGGAGCGCGAGTGCGCCCGGGGGCGCCTCGACGCGATCCTCGACGTGACCGACCCGGAGCCGCTCCCGGCGACCTCACCTCTGTACGACCTGCCCAACGTCATGATCACCCCCCACATCGCCGGATCCCTCGGATCAGAGACCCGGCGCATGAGCGAGAGCGCCCTCAGCGAGCTCGAGCGCTACCTGTCCGGTCAACCGCCCCGCGCGATCGTGACCGCAGACGAATTCAAGGTCAGTGCCTGACCCGGCGCAGGAAGGAAACCGGATAGATGATCGCTTCAAACTCAGCGGCGAGGGCGCAAGGCCGACCCCGCTTCATCGGATACACAGGAGTCGCGGTCGTACTCGCGCTGGCGGTGACCGCGTGCGGAGGCGCTTCCGGCGAGAAGGCGAGCGACGGAAACGTCACTCTGACCGTCTCCGTGTGGAACCTCGGCAAGACCCCCGAGTTCACGGCGCTGTTCGACGCCTTCCAGCGGGCGAACCCCGGCGTCAAGATCAAACCGGTGGACATCCTCGCCGACGACTACGCAGACAAGGTCACGACCATGCTGGCGGGCGGCGACCAGACCGACGTCATCACGATGAAAAACGTCACGGACTACTCGCGTTACTCCAGCCGCGGGCAGCTCCTGGACATCACCGACGTGGTCAGGTCGACCGGCACCTCGAAGCTGGCCGGTCTCCCTGCGTTCAACGTGAAGGACAAGTACTACGCGCTGCCGTTCCGGCAGGATTTCTGGCTGCTGTACTACAACAAGAAGTACTTCGAGAAGGCGGGCGTCACGATGCCCCCCCAGCTGACCTGGGACGAGTACGCCAAGCTCGCCCGGAGCCTCACGCACGACGAGGGGGGCAAGAAGGTCTACGGCACCTACCATCACACCTGGCGGTCGGTGGTGCAGGCCATCTCCGCCGCGCAGACCGGCGGCGACCAGCTCAGCGGTGACTACTCCTTCTTCAAGGACCAGTACGAGATGGCGCTCGGGCTGCAGAAGGACGGCGCGACCCTCGACTTCGGCACGGCGAAGGCGCAGAAGTCCGACTACCGCACGATCTTCGAGACCGGTGCCACGGCGAT
Source organism: Microbispora sp. H10949 (assembly GCF_014161435.1). Taxonomy (NCBI): domain Bacteria; kingdom Bacillati; phylum Actinomycetota; class Actinomycetes; order Streptosporangiales; family Streptosporangiaceae; genus Microbispora; species Microbispora sp. H10949. The sequence continues at coordinate 253,110 of NZ_JABBWZ010000009.1, read as the reverse complement.
GTTGCCGATGGGCACCTGGTACATCTCCGGCATCCTTGGGCAGAAGCAGAAGGGCGCCACGGACGTCGACTGGGCCCTGGCGCCGATGCCGCAGCGGCCGGGTGCCACCGGCATGACAACGTTCGGCTCGCCCACCGCCTTCGCGGTGAACAAGCGGGCTGCGCATGCGGACGCGGCCAAGAAGTTCGTGCAGTTCGCGGCGGGCCAGGCCGGCGCCGAGGCGATCAGCAAGGTGGGCGTGGTGCCGGCGTTGCAGACCACCGAAATCACCCAGGCGTACTTCTCGAATGCGGGAATGCCCACCGACGAGTTGTCCAAGAAGGCCTTCCAGCCCGACAAGGTCGTGCTGGAGATGCCCGTCAGTGAGCACACCTCCGACGTCGACACGATCCTCAACGAGGAACACGAGCTCATCATGGTCGGCGACAAGTCGATCGACGAGGGCATCCGCTCGATGGGTGACCGCGTGAAGCGCGAAGTGCTCAACTAGGGACCGGTGGCGGGTTCCGGAGGCACTGAGAGCCCGCCACATCTCCGTGAAAGAGCTGGAGGTCATGAAGGACGGCTATGGCTCATGCAATAACCCAATCGGCGCCCCACAGTCCGCCGCGGAGGCGACCCGCCTGGCACCGCATCCTCATCGGATGGAGCTTCATCCTCCCGAACTTCCTCGGCTTCGCGCTGTTCACCCTGATCCCGATGCTCGCGGCGTTCGCACTGGCGTTCCTGAAATGGGACTCCTACAACACGCCCGAATGGGTGGGGCTGGAGAACTTCCGGCGGCTGCTGCGTGACGAGAACTTCTACGTCGCGCTCCGCAACACCCTCTACTACGCCGTCGGCCACATCCCGCTCACACTGGCTGCGGCGCTCGGCCTGGCGGTCGCGCTCGACCGCAAGCTCCGCGGAGTGCAGTTCTTCCGCACCGCGGCGTTCTTCCCGTACATCACCTCTCTGGTCGCGGTGGCCGTCGTGTGGAGCATGTTGTTCAACCCGACGGCCGGACCGGTCAACCAGCTCCTCCACGCGCTCGGCATCGACGACCCGCCCCGGTGGATGGCCAGTACCGACTGGGCGATGCCCGCTGTGATCGTCACGAGCGTGTGGCGGGACATGGGCTACTACATGGTGCTCTTCCTCGCCGGTCTGCAGACGATCCCCAAGGAGTACTACGAGGCCGCCCGGGTGGACGGCGCCAACGCATGGGAGCGCTTCTGGAGAATCACCCTGCCGTGCCTGCGCCCCACGACGTTCTTCGTCGTCGTCATGCTGACGATCCAAAGCTTCAAGGTGCTCGACCTCATCGTGGTCATGACCGACGGCGGGCCCGGACGCAGCACGCTGGTCCTGGCCCAGCTCATCTACCGGGAGGGGATCACCGAGGGTCGGTTCGGCTACTCCTCGGCCATCGCCCTGGTGCTCTTCGTCATCGTGCTCACCGTGACCGTTGTCCAGTTCCGCCTCAACGAACGGAGCAGCACCCGATGACCGCGCTGCCCGATGCTCCCCCGGCCATCGCCCCGCCCCGGCCACCCGCCCCATCCGCGCGCCCCCGTTCCCGGGGACCGCGTCTGGTCCGGACGGCGCTCGCGTACGTGTGCCTCCTCGCGGTGGCCCTGCTCGTGCTGGTGCCGTTCGCGTGGATGGTGTCGTCCTCGCTCAAGCGAAACAACGAGGTTCTCACCGTTCCCGTCGAGTGGGTCCCGCGGGAGTTCCGCTGGTCGAACTTCGTCGAGATCTGGGACCGGATCCCGATGGCGACCTACCTGGGCAACTCGGTCTTCCTGTCGGTCGCCATCACCCTCCTGCAGCTTCTGACAGGCAGCTTCGCCGCCTACGGGTTCTCCAAGGTGCGCTTTCCCGGCAGGGACACTCTGTTCCTGGCCTACATCGCCACCATCGCGGTGCCGTGGCAGGCGTACATGGTGCCGCAGTACATCATGATGCAGCGCGCGGAACTGACGAACACCTACTGGTCGATCATCCTGCTGCAGGCCTTCGGCGCGTTCGGCGTCTTTCTCATGCGGCAGTACTACATGTCGATCCCGGACGAGCTGTGCGAGGCCGCACGGATCGACGGCCTGACCGAGTACGGCATCTACCTGCGCCTGATGCTGCCGCTGTCGAAACCGGCGCTCGCGAGCCTCGCCCTGCTCACGTTCGTGAACACGTGGAACGACTACATGGGGCCGTTCATCTACCTGACGAGCAACGAGCTGTGGACCGTCCAGCTGGGCCTGCGCTCGTTCGTCGGCCAGTACGACGCCGAGTACGCGATGATCATGACGGGCGCCGTGCTGTCGGTGCTGCCGATCCTGGTCCTCTTCCTGTTCGGGCAGCGGTACTTCATCCGCGGCATCGCGACGAGCGGACTCAAGTGATGAGCGCCCACGGCCACGCGCGGGCGCCGCGCCTGCTCAGGCCCGCCCGGCAGGAGACCTACGAGAAATTGTTCTCCACCGTCTACGTCGGGCTCATGACCAACGTCCTGCTCGCCGTGACGTGCGCGCCGCTCCTCGCCGCGCTCGCGACCGCGCGGAATCCACTCACGTCGTGGCCCTTCTACGTCGTGCTGTCGGTGCCGTGCGGACCGGCACTGACCGGTGCGTTCGGATGCTTCGCCGGGCTGGGAGAGGGATCGACGGACGTGCTGCGCGCATTCTGGCGCTCGTACCGGCGGGCGGCGCCCCGGGCGCTCCTCGTCTGGGCGGGCGGCGCCGTCGCCGTGAGCGTGCTGATCGTCGACGTGGCCGCCGTCGCGCCCACGACGTGGGGACCGGCGCTGGTCCCGTTCTTCGTCACGATGTCGGCACTGGTGATGACGGTGGTCTTCACGCTGGTGGTGCTGCTGGCCGAGCCGGGGGCGGTCCGGCTGCGCCCTCTCGTGCTGCCCTGCCTCTACCTCGTGGCGCGGCGCTGGTATCTGTCCGCTCTCAGCATCGCCGTGCTTGGCCTGGCCGTGGCCGTCGTCCTGCTGAAGCCGATGGCAGGCCTTTTCCTCGCGTGCTCTCCTCTTCTGTACGTCGCCTGGGCCACCATGCGGTTCGTCATCGCCCCGATCCTCCCGGGCGGAGCCCTCGATCCCTCTTGCACCGCACATCCGGACGCACCCGTCAGGGGATCCGGTTGGACACGATGAAAACGCCGCCACGGCTTTTGACCGCGGGGATGTGCAGCGTCACCTATCGGCCGCTTCCCCCTGAGCGGATCATCGCGCTTGCCCGGCAGGCCGGGCTGGAGCACATCGAATGGGGTCAGGACGCCCATGTGCGGCTGGGCGACGAAGCAGGGGTCGGCCGCCTGGGCGAGGCGACGAGAGCGGCGGGCCTGTCGGTCTCGGCCCTGGGCTCGTACTACCAGGCGGGCGTTCCCGCCGATCCGGAGGAGGCCGAGCACCTGTGGCGGCAGGTGCTCGCCGCCGCCCGCGCGCTGGGCACGCCCCGCGTCCGGGTCTGGGCGGGCGACCTGGCCTCCGCGTCCGCCGGCCCGGCGGATCGCCGCAGAACGCTCGACCGACTGAAGCGGTGCGTGGACAGCGCGGGAGACATCGTGGTCGCCACCGAGTTCCACGCCGGCACGCTCACCGACGAGATCGAATCCGCGCTGTCGATGCTGGACGAGGTTCCCGGGTTGCGGACCTACTGGCAGCCGCCGAACGGCATGCCCGACGACGAGGCGCTGGCGGGACTGCGGGCCGTACTGGACCACGTGGACGCGGTGCACGTCTTCAGCTGGTGGCCCACCTCCGAGGATCGCCTCCCACTCGACCACCGCGCGGCTCTGTGGCGGACGGTCATGGGCGTGCTGGCGTCGACCGGCAGGAGGATCGACGCTTCCCTCGAGTTCGTCCCCGGCGACGACCCGGGCATGCTGACCGGCGAGGCGGCCACCCTGCGCCGCTACGTGGACGAGGTCTGTCCCGTGGGGAGCGGTTCCGGGCCCCCCTCAGGGGCCGGATGAGCGGGCCGGACACCCGGTGTGCTCTCCCGCAGGACCACCTCGCCCGCGATGCGCCGGTACCGCGGGCGCCCGGAAGGCTCCCGCAGAACCATCTCCAGCGCCGTCTCGCCGATCTCGATAAGGGGAAGGCGCACGGTTGTCAGCGCCGGGATGACGTCCCGCAGCGTGGTGATGTCGTCGAACCCGGCGACGGCCACGGTCCGCTCGAGCCCGAGCGGCCGCAGGGCGGCGATGGCGCCCACCGCCATCACGTCGTTGACCGCGAACACGCACTCCACGTCGCGCCCTCGTGCGAGCAGTTCCAGCATGGCCGCGTGCCCGCCGTCCCTGGTGAACTCCCCGTGCACCACGGCATCACGCGGCAGGGCGACCCTCGCCTTCCTCAGGCCCTCCGTGAAGCCGGCGAGCCGGTCCACCGCGGTGAGCAGGCCGCGGGGGCCGGCGAGCACACCGAACGAGCGGTAGCCGAGGCCCGTGAGGCGGATCGCGAGGTCGCGCGCGCCGGAGCGGTTGGCGACGACCAGCGTGTCGACGGGCAGGCGTCGCTGGCCGATCAGAACGGTCCTGCCGCCCGAGCGTTCGAAGGCGTCGACTTCGGCGCCGAGCCGGGCGAGCGCGTCGCGGTCGTCCGTACGCGACCCGGCGATGACGATCGCGGCCGCCCGCATGCGCCGCAGCGCGGCGACGTACTCGATCTCCTTGTCCGGCCGTCTCCCGGTGCCGGCGATGCTGACCATCAGGCCGTTGGCCTCGGCCACTCGCATCGCCCCGGCGGCTATCGAGGAGAAGTAGGGGTCCTCGATGTCCTGCACGACGAGCCCGACCACGTCGGTGCGTCCGCGGGCCACTGCCTGGGCCTGCGCGTTGGCCGCGTAGTCGAGGTCCCGCGCCGCCTGCTCCACACGCTCACGGATCTCCGGACGGACCTTCCGAGTGCTGCCGTTGATGGCCCGCGACGCCGTGGCGAGCGACACCCCGGCCCGCCTGGCCACGTCCTCCAGTGTCACCGCGCCGCGCTTCGCACCCATGTCCTCATCTTCGCCTGCCTACCGTCCTGTTCCGAACGGCGAACTCCGGTTGACGTCCCCGCGGCCCTCGCCGTACGGTCCAAAGTAATGGAAAGCGCTTTCCGTATCAGCGGAAAGCGTTTTCCGCGTCAGAGTCCGTAGGTGGAGGAGGACGGATGGAGACCCTTGGCGTGGTCATGAACGGGGTGACCGGGCGGATGGGCTACCGCCAGCATCTGGTCAGGTCGGTCCTCGCGATCAACGATCAGGGCGGAGTCGAGCTGTCGGACGGACGACGGGTGGCGCTCAGGCCGGTGCTCGTGGGGCGTAGCGCGGCCAAGCTGGAGGCCATCGCGGCCCGGCACGGCATCCCTGACCGGACGACCGACCTGGGCGCGGCTCTCGCCGACGACCGCAACGCGGTGTACTTCGACGCCCAGATCACGAACGCCAGGATCGGAGCCGTCACGCAGGCGATCGAGGCGGGCAAGCACGTCTACGTCGAGAAACCGGTCGCGGAGAACCTCGCCGACGCGGTCGCCCTGGCGCGGGCGGCGCGCGAGGCGGGGGTGAAGAACGGCGTGGTCGCCGACAAGCTGTTCCTGCCGGGGCTGTTGAAGCTGCGGCGGCTGATCGACGGCGGCTTCTTCGGCCGGATCCTGTCGGTGCGCGGGGAGTTCGGTTACTGGGTGTTCGAGGGCGACTGGCAGCCGGCCCAGCGGCCCTCCTGGAACTACCGGGCCGAGGACGGCGGCGGCATCGTACTCGACATGTTCCCGCACTGGGCGTACGTGCTGGAGAACCTGTTCGGCCGCGTCGAGGCGGTGACCGCGCGGGCGGTGACGCACGTCGAGGAGCGGATGGACGAACACGGCCGACCCTACAAGGTGACCGCCGATGACGCCGCCTATGCGATCTTCGAGCTGGCCGGCGGTGTGGTCGCCCAGATCAACTCCTCCTGGGCGGTGCGGGTGAACCGCGACGAGCTGGTGGAGTTCCAGGTGGACGGCACCCACGGCAGCGCCGTGGCCGGGCTGCGCCGGTGCCGCGTACAGCACCGGTCGGCCACTCCGATGCCGGTGTGGAACCCCGACCTGCCGGTGACCGAGCCGTTCCGGGAGCAGTGGCAGGAGGTGCCGGACAACGCGGAGTTCGGCAACGGTTTCAAGACGCAGTGGGAGATGTTCGTGCGCCATGTCGTGGAGGACGCGCCGTTCCCGTATGACCTCGCCTCCGGCGCCCGGGGGGTGCAGCTCGCGGAGCTGGGCCTGCGCTCCTCGGCGGAGGGCGTGCGCGTCGAGGTGCCCGGAGCGGGGGCATGACCGCCGTCACCCTGCCCGGACCGGATCGCCGGCTGGACACCTACCGGATGCGTGAGCCGGTCGCCTGGGCCCCGCCGCCGTCACCGCCCACCAGTCGAGTGGTGTACGCCGCCGCGCACGTGGTGGCCGACCCGCTCGCCGATCACGCCCCCGGCTCGCGCACGGCCCTCGACTGGGACGCGACCTTGGGCTTCCGCCGCCACCTGTGGTCGTACGGGCTGCGGGTGGCCGACGCGATGGACACCGCCCAGCGCAACATGGGCCTGGATTGGACGGCCACAACCGAACTGATCCGGCGCAGCGCCGCAGAGGCCCGGGGTTTCGGCGACCCGGCCGACCTGCTCGCCTGCGGCGCCGGCACCGACCACCTGCCCCAAGCGGCCACTCTGGAGGAGGTCGTGTCCGGCTACCTGGAGCAGATGGAGACGGTCCAGGACGCGGGTGCCCGGGTCATCGTCATGGCCAGCAGGCAACTCGCCCGTCTCGCCCGCGGCCCCGAGGACTACCACAAGATCTACGGCAGGCTGCTCGGCCAGGCCGACCGGCCGGTGATCCTCCACTGGCTCGGCGAGATGTTCGACCCCGCGCTGGCCGGATACTGGGGGTCGCGCGATCTTCCGGCCGCCACCGAGGCGTTCCTCGCGCTCGTCCACGACCATGCCTCCCGCGTGGACGGGGTGAAGGTGTCACTGCTCGACGCCGAACACGAGGTGCGCCTGCGCGAACGGCTCCCTGACGGCGTGCGGCTCTACACCGGCGACGACTTCAACTACCCGGAGCTGATCGCGGGCGGCAGCCACGCACTGCTCGGGATCTTCGACCCGATCGCCCCCGCCGCGGCGGCCGCCCTCCAGGCGCTCGACGCCGGAGACCGCGAACGGTTCGAGACCGTTCTCGCCCCGACCGTGCCACTCGCCCGCAAGATCTTCGAAACCCCGACCTATCACTACAAGACCGGTATCGTCCTGCTGGCCTGGCTCGCCGGGCACCAGGACGCCTTCGTGATGGTGAACGGCGCGCACAGCGCCCGTTCGATCCTCCACCTGGCCGAGGTGTTCCGCCTCGCCGACCAGGCCGGGCTCCTGCCCGACCCCGACCTGGCCGCCGCACGCATGCGCCACCTGCTCAACACCGCCGGAGTCGCCGCATGACCCCCGCCCGCCTTTCCCTCAACCAGTGGACCACCCGCCGCTGGTCTCTGCGCGAGGCCGTCGACGGCTGCGTACGTCATGAGATTCCTGCCATCGGGCTGTGGCGGGAAGCCGTGGCCGAGCACGGCCTGGCGGAGACCGCGACGCTGGTTACAGACGCGGGGCTGCGCGTCTCCTCCCTGTGCCGGGGCGGCTTCCTGACCGGCCCCGACCGCGGACTCGACGACAACCGCGCGGCGATCGACGAGGCAGCCGCCCTCGGCGCCGCCTGCCTGGTGCTCGTGGTCGGCGGCCTGCCCGGAATGGCACCCGGTGGCGCGCGCGGACCCGGGTTCAGCCGGGATCTCGCCGAGGCCCGGGCTCGCGTGGCCGATGCACTCACCGCCCTGGTCCCGTACGCCGCCGAGCGTGGCGTACGGCTCGCGCTCGAGCCGCTGCACCCCATGTACTGTGCCGACCGCGCGGTGCTGTCCACCCTCGGGCAGGCGCTCGACCTGGCGGAGCCCCACCCGGCCGCACAGGTGGGCGTGGTGGTCGACACCTTCCACCTCTGGTGGGATCCCGAGGTGCTGACGCAGATCGAGCGGGCCGGTGACCGGATCGCGAGCTACCAGGTGAGCGACTTTCTCGTGCCGCTCCCCGCCGACACGCTGCTCGGTCGCGGCATGATGGGCGACGGTGTGATCGACTTCCACCCACTCACCGCCGCTGTCGAGGCCGCGGGCTACCGCGGCGACATCGAGGTCGAAATCTTCAACGCCGACATCTGGGCCGCCGACCCCGATCACGTGTTGTCCACGATGAAGCGACAGTTCGCGCGGTACGTCAGCGGATGTGTTGGGAGCGCTGAGAAGACGACAAGAAGCACCGGTCACGAAGGCAGGACTGGCCGGCGAACTGCATCGAGATGAGCCGCGAAGCAGGGGCGAGACCGGGCCGACTCACAGCATGACCAGCCTCATCTCCTGCCGCGTCCCCGACCTGCGCGACCCGGCCGTACGCGCCTGCTGCGCCGGCCGGCGCACCGTGGTGGTCGGCTCCGGAGTCTCGGCCTTCACCGCGCCGGCCACGCTGCGGCGTCGCGCTACTGGCGCTGATCGCGGCGGTCGTTCCGTTCCGTCATATGCACGAACTCTGCCTGCGACACGGTGAGGACCATCTGGCGGCGGTGCTCATCCCGCTCGCCGTCGACGGTGGTGGGACGCGCCCGCCCAGTACTGGTCGTGGTTCACGGTCACGATCGGTTCCGGTACTGGGCGGTATCCGGTGTCTTCCAGCGAATGATAAAAGCTGTGATCCAGTCCGCACCGTGCCTAGCGTTTCGGGGAGGCGCGATCTGGTTGCGGTGCCGTCGGGGCTGGGCGACGATGAGACCGCCTCAGAAAGAAATCGGCGTCGGGCCGGGAGGTTCAGTGACGCTCAAGCCGGGTGATTACTCGGTCCTGCTCGGACCCGGACCGCCGTCGGCTGACGCGCCGAGGCTGGAGCTGCCCCCCGGTTTTCCCCTTGTGGATGCGGCCGAGGTGCTGGAGGCGCTGTTCGCGGCGAATGACGGCATCGACCAGATCGCGGTGGTGGCCGGTACGTTCGCCGTAGGGGTGGCAAGCCGTGATGCCGTCGAACCTCCCGGGCGACTCCGCGGCGTGGGGGACGGAGACGGCGCTTCGCTCCCGGGCCGTTCCGCCGCCTATGAGTTGTTGCGGTACGTCTGCCGGGAGTGCTCGCAGATCACCTACCGCATTCATGTGGACCCACGGGACCCCCCGACCTGCGTGAACGGTCACGGACCGCTGGACCGTCCGCGATGAGGATCGGCGAAGCGGCCAAGCCGGTGGGTGACGTCTTCGGCGGGCGCTTCTTCCTCGTCGGCTACCTCCCGTTCTACGCCGCCGCGCTGTTCCTGCTGGTGCTGCTGTGGTCCGGAGCCCCCGGAGAGCTCCGCTTCAGCCGGGCCTGGAAGACCGCGGCGGATCTCGACGTCGGGCAGGTGCTGCTGCTGATCCTGGCCATCACCCTTGCCGCGCTGGTCGCCCAGCCGCTTCAACTGCGGCTGGTCCGGCTGCTGGAGGGTTACTGGCCCGCGCGCCTAGACCGGCTCGCGGCCCCGCTCCGCCGCCGGCATCGCCGCCGGCGCCGTGCGCTCGCCCGGGCGGCCGAGCTCCCCGCGCATGTGGAGGACGTCCCGGCGGAGCGGCTCAACCGGCTCGGCGAGGCGGGTACGGAGCTCCTCCTGCGCTATCCCGCCGAGGACCGGGTGCGGCCGACGGCGCTGGGGAACGTGCTGGCGGCGGGCGAGGCCCGGGCGGGGGCGGCGTCCGGCTGGGACGCCGTGGTGGCCTGGCCCCGGCTGTACCCGGTGATCGGCGACCGGATGCGGCAGATCGTCGACGACCGCCGCAACACGCTGGACGCCACGGTGCGCCTTGAGGTGATGTCCCTGCTCAGCGCCGTCGCCGCCGGGGCGCTGCTGGCCGGCTCCGGCTGGTGGTTCTGGCTGACGCTCGTCCCGGCGGGCGTCGGGCTGCTGGCTCACCGGGCCGTGATCGAGGCGGCCCTCGCGTACTGCGAGTCGGTGGAGGTCGCCTTCGACTTGCACCGCCTGGACCTCATCGCCGCCCTGCGCCTGCCGCTGCCCGCCGACCTCGACGCCGAGGTGCGGCAGGCGGCCGACCTCTCCGCGCAGTGGCGGCAGGGGGTCGTCGTCCCGACCGTCTACCGGCATCAGGAGCCGTCGGCTCATGGCACCCCCTGACGAGCAAGGGGCATTCGTCCCGGCTGACGTGGTGAGAATCGTAGAGGACCTGGTCAACGAGTGGGACCTCGAGGAGAAACGGCTGATGGTCGAGCGCCACTCCGCCGAACTCCTGGGGGAGTACGCGGACATCGTCCTGCGGAACGCGCTGGCCGAGGCCGAGGAGGACGGAGGGGATACAGGCCCGGACGTCACGTCCGGATTGGAGTGGCATCGGGCGCTGCTCACGGACTGCCGGTCGGTGGGCGTGGCGGAGGCTTTCGCGAGACGGATGCGCCCCGACGAGCGGGCCGAGCTCACTCCCGGGGTGCTGGACCGCATGGCGACGTTGTCGCAGGAGGCGGACCTGCTGAGGTTCCTCCTCTTCCGTCCCGGCGTACGGCACTTGACGACCCGGGCCGTCGCCGCGCTGCGCAACGCGACCGACCGGGCGGGGAAACAGGCGATCCTGGAGCGTGACCGGGCCCTGTTGCTCACCCCGCTCGCCGAATACTGGGCGCGGATGTGCGGTCTCCCCGAGGAGCACGTCGACTTCCTCGCCCGGGCCCGGACCGAAGGCGTGGAGGCGGCGCTGACCCACATGTTCGGACCGGCGCCGGACCACTATGCCGATCAGGTTCCGGCGGAGCTTCGCGTGCTGCTGGCCGAGCTCCTGCAACCCGAGTCCTCGGTGTCGCCGGAGCGCGCGGTGGCGCTGTGCGGGGAGGGGCTGGCCCAGGCCGAGCCGGGCACCCTCGCGTGGGCCGCGCTGAAGGGCAGGCTGGCCAGGACTCTGCTCCTCTCCCAGTCCCGCGACCGCGCGGCCGCGATCGAGGACGCCGTCGGGCACGCGGCCGAGGTGGCGAGGTACGCCGTGGAGAACGGTGACACCCTCACGGAGGCCACCATGCGGGCACTGCTCGCCACCGCCTTCTGCGAGCGGATCCGCGGGAGCCGTACGGACAACCTGGATCGAGCCGTGGCGGAGGCGGACACCGCGGTGGACATCCTCGACCGGGAGCGCCACGCGGACCCGCGAGCCGGCGCCCGCGTCAGGGTCGATGCGCACGCCGCCGCCGCGACGGCCTATTTGGGCCGCGCCGCCTCCGGTGACCTGCGCCGCGCTCGCCGGCACGCCGAGGCCGCCCTGCGGCACGCGGGCGCGGGAACGGCCCGCAGCACACTGGCCGAGATACACCGGACACTGGGACTGATCGCGGAGGCCACCGGCCGCGACTACGGCAACATCCGGGCCATCGGCCATCTGGAACGCGCCCGCGGCACGGCTCTCGCCAGCGACGAGCCGGACATCTGGGTGGCGGTCAGCGTCGACCTGGCCCGTCTCCATCTCGAGCGGGACCACACACGCCCGCAGGAAGACGTCGTCACCGCCATCACGATCCTGAACGAGGCTCTGACCCGCGTGGATCCGGTGCGCCGCCCGGCCGCCTGGGCGGCCGTGCACGCGGCCCTAGGGGAGGCCTATCGATGGCGACGGTCGGGGGAGGAACAAGCCGATCTCGCACTTGTGGTGGAGCACGCGGAGAAGGCGCTGAGCGTGTTCACCCGCGAGGACTTCCCGCGTGAGTGGGCCCGCGCGCTCAGCCTGCGCGCGGACGGGCTGCGCCGGTCACTGCGCGGCCACCCTCTCATCAACACGCGGGACGCGCTCGCGGACTACACGGAGCTGGCCGGCTTCTACCATGAGGCCGGAGACGAGCGGTCCTGGGCCGACATGCAGGAGAGGATTGGCTTCACGCACGCCTCGCCCGCGATGGTGGACCACGAACCGGGTCACCTGCCGCAGGCCATCGATCACCTGGAATGCGCGCTCGCCGCGTTCCAGCGTCAGCACAGGCCGGACGCGGTCGCGCTGGTGCGGCGCAACCTCGTGAGCATCGGCGCCGTCGCGCTCATCCGGGGGGTCGCCACCCCCGACCTCGCCGGCAAGATTCGCAGGCACAGCGCCAGGATCCTCCGGGGGTTCCCGAGCGCCGAACAGCGATACGGGGTGCACCGTGCCCTCGGGCTGCTGGACTTCGACGCCGGAGCCCACGCGCGGGCTGCGAAGCACCTGACCAAGGCCCTTGAGGTCGTGCGCCCGCCCGACGCGGGCCTGCTGGACGTCTATCGTCATCTGGCGCTGCTGCGCCGGCGCCGTGGCGAGCGCGCCGAGGCCGTGAGGCTCTGTCTGACCGGCGCCCGGTTGGGGGAGGAGCTGCTGGCTTCCGCGGGGTCCGGGTACGGCGAACACCACTTGATCGACTCTGTGAGCGGTCTCCATCAGATGCTGGCACTCTGGGCGCTGGCGGACGGCGCCTGGTCGCGGGCGCTCGCCCTGCTCGAACGCAGCAAATCCTGGACCGTCGCCGACGCGCCGGACCCTGACCCGGACCTCACCGGGCTTCCCGAATCCGTCCGATCACGTGTGGTCCGCGCTCGGAAGGAGGTGCGCGGGCTGGAGGCGGCACTCCGGACGCCGGAGGCCGCCGAGAACGGCGAAGGTCCGCAGATCACCCGCCGGCTCGCCGTGGCGCGCGCCGAACTGGCCGCGGCACTGTGCCAGGCCGGTACGACGCCGGCGGCGTCGCGCACGGCCGCCGAGCCGACCGGAGCCTCCGTCTGCGCCGCCGTTCCCCAGGGCGGCGTGCTGGTGATGCCGATCGTCGGTGACGAGGAAGCGGCCATGTTCGTCATACCAGCCGGGACACCCGAGCCGGCCGAAGCGAACGTCGTCCGGCTCCCGGGCGTCAACCTGGCGAAGCTCAGGGATGCCGAGTCGCGATGGCTCAAGACGAGCAGTCAGTGGGAGCTCGGGAACGTTCCCTTCGCCATGTGGGCGGCGGAGATCGGCGCGATCACCGCGTGGTTGTGGGAGGCCGTCGCCGGCCCGCTGACACAGGCGCTGCGCGACCTCGGCGTCCCCGAAGGGACGACGCTGTGGCTGGCCGGTTCGGAGCTGAGCCGGCACCTGCCGGTCCACGCCGCGAGGTGTCATGACGAAGGCCGTGGGCGCACCTTGCTCGACGACCATCCGATCGCCTACATACCGTGCGCCGGAGTGCTGAGCGGAGCGACCCGCCGGGCCGCCCGCATGGACCCCGCAGAGCAACGCCTCACGGTCTTCTGCGACCCCCTCGGCGACCTGCCCTGGGCCTCCTCGGAGGCCGATGGCATCGTCGAGCAGTTCTCCCCGGGCATGGCGCGGGTCGTACGCGGCCCGGCGGTCACCTGGGAGGCGGTCGCCGCTCTCTCCCCGGGCGCCACCTATCTGCACTTCGCCTGCCACGCGGGGGTCAACTGGATTCAGCCGGACTTCTCGCACATCACGCTGGGGGACGGCTTCCTCCTGACCGCCGCCCACCTGCGCGGCCTGGACCTCGGCGGCACGCGCCTGGCCGTGCTGTCGGCCTGCCAGACCGGGGTGCCGGGGACGATCGGCCGCCGCTCGGCCGAGCACATCGGCCTGGCCGCCGGGCTGCTGAGCGCGGGCGCGCCGGGCGTGGTCGCCACCTTGTGGAGCGTGGAGGACGAGTCGACGGCGCTGTTCATGCGGCGTTTCTACGCACTCATGATCGGCCAGGGCAGATCTCCCGTGCAAGCGATGCGCGAGGCCCAGCTCTGGCTGCGCGACGTCACAGTGGCCGAGCTCACCGGCCTCGACTCCGGGGCCCGCCGTCAGTCCCGCGGACGGTCCCGTTCCGGCCGTCCCACGGGCCGGCCCTTCCAGAGCCCCTATTACTGGGCGGCCTTCCACCTCGTGGGAACCTAGTGGCCGCCAAATGACTTGTGGAGGCCTGGGTTGTCCCCAGCCTCCACATGTGGTTTGTGTCCGAGGGGGGACTTGAACCCCCATGCCCATCACTGGGCACTAGCACCTCAAGCTAGCGCGTCTGCCTATTCCGCCACCCGGACGTGGTGCCTCACGCAGGATCGTCATCCCGCGTCGGCTGATACAGGTTAGCACTGTCTCCGCCCTGCTTCATACCGGGATTCAGCCCCCTCCGTACGGCGTGCGGCGGCCCGGGGGTGAAGGACACGCCTGTACGGCGGCAGGATGGAGGCGCGAGCCGTACGACGTGACAGACACGGGCGGGTCGGCCCCTGGGCGACCCGTCCGGTAGGAGGAGGCGCAATGACCCCACGCTTCGGGGAGGACGAGGTCGTCGAGCTGTGCCGCGACCTGATCCGGATCGACTCGGTGAACGCGGGGGACAACACGGGCCCCGGGGAACGCGAGGCCGCGGAGTACGTGGCCGGAAAGCTGGCGGAGGTCGGCCTGGAACCGCGGATCCTGGAGTCCGACAAGGGCCGGGCGAACGTGGTCGCCCGGGTGGAGGGCGCCGACCCGAGCCGGGACGCCCTCCTCCTGCACGGCCATCTGGACGTCGTGCCCTTCGACGCCGCCGACTGGACGCACCACCCGCTCAGCGGCGAGGTCGCCGACGGCTGTGTCTGGGGCCGCGGGGCCGTGGACATGAAGGACATGGACGCGATGATCCTGGCCGTCGTACGGCGGCGGCTGAGCGAGGGACGCAGGCCGCCGAGGGACGTCGTCCTCGTCTTCACCGCGGACGAGGAGGCCGGCGGCCACTACGGCGCCCAGTGGCTGGCGGGCAGGCACCCGGAGCTGTTCGAGGGCTGCACCGAGGCCGTCGGCGAGGTCGGCGGCTTCAGCGTGACCACGGAAAAGGGGCGGCTGTACCTGATCGAGGCGGCGGAGAAGGGCATCGCCTGGATGCGCCTGACCGCCAAGGGCAGGGCCGGCCACGGCTCGATGCTCAACGACGACAACGCCGTGACCGAGCTCGCCGAGGCGGTCGGCCGGATCGGCCGCCACAAGTGGCCGGTGCGGCTCACGCCGACCGTGCAGGCGTTCTTCGAGGAGGTCTTCGGCACGGAGGTCAAGGCCGAGGACGCGGAGGCGGCGGTGGCCACGCTCGGCCCGCTCGCCCGCATGATCGGCGCGACGCTCAAGAACACGACCAACCCGACCATGCTCCAGGCCGGCTACAAGGCGAACGTCATCCCCCAGGCCGCGACCGCGCACGTGGACGGCAGGTTCCTGCCCGGGTACGAGGACGAGTTCTTCCAGACCTTGGACGAGCTGCTCGGGCCCAACGTGACACGGGAGTTCGTCTACCACGACGTCGCGGTCGAGACGCCCTTCAAGGGCCCGCTCGTCAAGGCCATGGCCGACGCGCTGCATGAGGAGGACCCGGGTTCGCGGGTCGTGCCGTACACGCTGAGCGGCGGCACCGACCTCAAGGCGTTCAGCCGCCTCGGCATCAGCGGGTACGGCTTCGCGCCGCTGCGGCTTCCCGAGGACTTGGACTTCTCCGGGATGTTCCATGGCATCGACGAGCGGGTTCCGGTGGATTCGCTCCAGTTTGGCGTCCGGGTCCTTGACCGTTTCCTCGAATACTGCTGAGAAAGCTGTTGCGATCACGTGCCGTGCCGCTACAGTAACTCTCCGTTGAGGGTTGATCCGCTCCGGGTCGAGTCGGCCGGATGTCGGCTCAGCGGTATGGGGAGGTCGCGTGACGAGCACGTCGCAGGAGCAGCGGGGGGCGTCTTCGCCCGTCGCCGTTCCCGGCGTGCCCGTCACGTCTCCCGGCCGCCACGAGCGGAGCCGGATGGCGCGGTTCGCGGCCGGCTCCCGATCGGGCCGCCTGCTGGTCGTCGGCGGGCTGATCGCCGCCGCATGGCTGCTCGGTGTGCTTCTCGGCGTCTTCGGCACGGCGACCTCCGCCGCCGGGGCCGCACCCTCACCTGACGCCGCCGGGTCGGTACTTCCCGACCGTGTCTCCGGTCCGGACCTCGGCCTGCCGCCCTCGCCGGGCGCCGCAGGCATGGCGAGGTCTCACGGGAAGAGTGCCGACGGTTTCCCCACGGCGGCTGACGACACCTCGGTGAACGCCGAGGCGATGGCGGGGCGCACGGTCGACGGGCTGACCAGCCAGTCGAAGCCCATGCTCCCTCCGCCGTCCACCGCGGACCACGCGCCCGCAGACCAGGGCCTGGTCCCGCAGACAAGCGGTGGAAGCATCCTGTTCGGGGATGTCGCGCGGCCTGTGTTCGAGCCGCGTCTCACCACCCTGCCCGCCCCACTGGCGGCGGTTGTTCCCCCGGTGGTCCGCACAGCGGCGGACGACCCGTCTTTCTCTCCTGACTGATCCCGCCTTCGCGCCGGTCCGCCTCGGTACGGCGACCGGTGCCACCGTCTGCCCTGACCTGTGGTGCCCAGGCGGCAGGCTCCCGCGCGGGTGACGCGGAATCTCCCATCCTCGTGACCGTCCACCGCTCCGCTGTGCTCATTCGGCGTGGACAGAAGTCGCGAGCTGTCAGGTAACCCCCTAAGAAGAACCACTAGGAGCATTCATCATGCGAACGTGGGCGAAGGGCTCGGCCTCCGCGGCGTTTCTCGCCGTCGGCGTCATGGCCCTTGGCAGCGGTACGGCTTTCGCCGACACCGACGGCAGCAACTCGGTCCTCGGCGGCAACCAGGTCGACATCCCGGTGACCCTGCCGATCGACATCAGCGGCAACGCGGTGGCGGTCGCGGGAGAGTCCCATGGCTCGTCCCTGGGCGGCGCGGCCGTACAGGGCGCGGGCCAGGGCGCCGGGCGAAACCGCACCTCCGGTGCGGGGAGCGTCCTGGGCGGCAACCAGGTGATCGCGCCGATCAGCGCCCCGATCGACGTCTGCGGCAACGCGGTCGCCGTCCTCGGGAAGGCCGGAGCGGGCTGCCGCGGTGGCGCGGTCGCCAAGGGCCCAGGTCGCCGCGGCGGCGCGGGCGGCAACGTCACCAGCGGCACGCACAGCGTCGGCGGCGGCAACCAGGTGGTCGCGCCGATCACCGCGCCGATCAACCTGTGCGGCAACGCCATCGCCGTCTTCGGCGACGCCACGGCGGGGTGCCGCGGCGGCGCCTACGTCGGTGGCGCCGGTCCGGCCGCCCGCGCCGGCGGCAACCGCACCAGCGGCCGCTCCTCGGTCCTCGGCGGCAACCAGGTGGTCGCGCCGATCGCCGCCCCGGTCAACGTCTGCGGCAACTCCGTCGCCGTCCTGGGTGACGCGTTCTCGGGCTGCCGCGGCGGCTCGTCCGTGGGCGGCCCCGGCGGTCACGGTGGGCACGGCGGGCACGGCGGGCACGGCGGGTACGGCCACGGCGGTCACCACCGGCCCCGTCCCGGTTCGGGTGGTCACGACACCGACGGGCGCTACTCCGTGGGTGGTGGCACCCAGGTGGTCGCGCCGATCACCGCACCGGTCGAGGTGTGCGGCAACGGCTCGGGCAGCTGCCACGGCGGGTCCAGGCCGGGCCACGGCGGTCACGGGGGTCACGGGGGTCACGGCGGCTGGTCCGGCGGTTCGGGCGGCAACGTCACCAGCGGCACGCACAGCGTCGGCGGCGGCAACCAGGTGGTCGCGCCGATCACCGTGCCGGTCAACGTCTGCGGCAACGCCATCGCGGTCGTCGGCGACGCCTTCGCGGGCTGCCGCGGCGGCGCGAGCGTGATCGGAGGCGGGCACGGCGGCGGGGGCGCCGGCGGCAACGTCACCTCCGGCCGTTCCTCGATCCTGGGCGGCAACCAGGTGGTCGCGCCGATCACGGCGCCGGTCGACGTCTGCGGCAACGCCGTCGCCGCGCTCGGCAAGGCCCACGCGGGCTGCCGGGGCGGGGCCGCGGTGGTCGGCGGCGGCGCCGGTGCGGGCGGCAACGTGACCTCCGGTCGCCACGGGATCGTCGCGGGCAACCAGGTGGTCGCGCCGATCACGGCGCCGGTCAACGTCTGCGGCAACGCTGTCGCCGTGCTGGGCGACGCTGCCGCGGGCTGCCTGGGTGGGGCGAAGGTGGGCGGCTGGGGTCCCCACGGCTACCGGCCGCACCCCCAGCACAGGGCCGCGCGCGGCGCCATGGTGCCCGCCACGCCCGCCATGCCGGTGCTGTCGGGCGCCCACACCATGCAGCCGATGAGCGCCCCCGCAGCGCCCTCGGGGCCGGTGATCGGCAACCTGCCGAACATGCTCGGCCTGCCGGAGGCGCCGGGTCTGCCGGCCGCCCCGCCCGTCCCGGCGGGCAAGGGCGTGAAGGGCGTGGTCCCCGCCGGCAACCCCGCCGCCGTCGTGTCCAAGGCCACCGGCGCGCTGCCGGCCGCGGGCTCGCTCGACGACACGGCCCGCACGCTGCCCGCCCAGCGGACGCTGGACGACGCCACCGCCTCGCTGCCCGTGGCCGACGCCACGCGGAACCTGCCGACCGGCGACCTCGGCAAGACCACCGAGGTGCTCCCGCTGGGCAAGCTCGGTCTCATGAGCGCCGAGCAGCCCGTCGGGCTGACCGGCATGAACGCCGGCTCGTTCGCCGCACTGGTCCTCGGTGCCATGTTCGCCGTCTCGGCGAGCCTGTTCGCCGTCACCCGCCGCTTCCGCTTCGGCCGCAGGTAGCCGGACGGCCGGGCGCGTGAAGAACCACGCGCCCGGCTGAGGACGCGAGGGATATCACGCTCGCGCCGGGCTTGACGGCGGCGAACCAGCCGCTCGTCGTACGGGCCCGGCGCGGGCCACCAGGACGCCGCCTCCCGGCCAGTGGAGGAGGGCATCGACGCTTTGCCCGTTCCGGGGGCGCGGCCCGGGGCGGGCAAAGCTCTTTTTGACCGTGGCGTCGCCGCTCCCGCGGCTCACATCGTCCGAGCGGCCCGTATGATCTTCCGACGCAGCCGGACGCGCCTGCTGCCGTCGGGATACAGGCGCAGCCGCTCCAATTCCCAGTCTCCGTGCTCGGCATGCTCCGTCAGCATCTGTCGCGCCACCTCCCGAGGGGTGCCACGCGGCAGATACAGGTCCAGGTAGGAGTAGTCGAGCACAGCCATTGGTCTCCGGGGCGTGCTAGGGAACTCGATGGGCTCTATTCTGCGTCCTCGTGGATAACAGCGCCAGGCGAGTTACATTCCCGGACAGAACCGGGTAGCCCGAGGGGGAGGAACGTGCGGCGGCAGGTACCTTCAAAGCGGTGCCTCCACGGCGCCCGGTGGGGGTAGGCACCCCCGCCCCGGGCGACGAGGGTGTCAGTGAGCCGGAGCGCACGAAACCCGGAAACACGTGAAACACCCGGAAACTCCCGGATACACGGGGAACGACAGCGGACAGCGAGGTAGGAAGCAGCGTGCCAGCCAACAACGGCAACGCCGGCGGAACCCGCCTGGTGATCGTGGAATCGCCCGCGAAGGCGAAGACGATCGCCGGGTACCTCGGGCGCGGCTACATCGTCGAGTCGAGCATCGGCCACATCCGTGATCTCCCGGAGAAGGCCGACGACATCCCGGAGAAGTACAAGAGCGAGGCCTGGGCCCGCCTCGGGGTGAACGTCGACCACGAGTTCGAGCCGCTCTATGTCGTCAACCCCGACAAGAAGGCACAGGTCTCCAAGCTCAAGCAGCTTCTCAAGGAGGCCGACGAGCTCTACCTCGCCACCGACGAGGACCGGGAGGGCGAGGCCATCGCCTGGCACCTGCGCGAGGTGCTGAAGCCCAAGATCCCGGTGCATCGCATGGTGTTCCACGAGATCACCCCGCACGCGATCAGGGATGCGGTGTCCAACCCCCGCGACCTCAACCTCCGCCTGGTCGACGCCCAGGAGACCCGGCGCATCCTCGACCGCCTGTACGGTTACGAGGTCAGTCCCGTCCTGTGGAAGAAGGTCAAGCCGCGGCTGTCGGCCGGGCGCGTGCAGTCGGTCGCCACCCGCCTGGTCGTGGAGCGCGAGCGGGAGCGGATGGCGTTCACCGCGGCCGCCTACTGGGACCTCCAGGCGCTGTTCGACACCGGCCGGGCCGGGGACGACCCCCGGACCTTCTCCGCCACCCTGACCGGGGTGAACGGCAGGCGCGTGGCCCAGGGCCGCGACTTCGCCTCCACCGGCCGGCTCAAGAGCCCGGACATCCTGCACCTCGACGAGGCCGCCGCGACCGCCCTCGCCGGACGGCTCGCCGGCGCCTCGTACGCGGTGCGTTCGGTGGAGCGCAAGCCGTACACGCGGAAGCCGTACGCGCCGTTCCGGACGACCACCCTGCAGCAGGAGGCGAGCCGCAAGCTGGGCTTCTCCGCCAAGTACACGATGCAGGTGGCCCAGCGGCTGTACGAGAACGGCTTCATCACCTACATGCGTACCGACAGCATCACGCTGTCGGAGACCGCCGTCGCCGCGGCCCGCAGCCAGGCGATCAAGCTGTACGGCGCGGCGTACGTGCCAGACAAGCCGCGCGCCTACACCAGCAAGGTCAAGAACGCCCAGGAGGCGCACGAGGCGATCCGGCCGTCCGGGGAGGAGTTCCGCACGCCGGGCGAGACCGGGCTCGCCGGAGACATGTTCCGGCTCTACGAGCTGATCTGGCAGCGTACGGTCGCCTCCCAGATGAAGGACGCCGTCGGCGAGTCGGTGTCGGTCAAGGTCGCCGGCACGTCCGGCGCGGGCGGCGACGGCTCCGCCGGGACGGCCGCGGACCCGGTGGAGGTCGAGTTCAGCGCCACCGGCCGGACGATCACGTTCCACGGTTTCCTGCGGGCGTACGTCGAGGGCGCCGACGACCCCGCGACCGACCGGGACGACTCGGAGAAGCGCCTGCCCACGCTGACCGAGGGCGACCGGCTCACCGCGGCCGAACTGACCGCGCTCGGGCACTCGACCAAGCCGCCCGCGCGGTACACCGAGGCGTCGCTGGTCAAGGAGCTGGAGGACCGCGAGATCGGCCGGCCGTCGACGTACGCGTCGATCATCGGAACGATCCTGGACCGGGGCTACGTGTTCAAGAAGGGCACCGCCCTGGTGCCGTCGTTCCTCGCGTTCGCCGTGGTCAACCTGCTGGAGCAGCACTTCGGCAACCTGGTCGACTACGACTTCACGGCCGAGATGGAGAAGGTCCTCGACGACATCGCCAACGACCGCGCCGAGCGGGTGCCGGAACTGCGCAGGTTCTACTTCGGCGCCGGGGACGGCGACGAGGGCCTGAAGGAGATGGTCACCGACCTCGGGGAGATCGACGCCAAGGAGATCAGCTCGTTCCCGATCAAGGGGACGGACATCGTGATCAGGGTGGGCCGCTACGGGCCGTACCTCGACCGCGACGGCGCCCGGGTGAACATCCCCGAGGACATGGCGCCCGACGACCTCACCGCGGAGAAGGCCGAGGAGCTGTTCTCGCGCCCGAGCGGCGACCGCGATCTCGGCGTCGACCCGGCCACCGGCCGGAGGATCGTCGCCAAGGACGGCCGGTTCGGCCCGTACGTCACGGAGATCCTGCCCGAGGAGCCGGCCCCGGCGGACGGCAGGAAGCGGACGAAGAAGGCGGACGCCCCCAAGCCGCGCACCAGCTCGCTGTTCAAGACGATGGACCTGGACACGATCACGCTGGAGCAGGCGCTGAAGCTGCTCCAGTTGCCGCGTGTGGTGGGCGCGATCGACGGCGAGGAGGTGACGGCGCAGAACGGCAAGTTCGGGCCGTACATCAAGAAGGGCACCGACTCGCGGTCGCTCGCGTCGGAGGAGGACCTGCTCACGGTCACGATCGAGCAGGCCAAGGAGTTGTTCGCCCAGCCGAAGCCGCGGGGACGCGGCCGTGCCGCCGCCGCTCCGCCGCTGCGGGAGCTGGGCGAGGACCCGAACTCCAAGAAGCCGGTGGTGGTGAAGGAGGGCCGCTTCGGCCCGTATGTCACCGACGGCGAGACCAACGCGTCGCTGCGCAAGGGCGACACGGTCGAGGAGATCACGCTGGAGCGGGCGGCGGAGCTGCTGGCCGACCGGCGGGAGCGGGCGCCCGCCCCCAAGCGGACCACCACCCGGGCCAGGACCACCACGAAGAAGCCCGCCGCCAAGTCCTGACCGCATGACCCCGGTGGCGGCACGGCCGCCACCGGGGTGCAGCGTCGGATCCGGGCGCGGATTGCGCCCGGGGAGCGGTCAGGCCACGGCGCAGGGCGCGCCGTTGAGCGAGAAAGTGCTCGGCGCGTCGGAGACGCCGGTGTGCGAGGCGTTGAAACCGATGCTCACGGACGCGCCGGGAGCGATGTTGGCGTTCCAGGCCATGTTGGAAGCGGTGACGGTGTTATCCGGTCCCTGGTTCCAGTCGGCCGACCATCCCTGCGTGATCCGCTCGCCCGCCGACGGGAAGGCGAACCGCAGCGTCCAGCCCGAGATCGGCGTGCTGCCCGTGTTCGTGATCGACACGCTGGCGGAGAAGCCCGTCCACCAGGTCGACTGGGTGTAGGCGACCTTGCAGTTGGGAGTGGGTGTGGACTTCGGCGTCGGCGTGGGGCTTATGGAGGGGCTCGGTGTGGGGAACCCCGGCAGGGCGGTGGTGGTGATCGGGTCGGACGGCACGCTGACGTTGCCGGCCGCGTCCCTGGCGACCACGATGTAGGTGTACCTGGCGTACGTCGTGAGGTTGCCCTCCATGAAGTAGGGCGAGGTCCGGGTTCCGACCAGCAGCCAGCCGGTCGAGGTGAGCCGGTAGACGGCGTAGCCGGTGACGCCGACGTCGTCGGTCGAGGCCGTCCAGCAGAACGCCGTGCCGGGGAAGTCGGCCACGCAGTTGTCGCGCAGCCCGGTCGGCTTGCTGGGCGGGGTGCTGTCTCCGGGGATCGGGCTCGGGCTGACCACCATGCCGGACACGGCCCGCGTGTTGATCAGCGCCGTCGGCGGGCTCGTGTGGCCGTCGGCGTCCTTGGCCACGATGTAGAAGGTGTAGACCTTGCCGTAGACCAGCCCGCTCAACACGGTGAGGGTGCTGGTGGTCGACGCCGCCTTGACGAAGCCGTCGGCCGTGAGCCGGTAGACCTCGTAGCCGGTGACGCCGACGTCGTCGGTGGACGCGCTCCAGCACAGGCCGACGTACCCCTGGGTGGTGCCGGTCGGCACCGGCGGCGGGCACAGCTGCACGTTGGACGGTGTCGTCGGCGCGCCGGGTTCGGCGCTCGGCGACGGGGCCGCGGACGGCCTCGGGCTGGGGGTGGGCGTGGCGGCCACCGCTCCGGCGGGCACGCCGGAGAGCGCGATCGCCGCGGCGACCGCCGCCCCTGCGGCCAGCCAGGCCAGGTAGCGGGGACTTCTCATGTGTCACCTCGTTGTCGTTCGGTCGGTGTCGGCACCCGGGGGAGTCACCGGGGCCACGTCTGAGGGACGTTTCTGCCGCGATCGTCCGCTTGCTCCTGGTCAGGGGCAAAGATCGCCGATGGTGGCGCGGCATCGGGCCGACTCGGAGGTGAAACTTTCACCGGGCGGGCCTGCCGGTGATCGTTCTCGCCACGGCTCCCGGGAACGCGGCCGCCGGTGGCTCCTCGTAGCATCGTCGTCAGCCGGCCCCTGATCGTCAGCCGGTCGAGGAGAGATCTCGTGGGGTTCCTGGTCATGATCCTGACGGCGGTGGCCGTCGTGCACGTCTATCTGTGGCGGCGGCTGGTCCGGGCGTCGACGACGCCGGGTTCGCGCCTCCGCCGGGTGCTGACGTGGACGCTCGTGGTCCTGGCCGCCCTGATGGTGGTGACCATGGCGGGGAGCCGGCTCTCCGGCGTGGAGGTCGTGCGCGTCGTCGCCTGGCCCGGCTACCTGTGGCTGGCCCTCATGTTCTACCTGTTCGTGTTCGGCCTGGTCGCGGAGGTGCCCCGGGCGATCGCGGCGTTCGCCCTGGCGAGAGGCCGCCGCACCACCCCGGGCACGGCCCCGGTGGACGGTGCGGTGGACGGTGCGGTGGACGACGCCGAGGACGCGTCGGTCCTCGCCCGTACGGCGGCCGGGGAGTCCGCCGCGGTCCCGGGGCCGGCCGCGCCGGACTCCACGACTCCGGTGGCCGCTTCCGGCGGCTCCGCCTCCGGGGGCCGACCGGCCGGGGGAGAACCCGGAGCGGACGCGCCGGCGATCGACCGGCGGCTGTTCATCTCGCGTACGGCCTCCGCCGTCGTGGCGGCGGGAGCGCTCGCGACCGTGGGCTACGGCGTGACCCGGGCTCTCGGCGATCCGGTGATCGAACGGGTGCCGGTCCGCCTGCCGCGGCTCGATCCGCGGATGAGCGGGCTGCGCATCGCGGCCGTCAGCGACATCCACCTCGGGCCGCTCACCGGCCGGGGCCACACGGAGCGGATCGTCCGCATGATCAACGGCCTGGGGGCCGACGTGGTGACGATCGTGGGCGACCTGGTCGACGGCACGGTGGCCGAGCTCGGCCGCCTCGCCGCCCCGCTCAAGTCCCTCGAATCCCGGTACGGCGCGTACTTCGTGACCGGCAACCACGAGTACTACACGGCCGAGGGCCCCCAGGAGTGGATCGAGGAGCTGCGCTCCCTCGGCGTCCGGCCGCTGCGCAACGAGCGGGTCGAGATCACGCACGGGGGAGCCGTGCTCGACCTCGCGGGCGTCAACGACCTCAACGGCGCGCTCTCGGGCGACGGCCCGGACATGGGCAGGGCGCTCGGGGGCCGCGACGCGGACCGGCCCGTCGTGCTCCTCGCCCACCAGGCCGTCCAGGTGGCGCAGGCCGCCGCGCACGGCGTCGACCTCCAGCTTTCGGGGCACACCCACGGCGGCCAGATGGCGCCGTTCAACCTGCTCGTGCCGTTGCAGCAGCCCGTGGTGGCGGGGCTCGCGAGCGTGCCGCGCCAGGGCGGCGGCGACACCCAGATCTACGTCACCCGGGGCGCGGGCTTCTGGGGCCCGCCCGTCCGGGTGGGCGCCCCACCCGAGATCACTCTCATCGAGCTGCGCGCCTGAGCCGTCTCGCCGGGCGGGCGGCGGGAATCGGCGTAGAGCATTGCCGTCATCATGAGAGCGAGGACGAGGCGGACGTAATACCCTCAGGCGACGAGCAGGCCCGAGCGGCCCGCTCGTCCGTCTCCCAGCCCAGCGAACACCCTGGATACGCTGACATCATGAGCACTCCTGCCCGGGCCGCCGCGCGACGCAAGCAGCCGCACGTGCTGGCGAACGCGCCGTTCCGCAGGCTCTGGACCGCCATGGCGACGTGCAGCCTCGGCGACTGGCTCAACATCATCGCGCTGACCGCCCTCGCCGGTAACCTCACCGCGCCGTCCGGCTTCCAGACGCAGAGCCTCGCCATCGGCGGCGTCTTCGTCGCCAAGATGCTGCCCGCCATCCTGCTCGGCCCGCTCGCGGGAGCGGTGGCCGACCGGTTCGACCGCAGGCTGACGATGGTCGTCGCCGACGTCCTCAGGTTCGCGGTGGTGCTGTCGATCCCGCTGATCGGCGGCTACCAGTGGCTGCTCGTCGCGACGCTCCTGGTCGAGTGCGTGAACCTGTTCTGGGTGCCGGCCAAGGACGCGACCGTGCCCAACCTGGTGCCCAAGGAGCGGCTGGAGGAGGCCAACCAGCTCAACCTCCTCGTGACGTATGGCACCGCTCCTGTGGCCGCGGCCCTGTTCGCGGTCCTGTCGGGGGTCATCACCACGATCTCGGCGGCCGTACCGGCGTTCACGGTCGCGGCGACCAGCGTGGCGCTCTATCTCAACGCGCTCGCCTACCTCGCCTCCGCCGTGATGATCTTCACATTGCGGGCCATCCCCAAGGACCACGTCCGCCACGTGGCCGCGCCGTCGGTGCTCAGGCAGATCACCGAGGGCTGGCGGTACGTCGGCGGCAACCGGGTGGTGCGGGGGCTGATCATCGGCATGCTCGGGGCGTTCGCCGCCGGGGGCGCGGTCATCGGCGTCGCCAAGGCGTACGTGCAGGTGATGGGTGGCGGCGACGCGGGGTACGGCACGGTGTTCTGCGCCGTCTTCCTCGGCATGGCGTTCGGCATGTTCTTCGGCCCCCGCCTGCTGGGCGGCCTGTCGCGGCGGCGGATGTTCGGGCTGTCGATCCTGTGCGCGGGCGTCACGCTGGCCGCCGTCGCGCTCATCCAGAACCTGGTCGTCGTCGTGGTGCTGACGGTGGTGCTGGGCGCCTGCGCCGGCATCGCCTGGATCATCGGTTACACCACGATCGGCCTGGAGGTCGAGGACGGGCTGCGCGGCCGTACGTTCGCCTTCCTGCAGTCGCTGGGCCGGGTCGTGCTGCTGCTGGTCGTCGCGGTGGCCTCGGCGCTGGCCGCGCTCTTCGGCCGGCACTACCTGCGGATCTCCGAGCTGACCTACCGCTTCGACGGGGCCAACCTCGTGCTGCTCCTCGGCGCGCTGCTGGCCGTGGCCGTCGGCGTGCTGGCGCTGCGCCACATGGACGACCGGCCGGGCGTGCCGATCGGGGCCGACCTGCTGGCCGCCCTCCGGGGACGGCGGTTCGTCCCCGACGAGGCGGAGCCCGCACGCGGGCTGTTCATCGCGTTCGAGGGCGGCGAGGGCTCGGGCAAGACGACCCAGTCGCGGCTGCTCGCCATCTGGCTGCGCGACCAGGGTTTCGACGTCGTGCAGACCCGCGAGCCGGGTTCGACCAAGGTCGGCATGCGGCTGCGGGCGATCCTGCTCGACGCCGCCCACCAGGGGCTCTCCGCCCGTGCCGAGGCGATGCTGTACGCCGCCGACCGGGCCGAGCACGTGGAGAAGGTGATCGTGCCCGCGCTCCGGCGGGGCTCGACGGTGATCACCGACAGGTACGTGGACTCCTCCCTGGCCTACCAGGGCGCGGGGCGGTCGCTCGACCCCGAGGACGTCGCGAAGATCAACAAGTGGGCGACGGGCGGGCTCGTCCCCGATCTCACCGTGCTCATCGACGTGCCGCCGTCGGTCGGGCTGCGGCGGATGGCCTCGCCGGCCGACCGCATCGAGGCCGAGCCGCTGGAGTTCCACGAGCGGGTGCGCCGGGAGTTCCGCGCGCTGGCCGCCGCCGACCCCGACCGGTATCTCCTGGTGGACGGCACGCTGGAGCAGCGGGAGGTGACGCTCCTGATCCAGGACCGGGTGCGGGACATCCTGCCCGATCCGGTGCCGTACGAGGCCGAGGAGGCCACCGGCACGATGCCCGCCATCCGTGACTTCGGATAGCGAATGACCGTCTACGGGGATCTGATCGGGCAGGATCGGGCGATCGGCGTGCTGCGGCGGGCGGCCTCCGCCGCCGCCGAGGCCGTCGCCGGGGGCCGTGGCGCGGGCATGACCCACGCGTGGCTGTTCACCGGCCCGCCCGGCTCCGGGCGGTCCACCGCCGCCAAGGCGTTCGCCGCCGCGCTGCTCTGCCCCGAGCAGGGCTGCGGCCACTGCGACGCCTGTCACCAGGTCGAGGTCGGCTCGCACCCCGACGTCACGTTCGTACGGCCGGAGGGCCTGTCGTACGGCGTGCGGCAGACGCGTGAGCTCGTGCTCAAGGCGGCGGGGGCGCCCACGCTCGGCCGCTGGCGGGTCGTATTGTTCGAGGACGCCGACCGGGTCACCGAGCAGGCGGCCAACGCGCTGCTCAAGGCGATCGAGGAGCCGCCGCCGCGGACGGTGTGGCTGCTGTGCGCGCCGTCCGCGGACGACATGATCATCACGATCCGGTCGCGTTGCCGGGTCGTGACGCTCGGTACGCCCCCCACCGAGGCCGTGGCGAACGTGCTGGCGACCCGTGACGGGGTGCCCCACGACGTGGCGCTCGACGCCGCGCGGGCGGCGCAGGGGGACGTCGGCCGGGCCCGCCGCCTCGCCCTGGACGAGGAGACGCGGCGCCGCCGCGCCGAGGTGCTGTCGATCCCCCGCTCGCTGACGGGCGTGGCGGAGTGCGTCACCGCCGCCGAGCGCCTGGTGAAGACCTCCACCGAGGACGCCGACGCGGCCACGACCGCGCTGAACGAGGTCGAGACCGCCGAGTTGCGCCGGGTCTACGGCGAGGGGTCCACCGGCAAGGGGCTCAACAAGGGCCTGGTGCGGGGTGGCGCCGGGGCGCTCAAGGAACTCGAGACCATGCAGAAGTCACGGGCGACCCGCATCAAGCGCGACTCGCTCGACCTCGCGCTGCTCGAACTGATGGCGTTCTACCGCGACGTGCTGGCCGTGCAGTTCGGCGCCTCGGTGGAACTGGCCAACGAGGACCGCAGGCACGAAGTGGAGGCCGTCGCGCGGGCGTCCTCGCCCGAGGACACGCTCCGCCGTACGGACGCGATCATGAAGTGCCGGGAGCGGCTCGCGGCCAACGTCCACCCGCAGATCGCGGTCGAGGCCATGACTCTCGCCCTCCGCTCGCCCGGAGTCGTCCACAGGGGATGATTGCCAGTCCCGGACGGGACGTATGGTGGTTCCGGGCGCTCGGCGTGCGATCGCCGTACAGAACCGAGGAGGGCCGGCTCTTTGGGCATGATGATGGCCGTGAGCTTCACGCGCTACGGACGGCTCTACTACCTCGATCCCGGTGCGCACTCGCCGAAGGTGGGCGACAAGGTCCTGGTGCCGACGGACTCCGGTCCGGAGGTCGCCGAGTGCGTGTGGGCGCCGCAGTACGTGAGCGAGGACGTCGAGGGCCTGCCCGTGTGCCAGGGCGTCGCGGGTGAGGAGCACCTGGCCCGGGACGAGGTCAACCGCCGTCGCAGGGCGGAGGCCCGCAGCGTCTCCAAGCGGCTGATCAAACGGCACGAGCTGCCGATGAAGGTGATCGGCGTCGACTACCTGGACGTCGACAACGTCTACACCGTGTACTTCTCCGCCCCGCACCGGGTGGACTTCCGCGCGCTCGTGCGCGACCTCGCCCGCAACCTGCGGGCGCGGGTCGAGTTGCGGCAGATCGGCCCGCGCGACGAGGCCAGGATCCAGGGCGGCATCGGCCCCTGCGGCCGTGACCTGTGCTGCGCCACGTTCCTCAAGGACTTCGAGCCGGTCTCCGTCCGCATGGCCAAGGACCAGGACCTGCCGGTCAACCCGCTCAGGATCGCCGGCGCCTGTGGCCGGCTGATGTGCTGCCTGAAGTACGAGCACCCGCTCTACCAGGAGTTCCGGGCCTCGGCGCCGCGCGCCGGTCTCGCCGTGGACACCCCCGAGGGTCCCGGCACGGTGGTCGGGCACAACGTGCCCTCCGACTCGGTCGTGGTCCGCCTCAACGACGGCGGCCGCCGCTGCTCCTGCTCCCGGGCCAGCGTGTGCGCCCCCCGTAAGGCCCACGACGCGACGTACGGGGAGGCGCGGACGGCCACCGCCGGCGACGCCGAATGAAACCCGGTCAGAGGTGGTCGTGCAGGAAGGCGGCCGTCGCGTCGGCGGCCCGGGTGACGTAGGGCTCCACGTCGTAGAGATCGATGTGCTCCCGGCAGTCCAGCCAGATCACCTCCTTCTTGCCCGGGCTCCGGTCGACGAGCTCCGCCGCCAGTTCCGGCGCGCAGTAGGCGTCGGCCCGGCCGTGCACGACGAGCAGCGGCGTGGCGGCGAGAAGGGGCGCGGCCCCGAGCGCGTCGAGGGTCATCAGCGAGTGGAGCGACCCCCGGGTCACCTCGTTCACCCAGTGCGGTGACGCCGAGCGGGAGGTGCCGTAGTAGGCGTACGGCTCGGCGCCGGGCATGGCGGCCTCGCCGTCGCCGGGCGCCACCGCGGGCAGGAGTTCGTCGTACCGGTCGAGGAAGCCGCCGAGCGCGCCCCTGTAGGCGTCGACGCCCATGCGCTCGGCGAACCAGACCGGGCTGTTGTACGCGCCGGCGATCCCGGCGACGGCGCGCACCCGGGGATCGGAGGCGGCGGCCCGCACCGCGTACCCGCCGCCGAGGCACACGCCGACGAGCCCTACCCGGCCCGGGGCGACCTCGGGCCGGCCGCCGAGCAGGCTCACCGCGGCGCGGAGGTCGGCGAGCTTGCCCTCGCCGTCCTCATGGCCCCGCCGCCCGCCGCTCTCGCCGAACCCCCGGTGGTCGAAGGCCAGGGTGACCAGCCCCGCCCGTGCGAGACGCTCCGCGTACAGCCCGGTGACCTGCTCCTTCACTCCCGTGAAGGGCCCGGTGAGTGCGACGGCCGGGGCGGGCCCCGGCAGATCCGGCAGCCGGAGATCCCCGACGAGATCGACACCGCCCGCCGAGAACGTGACCCGCTCGGTCCGTACAGAGGTGATCGGCGCGCCGGGCAGGCCCTGCCCGTCCGCCGTATATGGATGATTCGTGATATCGCTCATGCCCGCGTCCCCGTCCTAGTGTGTGATCTCGCGGTGAGCGTGAGGCTAGGCGTGCCTGAACCACGGCGCCAGAAGGCACTTCCAGGTACCCATCCCACAGGGCAGGGAGACGAGATGGACCCGGTGATTCCGGACGTACTGCAGGAGAGCTGCGCGACGCGGCAGGCGCTGGAGCGGTTCGCGGCGAAGTGGCGGGTGCTGGTGATCTACGCGTTGCTGGCCGGGCCCCAGCGGCCCGGCCAGTTGCGCCGCCGGCTGCCGGGCATCACCCAGAAGGTGCTGACCGAGACGTTGCGCGGCATGGAGGCGGACGGCATGGTCGAACGCCGGGTGGTCAAGGACTCCGCGCCCCAGCACGTCGAGTACGCGCTGACCGATCTCGGCCGTACGCTGCGCGAACCGCTGGCCGCCATCTGCGCCTGGGCCGCGGAGCACGCGGGCTGAGGACCTCCGGGTGAAGGGCCGGCGGCCGGTGGACCGCGGGTAGGGTGCCGTGGTGAGCACGCCCCGGCTTCTGACCACGTGGTTGAGAACCAGGTCGCCCGACGAGCGGCGGCTGCTGCTCGCCCGGGTGGGCTTCGTCGTCGACGAGGACATCTCGCCGCAGGACCTGGCCCGGCTGCTGCTCCGGCGGCAGGCGGTGGTGCCGCTCGTCAGGTTCTGCACCCTGCCCCAGCGGCAGGCGCTCGCGGCCGTCGCCTGGCTGGCGGCGCAGCGGCACGGGCCGCTGGGTTATCACCTGGAGGGGGACGATCCGGCCTCCCGCGCCGTGCCCCGCGCCGACGTGCTCGACCTGCTGGCCGGACCCGGCCTCGACCGCCGTACGGCCGCCGACGCCGTACTGGACGAGTTGGCGGGCATGGCGCTGGTGCTCCCGCCGCACGGCGACCAGGTGATCGTGCCCGGCGCCGTCCACATGGACCTCGCCGGCGAGACGGGGCTCGGGCGTCCCGCCGCCGAGCTTCTCGCCGCGCACTTCAACCCCCCGGAGGTCCACGCGATCGCCGAAGTCCTGGGGTTCCCGAACGCCCGCGTACGGGAGGTCGCGGAACGGAACGTGCTCGGCCTGCTGGGCGACCCCGAGCGGGTGCGGGCCCTGGTCGCGGGCGCCCCCGCGTACGTACGGGACTGGCTGCTCCGCCTCGTCGGGCACGGATCACGGCTGCGCACCCACGCCTACCAGGTCCACAGCGGGTACGGCTACCAGCACAACGTCAGGTACGTCGTCCGCCCCGGGGGTTCCGGCGACCCGGCCACCGACTGGCTGGTGGCGCACGGCCTGCTGCTCCCGGCGGGGCCGCCCGACGTGGCGGAGGTGCCGTTCGAGGTGGCCACGGCGGTCCTCGGCGGGCCGCGCGTGCCGTTCACCCCCGATCCGCCGCCGCCCCCGGACGACCTCCCCGGTGCGGACGGGGCGGAGGGGACCGCGCAGGCGGCCGCCACCTCCGCGCTCTCCCAGATCGAACGTCTGCTCGCGGCGTGCGTCGATCAGCCGCCCACCCTGCGCAAGGCCGGCGGTCTGGCGGTGCGGGACACCAGGCGCATCGCCAAGGCCGCCGGCGTGGGCGAGGACCTCGCGAGGTTCTGGATCGACCTGGCCACGCAGGCGGAGCTGCTCGGCCTGTACGCCGAGCCGGTGCCGCGCCCGAAGGGCCACCGCGGCAGGCTGCCCGAACCGGTGGTGAACCTGCTGCCCACCACCGAGTACGACACCTGGCTCAAGCGGTCGCCCGTCGAGCGGCTGGCCAGGATCATCGGAACCTGGGCGACCCTGCCCGCGACCTACACCCACTGGCCCGCGGAGGCCGGGACGCCCGTCGCCCTCACCGAGCCCTCGGACCCGCACGCGGTCAGCCTCAGGTACGCCCTGCTCGAAGCCCTCGCCGCGGTGCCTCCAGGGAAGGGCCTTCCGCCGGACGGCCTCCCCTACCTGATGCTCCGCGCCGCCTGGCATCGTCCCCATCACGTCTCGGCCGCGCGTCTCGGCGCCGAGCAGGCGGGCGCCATCCTGCGCGAGGCCGGGCTGCTCGGCGTGACCGCCGGTGGCGCCCTCACGGCCGTCGGGCACGCCGTACGGGACCTGCTGGTCAGCGGTGAGGCATGGCGGTCGCCGGAGGCCGCGCTGACCACGGCCCTGTCGGCCATGCTGCCGCCCGCCCAGGCCACCGCCCGGTTCCAGGCCGACCTGACGGCGGTGGTGCCCGGGATGCCCGACCCGTCCCTCGCCGAACTGCTGGACGGCGTCGCGGAGCGCGAGTCGGAAGGGCACGCGGTGGTCTGGCGGCTGAGCGCGGCGACCGTGCGCCGCGCGTTCGACCAGGGCTACGAGGCCGACGACCTGCTCGCGCGGCTCTCCGAGGCCGCGGAGGGGCCGCTGCCGCAGACCCTCGAATACCTGGTCAAGGACACGGCCCGGGTGCACGGCCGGATCCGGGTGGTGCGGTCCGGGTGCTGCCTCCGCGCGGACGACGAGGCGCTGATCGAGGAACTCGCCCGTGCGCAGGCGCTGCGCGCGCTGGGGCTGCGCAAGATCGCGCCCACCGTGCTGATCAGCGCCGCCGGCGAGGAGGAGACCCTCGCCCGGTTGCGCGCCGCGGGGTACGCCCCGGCGCTGGAGTCCGAGACCGGGGCGACGGTCGTCGAACGGGCCGGCACGCGTCGCGTACCGGCCCGCTCGTAACCGCTTGTCAGGTCGCCTTCGGGCAGACCGTGCCGTTCTTGGGCGCGCGCAGCGTGAGCAGGTACTCGTCGACCGCGGTGTCCACGCAGGTCGAGCCGCTGCGGTAGGCCGTGTGGCCGTCGCCGTCGTAGCCCAGCAACACGCCCGAGGTCAGCTCCTTCGCGAGCCCCTGCGCCCACTCGTACGGCGTGGCGGGGTCGCGCAGCGTGCCGACCACGAGGATGGGCGGCGCGCCCGCGCCCTTGATCGGCTTGTCGGCCTCGGCCGACTTCGCCGGCCAGTACGCGCAGGGCAGCGAACCCCACATCACGAACGGCCCGAAGTGCGGGGCCGTCTTCCCGGCCGCGTCGGCGGCCTTGCCGTACGCGTCGAGCGACGTGGGATAGCGGTGGTCCACGCAGTTGACGGCCATGTTCGCCTCGGTCTGGTTCGAGTACGTCCCGTCGGACCGGCGGTCGACCAGCAGGTCGGCCATCCGCAGCAGGGACGTGCCGTTGCCGTGGGTCATGGCCTGGCCCAGGGCCTGCCGCAGCTGGGGCCACGCGGTGCGCTCGTAGAGCGGGGTGGCGATGCCGAGCACCGTCCACGCCTCGTTGACGACCCGGCCGTCGCCGAGATCGTTCTTCAGCGGCTGCCGGTCGGCCCTCGCCAGCAGGTCGCTGATCTCCTTCATCGCGCCGTCGACCGTACGGCTCGTGAAGGGGCAGGCGCCGTCGAGGAAGCAGTCTTCGGCGAACGCCCTCAGCGCCACCTCGAAGCCCTTGGCCTGCACCTCGTTGGACTTGATGGCCGACATGGCCGGGTCCACCGCGCCGTCGAGCACCAGCGCCCGCACGTTCTTGGGGAACAGCTCGGCGTACATCGCGCCGAGGTAGGTGCCGTACGACTTGCCCAGGTAGGTGAGCCCGGCGTCGCCCAGGACGCCGCGCAGGACGTCCATGTCCCTGGCCGCGTCGGCCGTGCCCACGTGCGGCAGCAGGCGGGCCGACTGGGCTTCGCACCGCTCCGCGAACTGCTTGGACGCATCGTCCAGCTCGGTGACCTCCGCCGGGCTGTCCGGGCTGGAGTCCATGCCGACGTACTTGTCGAGCTGGGCGCCGGTCATGCAGTGGACGGGAGTCGACTCGCCGACGCCGCGCGGATCGAAGCCGACGACGTCGTACTGCTCGCGTACCCGCTCGCTGACCACGGACTTGGCGGCCCGCGCGTACTGGATGCCCGATCCGCCCGGCCCGCCGGGGTTGATGAGCAGCGAGCCGGCCCGCGTGCCGGAGGCCGGGAGGCGGATCGCGCTGAGCTCGATGCGCTCGCCGGAAGGCTTGGTGTAGTCGAGAGGGACCTGGATCCTGGCGCACTGGAAGCCGTCGCCGCAGTCCCTCCAGTCGGGCCGCTGCTCGTAGAAGGGGCGTAGCTCCGACGCGGGCGTCCGCATCGCCGGGAGCGCCTTCGTCACACCGGGCTGCTGGGACGACGGGGCCGGGGTGCGGGCGGAGCAAGCACTGATGGGCAGCAGCGCGATCACCGCCGCGGCCGCCAGGCGCCGGCCCGGGCCATCGCTTCGCCGCTTCGTCCTGTGTGTGACCTTCGCGGTCTGGCCGGCCAGTCGCATGCTCGTCGTTCCCCTGCCGTCGTCTGCGTGACGAGGACCAGCATGCCGCCTGCCGGCGGGAGCGGCCACCGGACGCGAGCGGTTCCGGAGAATGTCATGCGGCGCCCTCCGGCCGGATGACCTGGCCGGGAGAGACGGAGCGCTCCTCCTGTGACACCTGCGCCGGGCTTGTCCCGTCTCCCGGTAAAGAGACGCTCCCGAGGCCGCGAGGGAGAATTTACCCGGTCTCGCCGATCTTCCCCGCCCGCCGTCCGAGCCGGCCCGTCTCCCGCGTACGGCGGCAGCCCGTGCGGGCACGGCACACCGGACGGTGACCGGTGCACGAGAGCCCGGCCGACCCTGTAGACTGTGCGAAGCCGTACGCGGCCTGCCGCCTTAGCTCAGTCGGCCAGAGCACTTCACTCGTAATGAAGGGGTCAAGGGTTCGATTCCCTTAGGCGGCTCCACCTCAGAAGCCCTCTGGAGAGATCCAGAGGGCTTCTGCGTGACTAACTGCGTGACTACGCTTGTGGCCGACCAGGCGGGAGATCTCTTCGGCACCGGCCGCCGCGGCGGACCAGGCCGCGCCCGGACGGCCGGTGGTCCGCGTGTTCGCGAAGACCACCGGCCGCGCCGTCGTGCCGGCTAGGCGCTAGGAGCCGAGCGTGACGTGGAAGATCTTCTCGTTTCCGTTGTTCGGGATGCCGTCCTTGTCGCCCTGGGTGCTGGTGGTCAGCCACAGGCCGCCGTCGGGAGCGGGCTCCACAGTGCGCAGCCGGCCGTAGGTGCCGTTGAAGAACACCTGCGCGCTGGGCAGGCTGCTCCCGCTGATCGGCACGCGGTACAGCCGGGTGCCGCGCTCGCAGGCGATGTAGATCACGTCGTTCACGATGGCGATGCCGGAGCAGGAGCCCTCCGCCACGGGGTAGGTGCGCTTGGGCGCGATGTACCCGGCGGTGCCGCAGGTGCCCGTCGTCCCCTCACACGCCGGCCAGCCGTAGTTGCCGCCCTTGGTGATCAGGTTGGTCTCGTCCATGATGGAGTTGCCGAACTCCTGCTCCCACAGCCGGCCCTGCGAGTCGAACGCCAGCCCCTGCGGGTTGCGGTGCCCGTAGCTCCACACGTAGGTGCCGAACGGGTTGTCCGACGGCACGGTGCCGTCCGGGTTGAGCCGCAGGACCTTGCCGTTGAGGCCGTTCAGGTTCTGCGCGTTGTCGCCGTTCTGGGCGTCGCCGGTGCTGGCGTACAGCTTGCCGTCCGGGCCGAACCGCAGGCGGCCGCCGTTGTGGTACTTGTTGCGCAGGATCCCGGTGAGCAGGATCTGCTCAGAACTGAGGGTGAGCTGGTCGTTCTCCAGCTTGATTCGGACGATCCGGTTGTCGGTCGACGTCGTGTGCATCATGTACAGCCAGTGGTCGCTGGCGAAGGTGGGGGCGATGGCCAGCCCCATGAGGCCGCCCTCGCCGTCGGTGTCGTCGACGTTCGGCACCGTGCCGATGTTGGTCTTCGCCCCGGTGGCCGGGTCGAGGTGGATGATGTCGTGGACGTCCCTGCGGCTGTAGAGGATCGTGCCGTCGGGCAGCGTGAGCAGACCCCACGGGAGGTCGGTCTCGGTCGCGATCTGCGTCACCCCGCACACCGAGTCGGCGCACCCCCCGCCGGTGGTCACGGTCGCGGTGTTGCTGCGCGACGAGACGTTGGACTGCGCGTCGCGGGCCACCACGTAGTACTGGTAGCTCGTGTTCGCCGACAGCCCGCTGTCGATGAAGGTGGTGGCCGGCGGGTTGCCGGTGACCGTGCCCACCAGCGCACCGCCGCGGTAGACGAGGTAGGCGCGGACCCCGACGTTGTCGGTGGCCGCGGTCCATTGCAACGTCACCGTGGTGCCGGACGCGGAGCCGGTGAGCTGGCTCGGGGCGGTGGGCGCTTGAGTGTCGGACTGGCACTGCGGTGGCGTGATCGTGACCGTCGCGCTCGCCTGGGAGACGTTGCCCGCCGCGTCGCGCGCGTTGACGTACAGACCCCACGTCGAACCGGGGACCACGGTGAGGGTGGTGGACAGGGTGGTCCCGCTCACCGACTTCATCAGCTGGCCGTCGTGGTAGACGTCGTAGAACGCCACTCCGACGTTGTCGGTGGAGGCGCTCCACGCGAACGTGACCGAGTCGCACACCAGGCCGCTCACCCGCGGGTTGCCCGGCACCGTCGGAGGCTGGGTGTCGGCGCTTCCGGTGGACGTCGTCCACTTCTGGTTGCTCTGCCCGTTACACGTCCACAACTGCACCGGGGTGTTGTTGGCGGTCCGGGCTCCGCTCACGTCCAGGCACATGCCGGACTGCACGCCGACGATGCTGCCGTCGGAGTTGATCCGCCACTTCTGGCTGGCCGCCCCGGTGCAGGTGGAGATCTGCAGCGTGGCCGGCGGCGTGGTGTCCTGACCGACCACGTCCAGGCACCTGGGGGAGCTGTACACCCGGAGCTCTCCGGCCGTGGTGGAGGTCCACGTCTGGCTCGCCTGCCCGTTGCAGTCGTAGATGGTGACGCGGGCGCCTGGCGTCGTGGAGTTGCCGGCCACGGTCAGGCAGCGGCCGGACGCCACGCCGACCACGGTCGAGGTGGCCGCCGACGCGGGCGTCGAGCTCGCCACGATCATGGCGGCCACCGAGGCGAGCGCGGCCACGAAGGCGGCCAGAGCGCGCGGCCACGGCCGACCACGGGTGGTTAAGGCGAACATTCGTATCAGTCCTTACCGGGGTCGTTCGAGGGGGGTTGCCAGGGAAGGGGTCTGGCGCGGCGCTGGCGGGACCGCGGTGCGCGGTCACCACCGAGTCTGACAATGCTGTCAGAAATATTGTCACGACAGCCGACGAATGTGGCATATCGGATTGCCCGCTCACCGAAGCCGTCCGATGGCGGGCGGCACGCCAGGTCCGGCGACGGGGGCGCCTCACGCGGGTGACCGCGCCTTGACGTGGGGCTCGGCCGCGGGTGGTGCCTCTGCCTCACATGGGACGCCACCTGAAGATCATCGATCCCGAGATGAAACATTCACCGCCCGCCCGCTCCCCGAACCCCTCTGCCCGAACCAGACCAAAACGCGAGATCGCGACGGACATGATCCACACCGTGTCGGAAGCGCCGCCATCTGATCGGAATGAGCGTTCAAATTTCCTCGTAATGAAGGGGTCAAGGGTTCGATTCCCTTTGGCGGCTCCACCACAAAGGCCCTCCCGGGAGTTCCGGGAGGGCCTTGTGCGTTTCATACGGCAGCTCGGCGGCAACCGTTACATCGGTTACCTCTACCTCGATGCGGTCTACGAGACGTACAGCATCCAGAGGGGCGGCCTCGCATAGATGCTGCTCGGACGGCAGACAGCGGACTTCCCGGCAGCGGTGTATTCGGCAGCCGCACGCAGGCATGCGTCCGACGTCGAGTAGATGCCGTACAGCTGGGGCGTGTTGCCGGCCGTCGCGGCGGAGGTCTGCGTCGTGGCCGCCTGTGCCGCGGCGGGGAATGCGAGGGCGGCGAGGACAAGACCAACCCCGGCTGCCGTGCGGCGGAATGAGTTCGTGTTGAAAATCATGGATCGAACGGTAGAAGTGGTCCCCCTTCCCGGTCGTCAAAGCGGTCCTTGATTCAATGTCCCCCTCTGGGGTGATCCTCCGCGGTCGGGACATCCTCCTTCTGGGAGACGTCGTCCTCGGCCGATGGCCGCCCCCGAGGGCCTTCGCGTGTGCATCCGCGTGGGGGACGTGGCATCGCCGATCTGTCGTGACCGAATCCCGATTGCCTCCGGCTGACCTTTGTTCCTAGGGTGAGTGGCCGTGATCAGCGGAACGGTGGAACCGGGTTTCGAACAGGTATGGGACGTTTTCGCCGATGTGCTGAAGCGGCAGGCCGGAGGAGCGGGGGCAGCGGTCGCCGCCCAGCTGGACGGCCGATGGATCGTCGACCTGTGGGGAGGACCCGGCTGGTCACGCGACAGCATCGTCATGCCGTACTCCGTGACCAAACCGTTCGCGGCGGTCTGTGCGTTGCTCCTCGTGGATCGGGGCGTGCTGGAGTTGGACGCCCCGATGCAGCGCTACTGGCCCGAGTTCACGGCGCCGGCGACCGTACGACATGTCCTGTCGCACCAGGCCGGCGTGGTGGCACTGGACCAGCCGGTGCCCACCGAGACCTTCTACGACTGGGACCGGCTGTGCGCGCTTCTCGCCGCGCAGGAGCCGTCGTGGGAGCCGGGGACCGCGCACGGCGAGTCGGCGTTGTTCTACGGGCACCTGGTCGGTGAACTGGTCCGGCGCACCGACGGGCGGACGCTCGGCCGCTTTCTCGCCGAGGAGGTCTGCGGCCCACACGAGCTGGACTTTCACATCGGCCTCGGCCCCGCCGAACAGGAACGGGCGATCGAGCTGACCGGCTTGACCCCAGCCTTCCGGGCCGCCGCGCTGGACGGCAAACCCGGCCTCTACCACCGGGCGATCGGCAATCCGCTCGGTGCCCAGGACCCGGCTGTGGTCAACTCCGCCACTTGGCGGGCCGCCGAGATCCCCGCTGTCAACGGCCACGGCACCGCCCGCGCGGCCGCCGGGTTCTACTCCGCGTTGCCGCGGCTGCTGTCAGCCGACCTGCTCGCCGAGGCCACCACCGCCCAGTGCTCGGGGATGGACGCGGTTTTCGGGGCACAGGCGAGCTGGGGGCTGGGCTTCGGCGTCGAGGGTGACGACTACGGGATGGGCGGCCTGGGCGGCAACTATGCCGGAGCCGCCGGCTACACCTTCGCCTTCCTCACTGGCCATGCCGGCGGTTTCGACCGCGCCACCGACCTGGAGAACGCTCTGCGCGCCGTTCTCGGGCTGGGCCCGGTTCCCGACTAGACCGGCGCCCGATCCTCAGCTCAGCGCCTGCCTCAGGAGCGCGCCGATCCTCGCCTCGACGTCGGCGGTGATCTCGGTGAGGGCGTACGAGGCCGGCCACATGGTGCCTTCGTCGAGGGCCGCCTCGTCGCTGAAGCCGAGTGTCGCGTAACGGGCCTTGAACTTCGCCGCGGGCTGGAAGAAGCAGATCATCTTGCCGTCGCGGGCGTACGCGGGCATCCCGTACCACAGCTTCGCCGTGAGGTCGGGCGCGCCGGCCTTGATCAGGGCGTGCAACCGCTCGGCGATCGCCCGGTCGGGCTCCGCCATCTCGGCGATCTTCGCGAGCACCTCGCTCTCCGTGTCGGCCTTGGCGCCCCGCCGAGCGCTCGTCTTCAGCTCCTTGGCGCGCTGCTTCATCGCGTCGCGCTCTTCCACGGTGAAACCGTCGTGCTTCTGGCCCTCGGCGGTGGTGGTCTTCCTGGTGTTCGACATGACGACTTCCTCTTTCCGCGACGTACGGCTTGGGGTGGTGCTGATCGTGAACGGTGTCACCACGTGCCCGCCTGCCGGCGGGTCGGCACGTTGAGCCGGTTGAAGGCGTTGGCGATCGCGATGTTGAGCAGCAGTGCGGCCAGCTCCTTCTGGTCGAAGTGCTTGGCGGCCATGTCCCACACCTGGTCCGGCACCGGGTCTGCCTGGTCGGCGAGCCGGGTCACGGCCTCGGTCAGGGCCAGCGCGGCGCGCTCCTCGTCGCTGAACCACGGAGTCTCCCGCCACGCGGCGACGGCGTGCACCTGGTCTGCGGTCGCCCCGTGCCGCTGGGCCTGGTGGACGCCCCCGGCCACACACGGAGCGCAGCCGTTGATCTGGCTGGCCCGCAGGTGGCTCAGCGCCAGCAGCTTGCCGTCCGCTCCGGCACCCGCGATGGCCTTGTTGACCGCCATCAGGGCCTCCATCGCCTCGGGGATCAAAGCCGCCGGGTTCGGCATGCGCTCGGTCGACATCGCTTCTCCTTTGTCGTGGGTGTTTCCGACAGGTGCTATCCGACCATCGGCGTGCCGGGGGCCGCCTGGTCCGTGGGACACCGTGGGACAGGCAGAACCCGGTTGAGCTGCGCGAACGCATCGCCGATCCGTCTGCGTGGGCCGGGACGGGTACGGTGTTGCACGTGTCCGGCCCCCAGGAGCGACTGGTGGCTCAGCTCTCCCGGATCAAGGAGCTGAGCGGGCTCAGCCTGCGCGCCCTTGCCCGCCAGACGAATCTGAGCAGCTCGTCGTTGTCGCGGTATCTGACCGGCCGGCTCGTGCCGCCATGGGAGGCCGTCGTGGCGCTGTGCCGGGCCGTGGGACGCGATCCCCGGCCACTGCGCGCGCTGTGGGCCGAGGCGGCCGAAGCAGGCGCGGCGCCCGCCCGACGCCGCAACGACCTGCCGGCCGACCTGTTCGACTTCACCGGCAGAGAAGCGGAGTCCGCGCTGGTCGAAGAGCTGCTGCGCACCACTGGCGCGGCCGCGATCGACGGCATGGCGGGCGTGGGCAAGACCAGCCTGGCCGTGCACGTGGCCCATCGGCTCGTCCCCGCGTATCCGGACGGCGGGCTCTATCTCGACCTCCAGGGCTTCACCCCGGGTCAGGAACCGCTGGAGCCGCACGCCGCGCTGGGCCGGCTGCTGGGCGCGCTGGACGTCACGCACCCCCCGGCCGGCACCGCCGATCGCGCGGCGCTCTGGCGGTCGGAGCTGTCCCGCAGGCGGATTCTCGTCGTGCTCGACAACGCGGTCGACGCGGAGCAGGTGCGTCCGCTGCTCCCCGGCGCGGGGAAGTCCGCGGTCCTGGTCACCAGCCGACACCGGCTGGTCAGCCTGGACGGAGTGCCGCCGGTTTCCCTGGAGCCGCTGACCGACGACGACGCGGTGCACCTGTTCGGCCGGGCGGCCGGGCTATCGCTCACCGAAGAGGAAGCGGTCGACCAGGTGCTGCGGCAGTGCGGCGGGCTCCCGCTGGCGCTGCGGATGGCGGGCGCGCGGCTTCGCCACCGCCCGGGCTGGACGGTGGCCGTGCTGGCCGAGCGGCTGCGCGCCACTCCCGGCCGCTTCGACTCCGCGTTCGGAATGTCGCTGCAGCAGCTCGACGCGGTCCAGCGCCGCATGTTCCGGCTGCTGGGCGTGCTGCCGGGCGCCGACTTCGACGCGGCGGTGGCGGGCGCGCTCACCGACATGCCGCCCGACCGGGCCGGCGCCGCGCTGGAGGAGTTGGTCGACGCCCACCTGGTCCACGAGCCCTCGCCCGGACGCTACCGGATGCACGATCTGATCCGGCAGTACGCGGCGGACATCGCCGCCGACGAGGAGCCGCGGGCCGAAGCCGGCCTGCGCCGGGTCCTGGCGCACTGTCTGGCGCAGGCCGTCGCCAACGATCGAGCCCTGCCCTCGCCGGACCGCAAGGAACCCTCGTCGGGAGATCCCGCGAGGGCCATGGCCTGGTTCGACCTCGAGTACGTCAACCTGGTGGCCTGCTTCGACGCCGCCGTACGCCTCGGCATGGACGAGGTGGTGGCCGAGCTGCCGCAGGCCATGCGGGTCTGGTTCTTCCGGCACCGCGGAACCGATGACCAGGCACGCATGCTCGAAGCCGCCGCGACGGCCGCGGCGCGTCTCGGCCGCGACCGGCAGCGGGCTTCGCTGCTCGCGGACCTCGGCTACGTCCGTGCCACCGCCGGACGCCTCACCGAGGCGCTCTCCGCCTACGAACTGGCCGAGCGGTCGGGGCCGGACGACGACATCGCGGCCGCCCTGGCGCTGCGTATCGGCATGGTGCGCCGGGATCTCGGCGACCTCGACGCGGCACAGGCGCACTTCCGGCGGGCACGCGAGCTGTTCGAGAGAATAGGGCGCCACGCGGGGCAGTCCCAGGCGCTGGCCTTCGACGGATGGGTGACACTTCACCTCGGGCGGCGCGGCGAAGCCGTCGAACTCGCCCAGGCATCCCTCGCCCTGGCGGAAGGGCCCGCACGGATCACCGGGCTGGTCACCCTCGGTCTCGCGCTGGCACCGGACGACCCGGCGGAGTCGCTGCGAACGCTGCATGACGCGTTGCGGCTGTCCGAGCAGCACGATCTTCTGCACAACCAGGCGTGGTGCCACAACTGTCTCGGTGTCGCGCTGCGGATCACGGGTTCACCCGAGAAGGCGCTCGAACACCACCGGCGGGCCTTCGAGCTGCTGGAACCGCTGGCCGAGGTACAGCTGGAGATCGATGTCCTGCACGCCTACGCCGAGACGTGCCGCGCGGCGGGCCGCTGTGACGAGGCGCTGGCGCTGCTCGGCCGGACCATCGAGCTCGCGCGTGAGCTGGGCCGGCCGTACGACGAGAAGCTCGCCCGCGCGGCGCGTGAGACCGTGCGCGCCGCCCGCTGAGCCACCTCCACCTCCACCGTCTGCACGCTTCGCCTGATCATTACCCGGAAGATCCAGATCTCGCCTGCACAGAGTCGGGAGAGAACAAGATCCGGCCAACTGTTGGCACGGCCGCACGTGTCAGCCCACCTCACCCGCGCTCTCCGGGTGAGTCTCTCGCTCGGTGCCAGCGCCGGTCGTACGGCCTGGTGAGTTACCGCCGACGAGAGGATCCCCATGATGAGGCACATCCACAGGATGTGTTACCCCGTCGCCGCCCTGGTGGCGGCTGTGGTCCCCCTGACGCTGTCCGGAGCGGTCCCGGCCGACGCCGCGGCCGCCCGTGCCGAGGCCGGGGCCACGGCGGCGCAGCGGGCCGCGGCGCCGAACCCCGCGTCGTGTCCCGAGCAGGTGGCGCTGGTCAACGGCGGGTTCGAGAAGCCCGTCGTCGCCGGGACGTGGGCTCCGTTCTCCGACGCCTCGCAGAACAACCCGAACGCGGTGCCGGGCTGGCGGACGACCGCCACCGATCACATGATCGAGATCTGGAGCCCCCGGATGAACGTTCCGGCGGTCGAGGGCGCGCAGTTCGCGGAGCTGAACGCCAACCAGGTCTCGACCCTCTACCAGGACCGTCCGACGACCCCGGGCCAGAAGCTGTACTGGCGGCTGTCCCACCGCGGGCGTCTCG
The DNA here is from genome assembly GCF_014161435.1 of Microbispora sp. H10949. Lineage (NCBI taxonomy): Bacteria > Bacillati > Actinomycetota > Actinomycetes > Streptosporangiales > Streptosporangiaceae > Microbispora > Microbispora sp. H10949. Next base: position 209,667 of record NZ_JABBWZ010000009.1, on the reverse strand, counting down.
GCACCGACCAGATGGCGCTGGACATCGGCGCTCCCTCGGGCCCCGCCCAGCAGGGGACCATGTCCGACGGCACCGGGAAGTGGGGCACCTACCACGGCAGCTACACCGTGCCCCCCGGGCAGACGACCACCAGGTTCGCCTTCCGTTCCATTTCCGCCGCCGGAGGCAACGCGTCGGTCGGCAACTTCCTCGATGACGTCTTCTTCGGCACCCCGCCGTGCGTCGTCGTCACCAAGTCCGCGAGCCCGCAGGGGCCGGTGGACGTCGGCGCCGAGATCACCTACCGGCTGACCGCCGTCAACAAGGGCGGCGACGTCGCGCAGAACGTCCGGCTCACCGTCAAGGTCCCGGCCGGAACCACCTACGTCCCCGGCTCGCTCCGCGTCGTGGGCGGCCCGGGCAGCGGCGCCATGACCGACCAGGCCGGCGACGACCGGGCCGAGTTCGACGCCGCCACCGGTGCTGTCTCGTTCAGGTTGGGAGACGGCGCCACGGGCACGGCAGGGGGCCGGCTGGCCAACGACACCACGCTGCCGGACGGCACCACCGTGGAGTTCCGGGTCAAGGTCGGCCGGTCGGTCGCGGGCAGGCAGGTCGTCAACAGCGGCGCGGTGGCCTACGAGAACCGGCTCGGCCCCGAGCCCGAGCCGCTCACCTCCATCAGCGGTGACGCCGTCACCGAGGTCAACCCGGCCGTCGACCTGAGCGTGGTCAAGTCCGCGGACAAGACCGAGGTCACCGTGGGCGAGACCGTCATCTACCGCGTCACGGTCGCCAACGCCGGGCCCAACGACGCCACCGGCGTCGCCGTCAAGGACGTCCTGCCGGCCAACCTCGCCTTCCTGTCGTCCACGCGGTCGACCGGCACGTACGCCGGTGGAACGTGGACCGTGGGAACGCTTGTCAGCGGCGCGACGGCCACGCTGGTCGTCCGCGCGAAGGCCACCGCGGTCGGGGAGACGATCAACACCGCCACTGTCGGCGGCAAGGAGCTCGACCTCGACCCGGCCAACGACAGCGACGCGGTAAAGGTCTGCGTGCAGCGCGAGCCGTTCTGCCCCTACTGCACACCCGGGAGCAAGCCGGACACCGGGAAGTAATCCGCTGAAACCGGAAGCCTCCGGGACTACCGTTGTGCCGTCGAAGACGCGCCACGACGGAGAGGACCGACATGGCAGGCACTCCTCTGGACGAGCTGTACGAGGCCGAGCGGCGGCTGCAGAACGCCCAGCTCAACGGTGACGTTGAGGAACTCGACCGGCTGCTCGACGAGCGGCTCGTCTTCACCGGGCCTCCCGACGGGAGGCTGTACCCGGAGGCCAAGGAGCTGGACCTGCACAACCACCGCTCGCGCACCCAGGTCATGAAGAAGGTCGTCCAAGAGGACCTCACCGTCCTCGTCTCGGGGACGACCGGGGTGACCTGCTTCCTCGGCACGCTGGAGGGCGAGTTCGCGGGCGTGCCGTTCGGCGGCCGGTTGCGCTACACGCGCACGTGGGTGCACACCGACGAGTACGGCTGGCGCATCCTGGCGGCCCACGCCAGCGAGGCCTGAGCCCGTACGGACGTGTGGAAGGGCACGGGCGGCATGGCCCGTGCCCTTCGTCGACCCGGCCGGTGACGCGCCGGGTTCAACTCTCACCTCACTACTCGCACTCCTCGCTGGACGAGCTGGACGAGCTGGAGCCGAGCGACGGCTGGTAGGCGATCTGCCGGCTCTCGGTGACGTAGTGCGTCTCCGCGATCGGGCGCTGGAAGGTCTCCATGCGCGTGTAGCTGACCGGACGGCTCTCGCTGACCATGTGCGTGCTGGTCACCGGGTGCGTCTCCGGCACCATCCGGGTGTAGCTGACCGGACGGCTCTCGGTGACGAACCGTGTCTCGGTGATCGGCCGCTGGAAGCTGACCTGCCTGGTCACCGGGCGGCTCTCGGTGACGTACCGCGTCTCCTTGATCGGCCGCTGGTAGGTCTGCTGCTCGGTCACCGCCTTCTGCTCGGTGACGTAGTGGACCACCGGCCGCTGGTAGCTGACGTACCGGGTGACCGGGCGGCTCTCGGTGACGTACCGCGTCTGCTGGATAGGCCGCTGGTAGGACACGTACTGCGTGACCGGGCGGCTCTCCGTGACGAACCGCGTCTGCTGGATCGGCCGCTGGAAGCTGACCTGGCGCGTTTCCGTGACCGGGCGCATCCGGGTGACCATGTGCGTCTCGGACACCGGCCGCTGGAAGGTGACCTGACGCGTGTAGGTGACCGGGCGGCTCTCGGTCACCATACGCATCTGGGTGACCGGCCGCTGATAGGTGATCGTCCGGCTGTAGCTGAGCGGACGGCTGTAGGAGACCTCGCGCAGCGAGGAACTCCTGAGCGACGGACTCCTGAGGGACGACTCACGCAGTGAGGACGCCCCCAGCGAGGACCGGGAGTGGAGGGCGAGGTTGCTCGCCGACTCCCCGGCCTCCTCGGACTGCCCGGACTCCTCGGCCTCTTCCGACTCCTCGCTCGAACCGCTCGAACCGCTTTCCAGGGCGCTTTCGCTCTCCCGCCCGAACCCGCTCTCTTCGTACGCGCGTACGCTCTGCTCCGCCGCCTCCTCTGATTCCTCGCCGAGGTAGCCCGGCTCCTCGGCCCGCGGCGCGCTCAGCGCGGCGGCCGCCAGGGCGCCGGACGGGTGGACGGTGGAGGCCGAGGCGATGGCCGGCCAGAGCGATACAGCGGTAAGGACTGCCGGACCCAGCAGTAATGAGAATCGAGTGCCGTGCATAGAGATACTCCTCTCCGATCAGCGATCGGGTGCATCTCAATCCTTGGCACCCCCGCCGGAGCCCGTCCAGGCGAATTGACCCCTCCCGGGCCGTTCACGGCGTAATTCCGTATGACCTGATGAGCATCCGTGCCATTGAACGGCGGGATGACCGGTCCGCGTTTTGCCCTGCCCTGTCCACGCCGATGCGATCAGCCGTTTCCGGCACTATTACGTTTCCGGTGTTGCGAGTTTTCCCCGCTTTCCTGTCAGCGGCGGGCGATGACGGCGTAGCGCTCGTCGTGGATCGTTTTGCCCCACAGCACGGGATCGGTCAGCGGCTCCACCCGCACACTCGCGGCGTACGGCCGGAGGACGTCCAGGAGCGGTCCGGCGCTCACTCCGCCGAGCCACGGCAGCGCGTGGGCTCCGGCGACGTACGGCGGGCCGTCGTCGGAGGACCGCCAGTTGCCCTCGATCAGGACCAGCCGGCCGTGCGGGCGCAGCAGGCTCATCCAGGTGCGCAGCGCGCGTTCCGGCGCGGGCAGGGTCCACACCAGGTGCCGGGCCAGGACCACGTCGAAGGAGGCGCCGGCGGCGGGAGGGTCGCTCGCGTCCCCGACGAGGACGGTCACCGCGAAGCCCGCCGAGGCGAGCTTGCGGCGGGCCGTCTCGGCCATCCTCGGTGAGAGGTCCAGCCCGACGGGCCGGTGTCCCTGCTCCGCCAGCAGCAGTGTCAGCGAGCCGGTGCCGCAGCCCAGATCGAGGACGTCGGACGGGGGCCGCGGCATCCAGGAGCGCAGCCGCCCCGCCCAGGCGGCGCGGATCCCGAGGTCACGAAGCCCGTGGTCGGCTTCGTCGTCGAACGTGTCCGCCGCCGCGTCCCAGTAGGAGGAGATCGACTCGCGATCCGGTACGGGCATGAACGCATCGTGACATCCGTCACCGACAATTCCACGCGGTCGGCAGGGGGAAGGGATGCCCCATGGGCCGGGTGCTTCCGGAACACGCTCGTGCTTCCGGAACACGCTGTGCTCGCGGAACATGCCCGGGTACTTCCGGAACACGCCGGTGCTCCCCGAACACGCCAGGACCCCGGCAGGAGGATCTCCTGCCGGGGTCCCGCACGTGTGGTGCCGGTGCCGGGTCGCCTCTCGGCGAAAGGCACAACGCGGCTCCAGCCGAACGGTAGTCCGCGAAGGCAAATTAGGTGAGGCCCGGGGACACCTGCACACCGGCCACGCTTCATCAAACCACGTGCCCGGGCCCGTTGTTCCCGGCCGCGCCATCTTTTTCCCGGACGTTCTCCGGGAGGACCCGGAGCAAGAGGGCGTGCTCCGGGAAAAAAGGGTTGCCTGCCAGGGGATGCCGCGCGAACCTCTGCTTCGTGCGACGAGTGACTCTGGCCGGGCCCGGCGGTTCCCCGGCGATCAGCTACACCGAGGGCGAGAGGTACGGCCTGCCGTGCGCCGACCAGGTGGAGGTGCTGGGCCCGGACCCGGTGAGCGCGATCCTGGAGAAGCTGCCCGGGTGGGCCGTGGCGGGGCCGCCCGATCTCGGCCGGGAACTGCTCGCGCACGGCGCCCGCCTGATGCGGCACGCCCACCAGATGACCTGCGACCTGCGTACGGCGCCACCCGCCGACTCCGCCGCTCCCGAGGGCTACCGGTTCGTCTCCTGCGACCGCGCGCCGGAGGACCTGCTCCCGGCCATATGGGCGGCCTATCCTCCGGGCCATGTGGACCACCGGAGCAAGGACAAGGCCACGGCGCTGCGCGAGGAGCTCGTCCCGCTGCTGACGGGGGAGATGCTCGGCGAGCTCCTGCCCTGCAGCGTCCTGGCCGTGGACGAGGGCGGCACGGTGGCCGGAGGCGTCCTGGTCAACCGCTTCGGCGACCTGGCCTGGGTGACCGAGGTCTTCCGGCACCCCGGCCGTACGCCGTCCGGCCTCGGCGCCCGGATGCTGGCAGCGGTCCGCGAGAGGGCGTGCGCCACGGGATGGGACCGGCTGGGCCTGGCCGTGACCGAGGGCAACCCGGCCAGGCGCGTCTACGAGCGGCTGGGCTTCACCCTGGTCAAGACCTCGATGACCGTCGTGATCCCCGCCGTCACAGGGACGTGACGAACTCCTTGAGTTCCCGCTCGTAACGGGCGGAGTCGGCGTTCCACGATCCGGTGTGCCCGCCCCCGGCGGTCCGTACGAGCCTGACGATGTCGGGCCGGGCCTCGGCGAAGCGCAGCGCGGGACCGGGCGGCACGGTCGCGTCGTCGTCGTCCACGAAGACCAGGGCCGGGACCTTGAACTCGCGGGCGTGGCGCAGGTGGTCCAGGTCATCGAACGACAGGCCGGTACGCCGTTCGACCACCCATTCGCCCACCGGCACGAGGAAGCCCGGGACGCCCATCTGCTCGGCCCCGAGGGCGATGGGCGCCCGCCAGTCGACGACCGGGCTGTCGAGGATCATCGCCTTGATCGGCTCGCCGGGCAGCTTCCGCACGGTCATGGGCACGATGCCGCCGCCCATCGACCAGCCGTACAGCACGATGCCGGTCGCGCCCTGCCGCCGGGCGTAGGCGATCGCCGCGGCCACGTCGCGCCACTCGGTGGCGCCGAGGTGGAGCTTGCCGTCCGGGCTCGCCGGGGCGCCCTCGTCGTTGCGGTAGGTGATGCCCAGCACCGGCATCCCCAGGCTGTGGAAAACCGGCAGCACACGCAGCGCCTCCCCGGGGCCGCCGTTCCGTCCGTGCACCGCGATCACCCAGGTCCGCGAGACGCCCTCGGTGCGCCAGCCGGGGAAACCGCCGAGCGGCGAGGGGATCGTCACGTCCGTGTACGGCACGCCCGTGGCGGCCGGGGTCGCGTGCCCCCACAGCCATCGGTCGAGGTAGGCGCGCACTCCTGGGCGCAGTTCGCCGCGGACGACCCGGGTGACCTTCCTGGTCACCGCGCCGGCCCCGGCCGCGGTCGCCGGTCCCAGCAGCGCGTTGCCGTCCGCCCAGGTCAGGCCGTACGTGCCGGGGGACGCCGTGTCGGTGCCGCCCTTGATCGTGACCTCGTCCCCGCGGACGGCCGTGACCTCCAGCGGATAGCCGGCCTCGTGCACCGGGTCGATCACGAAGCCCGAGTAGTACCAGCCGGCGCCGCCGACGGCGGCCAGGCCGAGCGTCACGACGACGGCGAGCGTCCACAGGAGGCGGCGCAGCCAGCGGGATCTGCCGTGCATGCCCAAGAATCTACTGGGCGGTTTCCACATTTTTAAGCGCGGATGACGCCCTTCGTGCGCATGAGGAACTCGCCGAGATAGGCGTCGTGCGGGACCCACTGCGGCATCCAGAACGTGGGGGCGTCGCCCAGATAGACGTTCCTGATCGACGGGTCGTCCACCAGGCGGTCGACCAGGTCGTCGTCCCGCGTCACGGCGGTCAGCACCAGCGTGTTCCTGAGCGGCCCGACGCCGTCGGCCGGGCTCCAGGGCGCGAACCACACGCACGGGAACGACAGCTCGATGCCCGTCTGCGGCGCGTCGGGCCGGTCCACCAGGAAGACCGCCGGCCGCAGCACCCCGCTGCCGTCGCCGAGGTCGTGCACGATCCCGTCCCCGCCGAGCAGCGGCGTCGCGCCGTCCACGTGGTCGAGCAGGTACTTCTCGACCGCCCGCGCGTCCGCGACCGGCTGGACGGGCAGCACCGCGGCGTCGTCCTCCGGCGGCAGGCTCGGGATCGCGGCCAGCCGCTCCGCGACGGCCGCGGCGACGGGCGCGGGATCGCCCCGGACGAAGACGGCGGTGGTGTTCACGCAGGCCGTCCCGCCGAACGCGCTGACCGACTCGACGATCGTGCCGAGATGGCGCTCCCAGTCGTCCTCGGTGAGCAGGATCTTCGACCGCCCCGGGCCCTGCGGCAGCACCCGCACGTCGTCGCCGTACTTGCTCACGACCTCCTCGCCGCCGTACACCATCGCGAGGTCCGCGTCCCTGATGACGTCGTCGGCCACGCTGTAGTCGGTCGGCAGGAGCGCCACCTGGTCCTCGCCGAATCCCGACTCGCGCAGCGCGGTGATCAGGCGGTGCGGGGTGAACGGCTCGCGCCGGGAGGGGCGCACCGCGACCCGGTAGCCCATCGCCAGGGCCTCCAGCCACAGCGTGTGCACACCCGGATGGTTGCCCGCCGCGTGCACCGCGAAGACGTCCCCGCGCCGGGTCCAGACCGCCTGCCCACTGCGGGTGAGCGGGTCACGCCAGTCGTCCACCGCGCCCTCGGGCCGGGCGTACCGGGTCGTGCGGTACGCCTCGCCCGCCCGGTGCGCGATGCCGGACGCCGCCGAGCGGACCACGGTGATCGGCATCCCCGACACGCGGCTGACGATGTGCCGGTACTCCTCGGCGCCGAGGCCGCCGACGACGCCCGTCTCGAACAGCCGTCCCGCGCGGGTGAGGGCCGACACACGCTCGTCGGCCGGCATGGTGCGCGCCCGGTGCAGGGCCGCCATCGTCCGCTGCACGTAGAGCCGCGGCACCAGGCTCAGCTCGGCGACCGGCCGCCCGCCCAGCTCGCGGATGGGCAGCCGGCTGCGGCTGCGGTACGGCCCGCCCGCGCCGAGGGCGTCGAGCTGGATGGGCTCGTCCATCAGTACACCCCCTCGATGACCGGCTCGTCCTCGAACGTGGGGAGCGGCCCGACGTCGGCCACGGAGTCGCCCGTCTGTCCCGGCGGCGCGGCCACGCGGGTGGCCAGGTCGCGCTCCAGGTTGTTGGGCAGCAGGAAGCTCTTGCTCACGTGGTGCATCACGACCTGGCCGCGGTCGCCGATCCGCACGCTCTCCCCGGTCCGCGGGTCGACCACCTGGAAGGCGATGTACGGTGAGAGGCCGTCGAAGACGACCACGTCCTGCTCCGGCGGCACGACGCGCTCGGGCAGCCCGCCCAGGATCATCGTGCTGCCGTACATGCCGTACAGCCGCACGCCCGGGAAGACCTCCGCACGGAGCAGGTAGTGGGTGTCGGGGTCCATGTGCGCGCCGCTCCAGCCGATCACGGAGACCTTCTCGTTGACCAGGCCGACGAGCGCGTCCCTGCGGGCCAGCCGGGTCAACAGCGGAGGGGTGGTCACCATGACCCGCACGTCCTGGGTCCGGAGGAGGTGGGCGCTCTGGTCGATCAGATGCTCGGCGTAGCGTTCCGCCTCCTCGGCGCGGCCCTCGGCGATGCTCCTCTTCACCCAGCGCGGGTCCATGTCGACGGTGAGCCGGATGCCGCCGCGCCGCTCGGCCTGCCGGCGAACCAGCTCTCCGAAGATGTGCGGCCCGGTCGGGCCGAACGACAGCCAGTTGCCGTTCTCGGGGTAGCCCTTCGCCTCCAGGTCCTGTTCGAGCCGGTGCATCAGCCGGTCCAGCCAGTCGCGGAGGACCACCACCCGCTTGGGCGGACCGGTGGTGCCGCCGCTCTCGAACACGCCGGCCACCGCCGCGTCCGGGCCGTACCCCCTCGGGATGAGGTCCTCCACCCGGACCTCGCGCAGTTCGTTGGTCACGTTGGGGAAGCGCCGCAGGTCCTCGAAGGAGTGCACGTCCGCGCGCGGGTCGAAGCCGAGCGTCCTCGCCCGTTCCAGCCAGAACGGCGAGCCGGTCTCGGGGCTGAAATGCCAGCGCATGGCGGCCTCGACGAACTCCCGGCTGTCCGGGACCTGGTCGATCGGGCAGTCGAGGATGGGATCGGTGCGCGGTGACATATCCGCCCCTTCGACGTGGCAATCCCGTGAAATGTCAGGCTATTTCCGAGTGATGCGCCGTCGAGTCAAGACGTTTCGCGGTCGAGGAAAAGAATGCGCCCCGACCGGAGCGAGGCCTCCGCGCCGTCGCCCGCCTCCCTCCGTCCCGTGCTTCCCGTACGGCCCGAGCCGAACCCCCAGCGAGGTCTCGGCTGGGAGGCGGAAAACGGGATGCCGCGGGTGTAAAAGGATAGGTAGCCTGCGCGGGAAGCGCGCGAGCACATCCCGGCAGGAGATCCACGGTGGGACATGTTGAGATCGGGCATCTGACCCATGTCCTCCCGGACGGGAGGATGCTCCTGAACGACGTCTCGTTCCGGGTCGGGGAGGGCGTCAAGGCCGCCCTCGTGGGTCCGAACGGCGCGGGCAAGACCACCCTGCTCCGGATGATCGCGGGGGACCTCCAGCCGGTCGAGGGCACGGTCGCCCATTCGGGCGGCCTCGGGGTGATGCGGCAGTTCGTCGGCAACATCCGGGACGGCAGCACGGTCCAGGACCTGCTGCTGAGCGTCGCGCCGGAACGCGTCAGGACGGCGGCGGAGCGGCTGCACGCCGCCGAGCTCGTCATGATGGAGCGGGACGACGAGAAGACCCAGTTGCGGTACGCCCAGGCGATCACCGACTACGGCGACGCCGGGGGCTACGACATCGAGGTCCTGTGGGACGCCTGCGCGATGGCCGCGCTCGGCGCGCCGTACGACCGGGTGAAGTACCGCGAGGTGGGCACGCTGTCCGGCGGCGAGCAGAAACGGCTGGTCCTGGAGGCGCTGCTGCGCGGCCCCGACCAGGTGCTGCTGCTCGACGAGCCCGACAACTACCTCGACGTGCCGGGCAAGGTGTGGCTGGAGACGGCGCTGCGCGAGACGCCCAAGACCGTGCTGCTTGTCTCCCACGACCGCCAGCTTCTCGCCAACGCCGCCGACCGGATCGTCACGGTCGAGTCGGGCAACGTCTGGATCCACGGCGGCGGCTTCGGGACGTACGCGCAGGCCCGCAGGGAGCGGAGCGAGCGGCTCGACGAGCTGCGCCGGCGCTGGGACGAGGAGCACGCCAAGCTCAGGCGCCTGGTGGTCATGCTCAAGCAGAAGGCCACCTACAACGACGGCATGGCCTCCGCCTACCACGCGGCGCAGACCCGGCTGCGCCGGTTCGAGGAGGCCGGGCCGCCGGAGCTCGCGCCCAAGGACCAGCTCATCAGCATGCGCCTGCGCGGCGGCCGTACGGGCAAACGGGCGGTGATCTCCGAGGGCCTGGAGCTGACCGGCCTGATGAAGCCGTTCGACCTGGAGGTCTGGTACGGCGAGCGGGTGGCCGTGCTCGGCTCGAACGGCTCGGGCAAGTCCCACTTCCTGCGGCTGCTGGCGGGCGAGGAGGTCCGCCACGCCGGGGTGGTCAGACTCGGCGCGCGGGTCGTGCCCGGCCACTTCGCGCAGACCCACGCCCGCCCCGAACTGCTCGGCCGTACGCCCTGCGAGATCGTCATGACCGAGCACGCCCGGCTGAAGAACGAGGCGATGAAGGCGCTGGCCCGCTACGAGCTGGCCGGGCGGATCGCCGAGCAGAGGTTCGAGACGCTCTCGGGCGGCCAGCAGGCGCGGCTGCAGATCCTGCTGCTCGAACTGTCGGGCGCCACGCTGCTGCTGCTCGACGAGCCCACCGACAACCTCGACCTGGCCAGCGCCGAGGCCCTGCAGCAGGGCCTGGACGCCTTCGACGGCACCGTGCTCGCGGTCACCCACGACCGCTGGTTCGCCGCCGACTTCGACCGCTACCTGGTCTTCGGCTCCGACGGGCGGGTGTACGAGTCCCCCGAGCCGGTGTGGGACGAGACGCGGGTGGTCCGCTCGCGTTGAGCGGCCGGTAAAGATACCGGCGGGGGCGCGCGTGTCCGGGAGGGGACGTCCCTTTCAGCGGTTATGACGGCTGAGTGACGCGACGTTGCCGCATAACCGCCGCCCTCGCCCTCGCCGTACTGGCGACGGCGTCGTGCGCGAGCAAGCACAAGCAGGAGGGCCCGCTGCCGCTGGCCCTCAAGGAGCAGGTGTCCTCCGTCGTACGCTCCGGGGCCGGGTACGCGGTGACCTGGGCGGGGGTGCTGAGCAACCCCAACCGCGGGCACTTCGGGGAGAACGCCGTCGCGGTGGTCACGGCCGTCGACGCGGCGGGCAAGGAGGTCGTCCACCTAGAGCAGCCGCTGGACGCGGCGCCTCCGGGCCGCCCGCTGGCGTTCGGCGGCCAGGTGACGGCCGGCGGGCAGCCGGTCCGCGTGAAGATCGACTACCGGCCCGCCTCGTGGCGGGCGGCGTCGCGGCCTCCGTCGGCGTTCCTCAGGTTCCCGATCTCCGACGTGCTCACCGAGAAGCAGCCGGACGGCTCCTACCTCGTCACCGGCTACGTGCTCGACCCGTTCCGCAGGACCGCGGGCGCCCTCGCCGTGACGGCCCTGCTGCGCGACGACGCGGGCCGGCTGGTCGCCGGCCGCACGTCGTACGTGGACGACGTGCGGCCGGGCACGAAGCGGAGGTTCGTCATCACGGTCGACGGCGTCCGCGGGGCCGTCGGCGCGACCGATGTGTACGCCACGACCTGGGGCTCCACCGCCCGGGCGTACGAGGATCTGGCGCGGGCCGGGGCGGTTCCGCTGCACACGATCCCGCCGACCACCGCGCCGTTCACCAAGGACCGCGGCTATCCGCCGTACAACGATCGGCGCCAGTGAGCGGCCCACCGCCGATAGCGGCAGGAGGGGCGGGTTACCGTAGCGGAATGGCCAGGATCGTGCTCTTCGGAGCCACCGGTTTCACCGGCGGACTGACCGCCGAGGCGCTCGCCCGGCGCGGGGCCCGGCCGCTGCTGGCGGGCCGGGACCAGGCGCGGCTGACCGCCCTCGCCGGCTCGCTCGCCGGCTCACTGGGCGGTGACGTGCCGATCGCGGTGGCCGACGTCGGCCGCCCGGAGTCCGTACGGGCCCTCGTGGCGCCGGGCGACGTGCTGATCTCGACCGTCGGGCCGTTCGCCCGCTGGGGTGAGGCCGCGGTGGCCGCCGCGACCGAGGCGGGTGCCGTCTACCTCGACAGCACGGGCGAGCCCACGTTCATCAAGCGGATCTTCCAGCGGTACGGCCCCGCCGCGGCGGCCCGGGGCGCGGCCCTGATCACCGCCTTCGGCTACGACTACGTGCCCGGCAACCTCGCCGCGGCCCTGGCCCTCCGGAAGGCCGGCGCGGACGCCGTCCGCGTCGACGTCGGCTACTTCGTGGGCGGCGACATGGCGCGCCGCGCGAGCGCCGGGACCCGCGCCTCGATGCTGGGGATGCTCCTGGAGCCGATGTATGGCTTCCGCGAGGGCCGCATCGTCCCCGAGCACGGCCGCACCCGGCGCTTCCTGGTGGACGGCCGGCCGCGGCACGGCCTGTCCATCGGCGCCACCGAGCACTTCACGCTGCCGCCAGTGCACGCGGGACTGCGGGAGGTCAACGTCTACCTCGGCTGGCTGGGCGGGCTGACCAAGGCCGCGGGCGTGCTGGCCCGGGCGACCCCGGTGATCGCCGCCCTGCCCGGCGCCAGGCGGGTCACCGAGGCGCTGGCCGACCGGGTGCTCCGTACGGGCACCGGGACGCCCGCCCCGGCGGCGGGTGTGTCGTCCAGGATCGTCGCGGAGGCCTACGACGCGCGGGGGCGCCGCCTGTCGGCCGTCCATCTGTCGGGCGGGGACCCGTACGAGTTCACGGCCGGCATGCTCGCCTGGGCCGCGACCACGGCGCTCGCGGAGGGCGTGCGCGGCACCGGCGCCCTCGGCCCCGTCGACGCGTTCGGCCTCGACGCGCTCACCCGGGGATGCGCCGCCGCCGGCATGACCGTACGCGAACCGGCCTGACCCCTCCTATCGCCCGGATTCGGGCGCTTCGGTGTGCAGGGCGGCGAGATGGTCGTGCAGGTCGGCGTGGCGGAACTGGTAGACAGGCCCGACCGTGCGCAGCAGCCCCAGGCGGTGGGCGTCGTCGAGGAACGCCATCAGCCTGCGGGGGACATGTCCCGCCCGGGCCAGACGTCGGATGATGATTCCGGCGCCCAACCACGCATGATGTTTTCCCTCCACGAGCCCGCCCATGAGCCCGATCGTGAGCCCGCTCCCGAACGCGCTCCCGAACGCGCTCCCGAGAAGCCCGAGCCCGAATCCGACCCCAAGCCCGCTCACGAGCCCGAACGTTGTCGTTCGTAGAAGGGTGAGGGTTCTGTCGGCGTTCCACATCGACTGGGGCGTGATCGCCATGCTTGTCGACGTGGGTTGTTCCGCCCAGTCGAGGAGCCCGAACACGAGCACCCCGAAGAGCCCGAACACGACCCCGAGCACGAGCACGCCCAGGAACTCGACCACGAGCCAGCCGATGAGCACGCCAAAGATCCCGACCAGGAGCCCGTACACGAGCTCAACCACGAACTTTCTCCTGACGTGTCTGATGAGGCTCGACGTTCGTCCAGGGAGTCGCAGATCGGCATGGCCAGGTGTCTCGGTGAACCACTGCTGGACAGAAAGCCAGGTCACGAGCCCGGCTATGAACCCGATCACGAGCCCGAACGAGCGCGCGCCGATGAGCACGCCCGCGAACCCGGCCATGAGCCCCGCCACGAGCCCGACCACGCCGGCGGTACGTCGTTGCTGGGCGGGGGTGGTGGTGAGGTCGGCCAGGTGCCACCAGGCGAGGTCGCGGGTGCCGTGCGCGGTCAGTTGGCGGGCGAGGTAGGCCAGGTAGTGGCGGGCCTGGCCGGGGTCCCAGGCGTGGCGGGGGCGGAAGTGCTCGGCGGGGTTGCGGGTGGGGGGCCGGGCGCGGATGACGGCCGGGATCAGATGGTCGAGCAGGTGAGCGCGCAGCCTGCCGGGGTCGTCGGCGAGGGGGCCGACCAGCGGGGCGGGGTCGGTGGCGGGGGTGATGTAGACGGTGCGGATCAGCCACAGCCCGAGCGTGGTGGAGGCCACCTCGGCCAGGCCCGGCCGGTCGGCGTTCTCCAGCGCCTCCAGGATGGGTGCCCAGTCGTGGCGGGGGCGTGGCGGCAGGCAGGTGCGCACGTAGCCGGCGGCGGCCTGCGGGGTGAGGGGACTGGGGGCGATGACCGCGGCGGCGGTCAGCACGTCCCCGGCCTGCTCCAGGGCGGCGGCCAGTTCGCCGGTCCGGCTGGTGAGGACGAACTGGTCGCGGTCGGCGAGGGAGCCGTTGAGCGCGGTGATCGCCGCGGCGCGGGCGTCGCCGGGCAGTTCGTCCAGGCCGTCCAGGATGGGCAGGATATGGCCGCGGTCGACCAGCGTCCTGGCCGCGTCGGGCCCGAAGGCGGTCAGGGCCGGGTAGTCCTGGACCAGCCGGGCGGCCAGCCAGTCGTGCAGCCGCGGGTGCGCGGTGGTGTCCCAGCCCGCGATGGTGGACAGGACCGGGACCGGTTCTTCGGGGCGGCGATCGTCGGCCAGCTGCAGCAGCAGCTGCACCGCCAGTGTGGTCTTGCCGCTGCCCGGGCCGCCGGTGATGACCAGCCTGCGGCGGCGTAACGCCCGGAAGTTCTCGGCGAGCCGCGGGATCCGGTCGGCGGTGGCGGTGAAGGTCAGCGGCTGGTGGCCGATCAGGCGGGGGTGGTCCATCAGGCCCGGGTCGTCGGTCAGGTGCCAGGAGACGGGGATCGGTTCGGGATCGCCCAGCGATTGGATCGTCGCCTCGGTGCGCCACTGCTCGGCGACCAGGTTGGTCAAGGTCGTCTTCGCGGCGGTGATGGTCTCCTCACCCGCGGGTGGCGCGGGAGTGGCCTTACGTCTGGCCCACAGGACCACCGGCGCCGTGAGTGCCAGCGCGGCCACGACGAGGGACACGAGATCGGCCCGGTTGACCTTGTCGTCGGGGTCGAGGACACGCCCTACCATGATCATCGCGGCGGCGAGTGCGGCGACCACTGCCACAGCAAACAGGATCGGCCACCACGATCTGCGCCCGTTCACCCACGCATCGTCTCCCGCCGGCGCCGCTGCGCGGGCCGATGAGCACAAATGGTGATGAGAAGGATGTTCGTCCGTCAGACGGATGGACGGAGGAAACGACTTCGGCCGAATGGGTGGAGCGGGTAGTTACCAAGCATTTACTCTCCGTATATGAATGATGGCGTCCTGGTGGAGGCGTTGCGTGCCCGGGATCCGGGGGCGCTGTCCGCTCTCTACGACACCTACGCCGAAGGGCTCTACCGATACTGCAGGGTGCTGCTGGCCGGGCCCGACGCCGCCCAGGTCGCCCTGCGCGACACGCTGATCGCCGCGGAGGCCCTCGTCGGGTCGCTCGCCGATCCGGGCATGCTGCGCCCCTGGTTGTACGCCCTGGCCAGGGGTGAGTGCGTGCGCCGCCGCACCCCCGGGGAGGAGGGCGGCCAGGAGCCGGGGACCACCCCTGTGCCGACCGCGCCCTTCCCCCGCGCCGGGGACGGCGAGGGCGACACCGACCTGCGCCTGGCCGCCGGCGGCGCCGTGGCCGCGCTGTCCGCGGAGGACCGCGAGGTGCTCGAACTGGTCGCCCGGCACGACATGGACACCGGCGACCTGGCCGCCGTGCTCGGGACCGGCGACCGGTACGCCCGGGCCCTCCTCGACGCCGCCACCGAACGTCTGCGTGAGACGGTGACGGCCGAGATCCTCGCCCGGCGAGCCTCGCACGACTGTGCGCGGGCGGCGGCGATCCTCCAGGGCCTCTCCGGTGAGCTCACCCCGCAGACGCGCGGACAGCTCACCCGTCACATCGCCCGTTGCGAGACCTGCGCGCGGCACCGCGTCCGGCAGGTCTCCCCGGCCAAGGTGTTCTCCCTGCTGCCCCGGGTCGCCCTGCCCGAGACGCTGCGGGTGCGGGTGCTCAGCAGCTTCATCGATCCCGAGCTCGTGCCCTACCGGCGGTACGTCGCCAAACGCGTCGGCGGGCTGAGCGCGGCGGGCTTCCCCAGGGCGGGGGCGCGGCGCGAGGGGCGGCTCGCCCAGGCCTTGGCCGGCGCGGTGGCGGCGGTGGCGGCGGTGGCGACGATCGCGCTCGTGTTCGCCCAGTTCGCCGGTGACCTGCGTGAGCGGGCCGCCGACTCGTTCGTCGGCCACCGGCCCCCGGCGGCCGAGGCCCCGGCCGCGACCGGTTCCGGCCCGGCCGGGGACGCCGGGGACACGGCCTCCCCTGGATCTTCGGACGGCGGGGACGGCCGCTCACCCGAGCCTTCGGACTCGGGGGACACGGCCGAGCCCGGTGGCTCCGTACGGCGGGCCGATCCGGTCGTCCTGCCCCGGCCGGCGCCCCTGCCCGCTCCCGTGCCTCCGGCCACCGTCCGGCCTCCGCGTCACCACGAGCCGACGCGCAGCCCGGCGGCGCCGCCCACGACCCCGCCCAGGACCCCACCCACGACCAGGCCCTCCGGCTCCGCGCCGTCGCCGCCCGGCGAGACGGCCACGCCGCCGGACCCCGGGTCCGGCGACGACCCCGGCTCGGGCGGTCCGGGTTCCGGTGGTCCGGGTTCCGGCGGCCCGGGCGGCTCGGACGACCCCGGCGGCTCCGGCGACGACCCCACCGATCCGCCCACGGGCGGCCCACCGAGGGGCGGGCCGCCGCCGGCGCACTGGCCGGGACGCCGCCCGCCCCACCGTGAGCACCAGCATCATCACGAAGGACGTTTCCACTATCCGCGCACGCCGGGCCGCCGGCCTGGAGGAGGGGACTGCCCGCCGGCTTCCGAGCCCGCACCCGGCCCCCTCTTCCTCCGGCAAAAAGGACGACCTATCACATAGGCCAATTACTGGGCGTACCTTAGATGTGTACGGAGAGTAGTCACTGGGAACTGAGGGGAGTGGAGCAGGGAAGGGGAAGGAATGCCACTCCTCAGGGCATCGGGGCTGGTCGCCGGGCTCGGGTCAAGTCTGGTCCTCACATTGGGGGCCCCGGCGGGAGCCGATCCGAAGCCGTCGTCGAAGGACGTCGCCAGGGCGCGGCAGCAGGTGCAGGAGCGGGCGCGGGAGCTGGGCAGAGCGTCGGCCGATCTCGCCACCGCCCAGGCCCGCCGGGACGCGCTGGACGCCGACGCCGAGCGGCTGGTCGAGGCCTACAACGGAGAGCTCGTACGCCTGGAGCAGGCGCGCGCCGCCTACGAGCAGTCGGAGCGGCGGGTCGGCGAGGCGGCCGGCGAGTTCGACCGGTTGCGGAGCGTGGTGATGACCCGGGTGGCCCAGGGGTACGGCCGGCTGCGGCTGGCGCCGTCCGCCGCGGCCGTGCTCGGCGGCTGGGACGACGCGGACGGGTTCCTGCGAAGAGCCAGCGTCCTGACGCAACTCGGCGACGAACAGAACGCGACGCTCGCGGAGATGGACGACGCGCGGAAGATCTACGAGATCCTCCGAGAACAGGCGGCCCGCGCGTACGCCGAGCAGTCCCGCACCGCCGACCAGGTCCGGCAGGCGAGGGACGCGGCGCAGCGGGCCGTCGCGGACCAGCTCGAACAGACCCGGCTGATCGAGCGGGAGAAAGAGGAGATCTCCGAACGCCTGGACGCCGCCCGCGCCCGCGTCGACGAGCTGAGACAGGCGAGGAGCGCGGCCAGGCAGAGATCCCGGCGCCAGGCTCCCCCCGCGCGGAGCGGCATGGCGATCCCGGGCTGGGCGGCCCGGCTGCCGTCCGGCCGGGGCGGGGAGGCCGCCCAATGGGCGCTCAAACAGATCGGCAAACCGTACGTGTGGGCCGCGGCCGGCCCGTCGGGGTTCGACTGCTCGGGACTGACCATGCGGGCCTGGCAGCGGGCGGGGGTCTCACTCGACCACTGGACCGGCACCCAGTGGACCTCGGGACGGCACGTCCCGCTCAGGGAACTGCGCAGCGGCGACCTGCTGTTCTACGGCAGGCTGAGCCGCAGCCCCGGCACCATCCACCACGTGGGCCTCTACATCGGGCGCGGCCTGATGGTCCACGCCCCCCAGACGGGGGACGTGGTCCGCATCTCACCCATCTGGCGCCATGATCTCGTCGGCGCCACCCGGCCCGCCTAGCGCCCCCCGCGGCACCGGCTCAGTGGTCCTCGCCCTGGTGGTCGATCTCCTCGTACCGCTTGATGCTGGCGACGATCTCGGCCTCGGCCTCGGTGCGTCCGACCCAGTTGGCGCCCTCGACCGACTTGCCGGGTTCGAGGTCCTTGTAGACCTCGAAGAAGTGCTGGATCTCCAGCCGGTCGAACTCGGCGACGTGGTGGATGTCGCGGATGTGCTCCATCCGCGGATCGGTGGCCGGGACGCACAGCACCTTGTCGTCGCCGCCCTTCTCGTCGGTCATCCGGAACATCCCGACCGCCCGGCACTTGATGAGGCAGCCGGGGAAGGTCGGCTCCTGGAGCAGCACCAGCGCGTCGAGCGGGTCTCCGTCCTCGCCCAGCGTGTCCTCGATGAACCCGTAGTCAGCGGGGTACTGGGTCGACGTGAAGAGCATGCGGTCCAGGCGAATGCGGCCGGTCTTGTGGTCCACCTCGTACTTGTTCCGTTGTCCCTTGGGAATCTCAACGACAACGTCGAACTCCACTCGTTCCTCCGCATGAGTCCCCGGTCTCCCGGGCTGGCGTTAATGTCTCGTAAGCGTGTTCAAGGTCGGCGCGAAGTGAGGGTGACGTGGTGCGACGTGAGCGCTGGGTGGTGGTGTCCACCCTCGCCCTGCTGCAGATCTTCGTCGTCCTCGCGGGCAGCTATCTGATCGCCCATGACGCCGACAGGACCCCGGCTCCGGTCGCGTCCCCGAAGCCGAACCCGATCCCCCTGGTGACCGCGGGTCCGGTTCTGGCCGCGGTGGGGGATGGGGCTCTCCCCGCCAAGGGTACTTTGACCACCCGGCTCGCCGCTGCGATGGGTGACCCCGCCCTGGGCGGCAGCGTGGCCGGCATCGTCCTCGACGTGACGACCGGCGCCACCGTGTTCGACGGCCGCTCGGGCACTCCCATCACCCCCGCCTCCACCACGAAGGTCGTCACCGCGGTGACCGTGCTGGCCTCGGTGGGCCCCGACGCCCGCCTGGCGACCCGGGTGGTCAAGGGGACCGCCCCGGGCTCGATCGTCCTGGTCGGCGGGGGCGACCCCACCCTGGCCGGCCCGGGGACGAGCGCCGCGGAGCGGAAGGACGCCTACCCGAGGCCGGCGTCGCTCGACCAGCTCGCCTCCCGTACGGCCAAGGCGTTGAAGGCGGCCGGCGTGACCTCGGCCGACCTGTCGTACGACGCGTCCCTGTTCGGCGGGCCGCGTACGGCGCCGGGCTGGAAGCCGACGTACATCCCCGAGGGCAGCGTCGCACCGGTGTCCGCGCTCATGATCGACGAGGGCCGGGCGGCGAACGGCGCGCGGGTGCCCGACCCGGCGCGAACCGCCGCCGGCGCGTTCGCCGCGCTGCTCAGGAAGAACGGCGTCAAGGTGGGCAGGGACGTCGGCCCGGGCCGGGCCCCGGCCGCCGCCCAGGAGCTGGCCCGGGTGGAGTCGGGGCCGGTCTACGCGCTGGTGGAGCGGATGCTCACGCACAGCGACAACGACCTCGCCGAGGCGCTCGCCCGCCAGGCCGCCGTGAAGGAGGGCCAGCCGCACACGTTCGAGGGCGTGGCCGCGACGGTCCGCCGCGTGCTCACCCGTCTCGGCGTGGCCGAGGGCGTGGAGGTCCACGACGGCAGCGGCCTTTCCACCAGGAACCGGATCACGCCCGGCGGCCTCGCCCGGATCCTGGCGCTGGCGGCGTCCCCGGCGCACCCCGGCCTGCACTCGCTGATCAGCGGGCTGCCGGTCGCCGGCTTCACCGGGACCCTGCACAACCGGTACGGCAGGTCCGGCTCGGCGGCCGGCGCCGGATTGGTCCGCGCGAAGACGGGCACTTTGAACGGCGTGAACACCCTGGCGGGGATCGCGTACACATCCGAGGGCCGGCTGCTGACCTTCGCGTTCATGGCCGATCAGGTGGCCGACCCGACGCAGGCCATAGCGGCGCTCGACAAGATGGCCACGATCGTCTCCCAGAGCTGAGGTGTCGGATCCCGCTCGGCTGCCCGCGCGGCGGGCAGGCGGAGAACGTACGGTGGTGAGTATGCAGGTGATCGACTGGGATCTGGCCGTCACGACCGGAGTGCGCCTCGTGCGACCGGGCCCGCAGGTGAGCCGCGAGGAGGCCAGGCAGGCCGTCCTCGAACTCCGGCGGCTGTCGCGGGACGCCGAGGGGCACGTGCGGGAGTTCACCCGCATCGACTCGGCCCCGCCGGAGGCGGCGACGGTGGTGGACCGCCCCGGCTGGATCCGCGCCAACGTCGACGGTTTCCGGGTCGTGCTGGAGCCGCTGACGCAGAAGATGTCCAACGTGCCGGCGATCGTCGGCGCCGTCGGCTCGCGCATCACGGGTCTTGAGGTGGGCGCGGTGCTGGCCTTCCTCGCCTCCCGGGTGCTCGGGCAGTACGAGCTGTTCCTCCCGCCGGACCCGTCCGGCGTCGCGCCGACCGGCCGGCTGACGCTGGTCGCGCCGAACATCGTGCACGCCGAGCGCGAGCTCGGCGTCGACCCGCGCGACTTCCGCCTCTGGGTGTGCCTGCACGAGGAGACCCACCGGGTGCAGTTCACCGGCGTGCCCTGGCTGCGGGAGTACGTGCGCGGCCAGATGACCGAGTTCCTCCTCGCCTCCGAGATGGACCTCGCGACGCTGCTGGAGCGCCTGCGCGCCGCCTCCGACGCGGTGGCGGACGCCTTCAAGGGCGGCGAGGGCAATCTCATCGAGGCCATCCAGACGCCCGAGCAGAAGGCCGTGCTCGACCGGGTCACGGCCGTGATGACGCTGGTCGAGGGGCACGGCGACTACGTGATGGACGCGGTCGGGCCCAGCGTGGTGCCGTCGGTCGCCGAGATCCGCGCCAAGTTCCAGCGCCGCCGCGAGGGCGGCTCCCGCGTCGACCAGCTGGTCCGCCGGCTGCTCGGCATCGAGCTGAAGATGAAGCAGTACGCCGAGGGCTCCCGCTTCGTCCGCACGGTGGTGGACGAGGCCGGGATGGACGGGTTCAACAAGGTCTGGACCTCGCCGGAGACGCTGCCCGACCGCGACGAGATCGCCGACCCCCACGCCTGGATGTCCCGGGTCCTCGCCACCTCCTCCTGACCCGCGCTCGCGCGGGACACCGCGAGAATGGGCGCATGGGCCCGCATCCCGCCGTCGCCGACGTCCGCCGTGCCGTACGGCTGTCGCTCGCGGACCTCGCCGCGCGCGCGCAACCGGACGCGGGGCCGGGGCCGCTGGTCCTGGTGGCCTGCAGCGGCGGCGCCGACTCGCTGGCGCTGGCCGCGGCCACCGGGTTCGCGGCCCCGCGCCTCGGCCTGCGCGCCGGGCTGCTGACGGTCGACCACCGCCTGCAGGAGGGCTCGGCCGGGCGGGCCCGCGACGTCGTACGGCTCGCGCCGGCGCTCGGCCTCGGCCCGGCCGAGGCGCTGACCGTCACGGTGGGGACGGCCGGCGGCCCAGAGGCGGCCGCGCGGGACGCGCGTTACGCCGCGCTGTCGGCCGCGGCCGACCGGCTGGGCGCCGCCGCGGTCCTGCTCGGCCACACCCTCGACGACCAGGCGGAGACCGTGCTGCTGCGGCTGGCCCGGGGCAGCGGCTCCCGGTCCCTGTCCGGCATGGCGGAGGTCTCCGGGATCTACCGGCGGCCGCTGCTGTGGCTCGGCCGGGAGCGCACCCGGCAGGCCTGCGCCGCCCTCGGCCTGCGGCCGTGGGACGACCCGCACAACGACGACCGCGTCTACCGCAGGGTCCGGGTGCGGCATGACGTCCTGCCGGTGCTGGAGGACGCGCTGGGACCCGGGATCGCGGAGGCGCTCGCCCGTACGGCGCGGCTGTGCCGGGACGACGCGGACGCCCTGGACGGGTGGGCCGCGGAGGTCCACGCGCGGTCGCGGGGTCCGGCGGGGGAGCTGCGGGTGCCCGATCTCGCGGACGTGCCGGCGGCGGTGCGGCGGCGGGTGATCAGGCGCGCCGCCGTCGAGGCGGGGGCGCACGCCTCCGCGCTCGCGGCGGTGCACATCGAGGCGGTCGACCGGCTGGTGACCGGCTGGCACGGGCAGAAGGGGGTGGACCTACCCGGGGGGGTGGTTGTGGTCAGGCGCTGTGGCACCCTTGTCTTCGCTGTGGACAACGTCTCGCTCGCGTAAGGAAAACCCCAGGTGGATGCAGCAGACATGGGCAAGGACCTCTCCCGCGTCCTCATCTCGGAGCAGGAGCTGCAGGCGAAGATAAAGGAGCTGGCCGGCCGCATCGACGCCGACTACGCCGGCACGGAACTGCTGATCGTCGGTGTGCTGAAGGGCGCGGTGATGGTCATGGCCGACCTCGCCCGCGCGCTGCACGTGCCCGTTCAGATGGACTGGATGGCCGTGTCGTCGTACGGCGCGGGGACCAAGTCGTCGGGCGTCGTGCGGGTGCTGAAGGACCTCGACACCGACATCGCCGGCCGGCACGTGCTCGTGGTCGAGGACATCATCGACTCGGGCCTCACCCTTTCGTGGCTGTTGAACAACCTGAGGTCGCGCAGCCCGGCGTCCGTGGAGATCTGCACGTTGCTCCGGAAGCCGGACGCGGTGAAGGTCGAGATGGACGTCCGATACGTCGGTTTCGACATCCCCAACGAGTTCGTCATCGGGTTCGGGCTCGATTACGCCGAGCGCTATCGCAACCTGCCGTTCATCGGGACTCTTGCGCCGCATGTGTACGGAGGGGAGTAAGCCCTTAGCGAAGTGCCCCGCCGATCGTGCGTTATTGGGCGCCAGGTCGGGGAACACGGGGTTGGCTGACGTACGTTGGAAAGGCAAAGCCGGAGCCGCTCGGGCAGTTACCCGACGCGGCGGCCGGGTGTACCTTCGGATATCCGTGGGGAGCCGTTCGGCGTCCCTCGGTAGCCAGAAGGAGCGGTAACGGATGCCGCGACCCCGGGTCCGCCCGGGGCAGGCCTTGGTCAGGAAGGGACGGGCCCGCCGGGGTTCCGCAACGGATGGATCTCAAGCGATTTACACGTGGCCCACTCCTGTGGATCCTGGGCATCGTATTGCTTCTCCTGCTCGTCACCACGATGTTCGGCGGGGACGGCAACTACACCACCGCCGACACCTCGACGGTCGTCCAGCAGATCCAGCAGGGCAATGTCAAGAGCGCGACCGTGGTCGACAAGGACCAGCGGGTCGAGTTGACGCTGAAGCAGCCGATCACGGTGCAGAACAAGAGCGTCACCCGCATCCAGGCGCCCTGGGTCGAAGGGCAGGGTGTCCAGCTCACCCAGGCGCTCGACACGTCCAAGCCGTCCGAGGGCTGGACCGTCGAGGTGCCGAAGGAGAACTTCCTCCTCAGCCTCCTCGCCAGCTTCCTGCCGATCATCGTCATCGTCCTGATCTTCCTGTTCATCATGAACCAGATGCAGGGCGGCGGCTCCCGGGTCATGAACTTCGGCAAGTCGCGGGCGAAGCTGATCACCAAGGACACCCCCAAGACCACCTTCGCCGACGTGGCGGGCGCCGACGAGGCCATCGAGGAGCTCCAGGAGATCAAGGAGTTCCTGCAGGCCCCGGCCAAGTTCCAGGCCATCGGCGCCAAGATCCCCAAGGGCGTCCTGCTGTACGGCCCGCCCGGCACCGGCAAGACCCTGCTCGCCCGGGCCGTGGCCGGCGAGGCGGGCGTGCCCTTCTACTCGATCTCCGGTTCCGACTTCGTCGAGATGTTCGTCGGCGTGGGCGCCTCCCGCGTCCGTGACCTGTTCGAGCAGGCCAAGGCGAACGCCCCCGCGATCATCTTCATCGACGAGATCGACGCCGTCGGCCGGCACCGCGGCGCGGGCCTCGGCGGCGGCCACGACGAGCGTGAGCAGACGCTCAACCAGCTTCTCGTCGAGATGGACGGCTTCGACGTCAAGGGCGGCGTGATCCTCATCGCCGCGACCAACCGGCCGGACATCCTCGACCCCGCCCTGCTGCGTCCCGGCCGCTTCGACCGCCAGGTCGTCATCGACCGGCCCGACCTGGAGGGCCGCAAGGGCATCCTGCGCGTCCACGGCCGCGGCAAGCCGTTCGCGCAGGACGTCGACCTCGACGTGATCGCCCGCCGGACCCCCGGCTTCACCGGCGCCGACCTCGCCAACGTGATCAACGAGGCGGCTCTGCTGACCGCCCGGCAGGACCAGAAGCTCATCACGATGTCGACCCTCGAAGAGTCGATCGACCGCGTGATGGCCGGTCCGGAGCGCAAGTCGCGGGTCATGTCGGACCAGGAGAAGAAGATCATCGCCTACCACGAGGGCGGGCACGCCCTGGTGGCCCACGCGCTGCCCAACTCCGACCCGGTCCACAAGATCACGATCCTGTCGCGCGGCCGCGCCCTCGGTTACACGATGACGCTGCCGATGGAGGACAAGTTCCTCGCGACCCGGTCCGAGATGATGGACCAGCTCGCCATGCTGCTCGGCGGCCGCACCGCGGAGGAGCTCGTCTTCCACGAGCCCACCACCGGCGCGTCCAACGACATCGAGAAGGCGACCTCGATCGCCCGACGCATGGTCACCGAGTACGGCATGAGCGAGCGGCTCGGCGCCCGCAAGTTCGGCAGCGGCAACGGCGAGGTCTTCCTCGGCCGTGAGATGGGCCACGAGCGCGACTACTCCGAGCAGATCGCCTCGGCGATCGACGAGGAGGTCCGCCGCCTCATCGAGAGCGGGCACGACCAGGCGTGGGAGATCCTCGTCCAGTACCGTGACGTGCTCGACAACCTGGTGCTGGAGCTCATGGAGAAGGAGACGCTCTCCCGGGAGCAGGTCCTCGAGATCTTCTCGCCCGTGGTGACCAAGGAGAAGCGGCCCTCCTACGCCGGGTACGGCAAGCGCCTGCCGTCGGACCGTCCTCCGGTCATCACGCCGAAGGAGCGGGCCAACGGCAACGGCTCGGCGCTCCCCGCCGGGGGCTCCGGCTCGGCCCCGTGGGTGAACGACCAGCCGGCGCAGCGGGACGAGGCCTGACCGTGGCCGATCCGCACGCGGCGGAACCGCCTTCCGGATTCGACCACGGCCGGATCGAGAAGGCCGTACGCGAGATCCTGATCGCGATCGGGGAGAACCCCGATCGCGACGGGCTCCGCGACACCCCCGCCCGGGTGGCGCGGGCGTACGCCGAGCAGTTCGCGGGTCTGGGGCAGCGTCCCGAGGACGCGCTGACCACGATGTTCGACGCGGACCACGACGAGATGGTGCTCGTCAAGGACATCGAGGTGATGTCCACCTGCGAGCACCATCTGCTGCCGTTCCACGGCGTGGCGCACATCGGGTACACGCCGAACGAGAAGGGGCGCATCACCGGCCTGTCGAAGCTCGCCAGGCTGGTGGACGTCTACGCCCGCAGGCCGCAGGTGCAGGAGCGGATGACCTCGCAGATCGCCGACGGCCTGATGCAGGTGCTGGAGCCGCGCGGCGT
The DNA here is from genome assembly GCF_014161435.1 of Microbispora sp. H10949. Taxonomy (NCBI): domain Bacteria; kingdom Bacillati; phylum Actinomycetota; class Actinomycetes; order Streptosporangiales; family Streptosporangiaceae; genus Microbispora; species Microbispora sp. H10949. The sequence continues at coordinate 184,675 of NZ_JABBWZ010000009.1, read as the reverse complement.
GATCGTGGTGATCGAGGCGGAGCACATGTGCATGACCATGCGCGGCGTGCGCAAGCCCGGCGCCAAGACGATCACCTCGGCCGTCCGGGGCGACTTCCGCACCAGCGAGGCGACGCGGGCCGAGGCCATGTCGCTGATCCTGCGTGGTTGAGTGGGCGGGTGCGCTCCTGCCGGACGAGCCCTGCCGAACCGGGCACTAGGCTGGACCCCATGACCACGTCGAGCGTGCCCGGCATGCCGGAGGCCGAGCGCTGTCTGGTCATGGGTGTGGTCAACGTGACCCCCGACTCCTTCTCCGACGGCGGGCAGTGGTTCGATCCCGACGTCGCGATCCGGCATGGCCTCGACCTGGTGGCCGAGGGCGCGGACATCGTGGACGTGGGCGGCGAGTCCACCCGCCCGGGCGCGGCCCGGGTCTCGCTGGAGGAGGAACTGCGCCGCGTCGAGCCGGTGATCCGCGCCCTCACCCAGGAGGGCGTCACGGTCAGCGTCGACACCATGCGGGCGGAGGTCGCCGAGGCGGCCGTCGCGGCCGGGGCCAGACTGGTCAACGACGTGAGCGGCGGCCTGGCCGACCCGGCGATGCCGCGTGTGGTGGCCGCGACCGGCGTGCCGTATGTCGTGATGCACTGGCGCGGGCACAGCCGCGACATGGACAACAGGGCCGTCTACGGCGACGTGCTGACCGAGGTGGCGGAGGAACTGCGCAAGCGGGTCGACTCCGTGCTGGCCGAGGGGGTGCGGGAGGAGCAGATCGTGCTCGACCCCGGCCTCGGTTTCTCCAAGAACGCCGAGCACAACTGGGCCGTGCTGGCCGGCCTCGCCGAGCTGAACCGGCTCGGCCATCCCCTGCTGGTCGGGGCGTCGCGCAAGCGGTTCCTCGGCCGGCTGCTGGCCGGGCCGGACGGCGAGCCACGCCCCTTCGACGGCAGCGACGACGCCACCGTCGCGGTCACCGCGCTCGCGGCGCAGGCCGGGGCGTGGTGCGTCCGGGTCCACCGGGTGCGGCCGAACGCCGACGCGGTGCGCGTCGCCGCCGTCTGGAGGGCAGCAGGCGTACGACACGCGGCAGGCGGACGGGACGCAGTAGCCGCACGACACTCAGCCGCGCGACATGCCGACGAGAGCCGGTGAGGATATGCCGACAGGGACGCCCATGAAGGACATCGAGGAGCTCAACCAGGCGTTCTACAACGCCATCGAGGCGGGCGACCTCGACAGGATGTCGGAGATATGGATCGAGGACGTCCCGGGACGTCCGGCGCTGTGCGTCCACCCCGGCTGGCCCATGCTGAGCGGGCGGTCGGAGGTGCTGCGCTCGTGGGCGCTCATCATGGCCAACACGACGTACATCCAGTTCGTGCTGACCGACGTGCAGACCACCGTGCTCGGTGACGTCGCGGTCGTCACCTGCGCGGAGAACATCCTCACCGCCGCCGACAGCGACGAACCGGGTTTCGCCGCCGGCCGGGTCGTCGCCTCCAGCACCTATGTGCGGACCTCCGGGGGGTGGCGGTTGTGGCTCTACCACGGATCTCCGGTCCTGCAGAGCGACGACGAGGACGAGGAGGAGGACCAGGAGCAGTGAGCCGCGACGCGGTGCGGTTGACGGGGTTGCGGGCGCGCGGCAGGCACGGGTGCCTGCCGGCCGAGCGCGAGCTCGGCCAGGAGTTCGTGATCGACGTCTGCCTGCGTCTCGACACCGCCCCGGCGGCGGCGGCCGACGACCTCACCCTGACGGTCGACTACGGCGCGCTGGCACTGGAACTCGTCCGGATCGCGGAGGGCGAGCCGGTCAACCTCATCGAGACCCTCGCCGAGCGGCTGGCGGCGGCCTGCCTGGCCCACGACATGGTCGAGGAGGCGGAGGTCAGCGTGCACAAACCGGCCGCGCCCATCCCGCTGCCGTTCGACGACGTGGTGGTGACGATCAGAAGGGGGCGCGCATGAGGGTCGTGATCGCACTCGGCAGCAACCTCGGCCGCCGAATCGAGAACCTCCAGGGCGCCGTCGACGCGTTGTTCGACGCCCCCGGGCTCACGTTCGTGGCGGCGTCGCCGGTCTACGAGACCGAACCGGTCGGCGGACCCACCCAGGGCGCGTACCTGAACGCGGTGGTCGTCGCCGAGAGCATGCTCGACCCCCGCGCCCTGCTCGACCGGGCGCACAGCGTCGAGAACGCCTTCGGCCGTGAGCGCGCGGAGCGGTGGGGCCCCCGGACCCTCGACGTGGACCTGATCGCGGTCGGCACGCTGATGTCGGACGACCCAGAGCTCACCCTCCCGCATCCCCGCGCGCACGAGCGGGCGTTCGTCCTGGTGCCGTGGGCCCAGGCGGACCCCTCGGCGGTGCTGCCCGGGCGCGGGTCGGTCGCGGCCCTGCTGGCCGACCTGGACCAGAGCGGGGTGCGGCTGCGCACCGACCTCGTGCTCGAACCCCCGGCCTGACGAGGAGAGACCCCGCGTGAAGCCCAGCAATCCCGGCGTGCTCGTCGGTCTCGTGGTCGTGTTCGCCGTGATCACCTGGGGCCTGCTGCGGCAGTCCTACTCCGTGGTGCCCACACTGCCGTGGACCGCGGTGCCCACCGTGCTGCTGCTCGCGCTCGGTGAGGCGTACACGGGCTGGCTGACCCGGGCGAGGATCCTGCGCCGCCCGGACACCAAGCCCGTCGAGCCGCTCGCCGTCGCTCGACTGGCGGCGCTGGCCCAGGCCACCGCGTACGCGGGCGCGGCGTTCGCCGGGGTCTTCGCCGGTTTCGTCCTGCGTGTGCTGGACCTGCTCGACCTGGACAAACCCCGCCAGGACGCGATCGTCGGCGGCGGGTCGTTCGTGGCGTGCGTGATCCTGATCTGCGCCGCGCTCTTCCTCGAACACTGCTGCCGGGTGCCCGGCAAGCCCAACGGGGAGAGCTGACCCCTGCTTCCAGGCTGCCCGCCGGCCTACTTGTCGATGTCGCCGACCACGAAGAACATCGACCCGAGGACCGCGATCAGGTCGGCGACCGAGTGACCGGGCAGCATCTCGCGGAGCACCTGGACGTTGTTGTAGGAGGCGCTGCGCAGCTTGAGCCGCCAGGGGGTCTTCTCGCCGCGTGACACCAGGTAGTAGCCGTTGAGGCCGAGCGGGTTCTCCGTCCAGGCGTACGTGTGGCCCTCCGGCACCTTGAGCACCTTCGGCAGGCGCTGGTTGATCGGGCCGGGCGGCAGGTGGCGCAGCCGCTCCACGCAGGCGTCCGCCAGGTCGAGCGACACCTTGACCTGGTCGAGCAGCACCTGGAACCTCGCCTGGCAGTCTCCCGCCGAGCGGGTCACGACCTTCACGGGCAGCTCGCCGTACGCGAGGTAGGGCTCGTCGCGCCGCAGGTCGAAGTCCACCCCCGACGCCCGCGCGGCCGGGCCGCTCACGCCGTACTGCATGATCGTCTCACGGTCGAGCACGCCGACGCCGCGGGTGCGCGCCACGAAGATCTCGTTGCCCGTGACCAGCTCCTCGATGTCGGGCAGCCGCCGCCGGACGGCCGCCACGGCGGTGGTCACGCGGCCGAGCCAGCCCTCGGGCAGCTCCTCCTTCAGCCCGCCCACCCGGTTGAACATGTAGTGCATGCGGCCGCCGGAGATCTCCTCCATGACGTACTGCAGCGTCTCCCGCTCCCGGAAGGCGGGGAAGACCGGGCCGGCCGCGCCCAGCTCCAGCGGATGGCCGCCGAGGAACATCAGGTGGTTGAGCACGCGGTTGAGCTCGGCCAGCAGGGTCCTCGCCCACACCGCCCGCGGCGGGGGCTGCATGCCGATCATGCGCTCGACCGCGAGCACGACGCCCAGCTCGTTGGCGAACGCCGACAGCCAGTCGTGCCGGTTGGCCAGCACGATGATCTGCCGGTAGTCGCGCACCTCGAACAGCTTCTCCGCACCGCGGTGCATGTAGCCGACGATCGGCTCGGCGGCCACGATCCGTTCACCGTCGAGGACGAGCCGCAGCCGCAGGACCCCGTGCGTGGACGGATGCTGCGGCCCGATGTCGAGGATCAGGTCCTCCGTCGCGAGCCCTCCCGGCCGCACCGCGTCCGCCCCGGCCCCGATGCCCACCACTCGCTCGACACGCGGGCCGTCCTGCTCGGTCATACCGTCCATGCTTTCACGCCCGCCACCCACCGGCGAAAGCCACGGCAAGCCCGGCCACCCCGGATCCTCCGATCGTCCGGTCCCGCCCGCCCCGGCTGGCCGCTCGCTTGGTCCGATCACACAGTGGAGTTGCCCAAACCCAAAGAGCCGCGACCCGGCGACAGCTAGCCTGGCGTTCGAGTTAAGGCTAGCCTTGAATTCGGGGAGGTCTCTTCGGTGTGGACCGTGAAGGTCACGGATGAGTACGCCGCCTGGTTCAGGACACTCCTCAAGGAGGATCTCGGCTCGGCGACCCAGGTGGCTCAGGCTGTAGCCGCCCTGCGGGAGGAGGGGCCGGCATTGGGCAGGCCCCTCGTCGACCGGCTCAGAGGAAGCTCTCTGCACCATTTGAAGGAACTGCGTCCAGGGTCACGCGGGCGATCAGAGATCAGAATCATTTTCGCCTTCGACCCCACTCGGGCCGCGCTGTTGCTGCTGGGCGGCGACAAAGCCGGCAACTGGAACGGGTGGTATAAGGAGAACATCCCTCTGGCCATACAGCTTTACCTCGACTACGTCAGCGAGGAAGAGGAGTGAACATGCCGAAGAGGACACCGGGGGAATGGGCCGACCTCGAGCGGGAACTGCACGAGGCCGGCGTCTCCCCTTCGGTGATCGAGGAGGGTGCGAGGAAACTCCTCGCTGAGACCCGCGGTCGCCAGCTCGCCGAAGCGCGCAGGCAACTCGGGCTCGGCCAGAAGGACGTCGCGGCGGCGATGGGTCTGAGCGTTGCCCGCGTCTCGCAGATCGAGCATGGGGAGGTCACCTCCCTCGACGTGATCGCCCGCTATGTGGAGGCGCTCGGGGCCCGCCTCGACCTGGTCGTCGATTTCGGTGACCGGACGCTGCGACTGCCTGTCAGCGAGAAGTCGCTGGATGCCGCCTGAGCGGTCCCGCTGTCTCCCTGCGTGACGGCGGTCGGGGTCAGGCGGGGGCGATGTCGCGGAGGGCGGTGATGAGGCGGTCGACGTGCTCCTCGGTCGTGCCGATGCCGATCGAGGCGCGTACGGCGCTCACCGTGCCGTCCGCGCAGCCCTCGTCCTCGGCGCCGCCGAGGAGGTGGCGGACGAACGGGTGGGCGCAGAACTTGCCGTCCCTGACGCCGATGCCGTGCTCGGCCGACAGGATCTCGGCGACCTCCCGGGCCGGGCGGCCCTCCACGACGAACGACACGATCCCGACCCGCGGGTGGTCCGGGCCCCACAACGACAGTTCGCGTACGCCGGGGATCGCGGCGAGCCCGGCGCGCAGGCGGGCGAGCAGCCGCTCCTCCTCCCGCACCAGCGGGGTCCAGCCGGTCGCGGCGAGGGCGTCGCAGGCGGCGGCGAGCGCGACCGCGCCGAGCACGTTGGGCGTCCCCGCCTCGTGCCGCGCCTCGGGGTCGTCGCTCCACTCGGTGGTCTCGCCCACGGCTCGTACGGCTCCGCCGCCGCGCAGGTACGGGTCGGCGGTGGCGAGCCAGTCGGGCCGGCCGACGAGCACGCCCGCGCCGAACGGCGCGTAGAGCTTGTGCCCGGAGAAGGCGACGTAGTCGAGGTCGAGCGCGGCGAGGTTGAGCCCGCGGTGGGGGACGAGCTGGGCGGCGTCCACGGCGATCCGCGCGCCGTGCCGGTGCGCGATGTGCGCGAGCCCGGCGATCGGCCACAGCTCTCCGGTGACGTTGGACGCGGCGGTCACGACGAGCAGGGCCGGGCCCTCGATCGCCGCGAGGGCCTCGTCGGCGGCCCGGACGGCCTCGCCGGGGAAGGCGGGCGGCGCGAGCCGTACGACGTCGGTCCAGGGCAGCAGCGAGGCGTGGTGCTCGGTGCCGAACACGACGACCGTGGTGCCCTCGGGGAGGCTGCGGGCCAGCAGGTTCATCGCGTCGGTGGTGTTGCGCACGAAGACGAGGGCGTCGCCGGGGCGGGCGCCCACGAAGGCCCGCACGGTGTGCCTGGCCTGCTCGTACCGCTGGGTCGTGAGCTGCGAGGCGTAGCCCGCGCCCCGGTGCACGCTGGAGTAGGCCGGCAGCGCCGCCGCGACGGCGGCGTTCACCGGCTCAAGACAGGGCGCGCTCGCCGCGTAGTCGAGGTTCGCGTACGGCACGAGCCGGCCGCCCCGGACCGGGACCTCCAGGTCGGCGCCCACGACCACCGGTACGCGCACCGGCTCGGACACGGGGTTGGCGGGCTGCTGCGGGACGAAGGTGAGAGCGGACAACGCCAGGCCTCCTCGGGTCGGGGACCCCTGCCATGGCGTCGTACGGCGGAGCCCGCGCTTGCCCGGCACACCGCGTGCCGGGCCCGGTCCTCACCCGGGGCACCCCGCCGCGAGCGCGAGGGTTGCCGGCCAGCAAGCCGGGGCTTGACGCTGGCACTCATGACCTGAGCGCACTATAACCCGGAGAACCGGCGATCCGGCAAGTCCCCTGGTGAGAGGCGCTTTACCGTTATGGTGTCCAATGTGAGGTTTGATCCCTGGAATCCGGAATTCGTGGCTCACCCGTACGACGCCTACCGCGACCTGCGGGACAACGATCCGGTCAGCTTCTTCGAGCCGACCGGACAGTGGCTGGTCGCCCGGCACGCCGACGTCAACACGCTGCTGCGCGACCGCCGCCTGGGCCGGTCCTACCTGCACACGGCCACGCACGAGGAGTTCGGCCGGGAGCCCGAGCCGGACTTCCAGGAGCCCTTCTGGCGGGTGATCCGGGCCGGGATGCTCGACGTGGAGCCGCCGGTCCACACCCGGCTGCGCCGCCTGGTGTCCAAGGCGTTCACGCCCCGGATGGTCGAGTCGCTGCGCCCGCGCGTACGGAGGATCGCGACGGAGCTGACCGAGGGGCTGGTCGAGCGCGGCGGCGGCGACCTGCTGGCCGAGGTGGCCGAGCCGCTGCCCGTCACCGTGATCGCCGAGATGCTGGGCGTGCCGGAGGCCGACCGCCACCTCCTGCGCCCCTGGTCGGCCGACATCTGCGGGATGTACGAGCTGAACCCGTCGCCGGAGGTCCAGCACACGGCCGTACGCGCCGCGACGGAGTTCGCCGAGTACCTGCGCGGGCTGGCCAGGGCGCGCAGGGAGCGTCCGGGCGACGACATGATCTCCGCGCTGGCCCAGGTGGTGGACGACGGGGACCGGCTCACCGAGGACGAGCTGATCGGCACCTGCGTGCTGCTGCTCAACGCCGGGCACGAGGCCACGGTCAACGCCACCGGCAGCGGGTGGTGGGCGCTGTTCCGCAACCCCGGCGAGCTGGAGCGGCTGCGCGCCGATCCCGGCCTGATGCCGGCGGCGGTCGAGGAGCTGCTGCGTTACGACACCCCGGCGCAGATGTTCGAGCGGTGGGTGCTGGAGGACGTCGAGGCCGGCGGGGTGACGATCCCCCGGGGTGCGGAGATCGCGCTGCTGTTCGGCTCCGCCAACCGGGACCCCGAGGTCTTCGACGACCCCGACCGTCTCGACGTCGGCCGGGTGGAGAACCCGCACATCTCGTTCGGTGCGGGCATCCACTTCTGCCTGGGCGCGCCGCTCGCGCGGGTCGAGATGGCGGAGTCGTTCGGCGCGCTGCTGCGCCTCGCCCCCCGCCTGGAGCTCGCCGAGGAGCCGACCTGGAAGCCCAGCTACATCATGCGCGGCCTGGAGTCACTGAAGGTCGCCGTCTGACACGCTGACCGTGTGGTGGGTGACCGTGGTGTCGTAGCCGAGCAGGACGGCCTGGGCCGCGGGCTCGACGACGGCCGTCGCGGGGTCCTCCCCGGCGAAGCGGCGGATCGCGTCCATCGAGTCCCACAGGGTCATGACCTCGATCTCCACCCGGCCGTCGGTGTCGCGCCGCAGCAGGTAGGCGCCGCGGTGCCCGGCCACGCCGCGCAGGGAGGGCAGGACCGCCCCGGTGAAGTGCCGCTCGTAGCCGTCGGCGCCCTGCGGGGTCGCGCTCGCGCGCCAGATTCTCGCGATCATGATGTCTCCTCATCCACACCGGGACTGGCTGAGCCAGCCGAAGCTGCCGAGACCGGCGGGGTCGATGAGCTCGGCCTCCTGTGAGGCCCGGCCGAGCGCGCGTACGTAACCGGCGGGGTCGGCGGACGCGAGCGCGAGCGGCGGCCGGGCGCCGGTGACCCCCAGGTCGCGCAGGGCCTCCCGCTGCGTCGTGAGCGTGGTCGCCGCCGCGCCCGCCCGCTCGCCGGCCGCCGCGCAGGCGTCCAGCGCGACGTGGGCCGTGACGTCGCACGACCCGTCCGGCACGGCGGGCACCGGCGAGCCGTCGCGGTAGCCGGCCAGCGTGCCGAGGGCGGGGCGCCGCCCGGCGAGATGGGCGTAGTCCACGGCGACCGCCGTGCCGCGGGCCAGCCGCGCGATCACCCCGGCCCACGCCTCGTCGCGGGGGCGGCCGATCTCGGCGCGGTCCCCGACCGGGCCCAGCGGCCACCAGCGGTCCAGCCAGGCCAGGTCCTCCGGATCAGGGACGGGACCGGGCCGCTCCGCTCCGGTCGCCGGGTCGACGAGCACCAGCCGGGGGCCCACGGGGGTCGCCTCGGCGACGTCGAGGGGCACGTTGTCCAGCCATTCGTTGGCGACCACGAGCCCGGTGACCCCGTACGGGACCTCCGGCTCCCAGGCGACCCGGGGATCGAGGCCGCGGGGCCGGGGGGACAGGTCCACCGCGACGGCCCGCAGCCGCGCCGCGAGGTCCGGCGGTGCGGCGGCCACGACGCGGGCGGCCAGCAGGCCGTCGCCGCTGCCCACGTCCACGAAGTCGACCACGCCGGGGCGCCCGAGGGCCGCGTCGACCCGTTCCAGCAGGCGCAGCACCGCCTCGGCGAAGACCGGTGAGGCATGGACCGAGGTGCGGAAATGGCGGTCCGGGCGCTCCCGCAGGTAGAAGCCCTCCGCGCCGTAGAGCGCGCGCTCGACGGCCTCCCGCCAGGTCACCTCCACACCGCATCACGCTACCGACACGCACGGGCCGTGGCGAAAATCAGTCACATTCGTACCTGTAGCTCAACATAGGCCCGTTAGAAACGGGACAAACTCCGACCGTCGGGCCCGTCGTGGTCATGCTCGGCATGGCCTGATCCGTGAGGCACGACCTGGCACCGGGCCGGCGGGAGCGCCGCCGCTACGCTGAACCGAGGGGAGGCGTCATGGACACAAGTGACCGCCCGGCGCGGCTCGCCGTGGGAGTGCTCGGCGCGGGACGGGTCGGCTCCGTGCTCGGGGCCGCGCTCATGCTCGCGGGTCATCGTGTGGTGGCGGCCAGCGGCGTGTCCGACGCGTCGCGCCGCCGCGCCGCCGACCGTCTCGGCCAGGCGCTCAGCAGGCCGGAGGAGGTCATCGCCAGGTCCGAGCTCGTGCTGCTGACCGTGCCGGACGACGTGCTGCCCGGCCTGGTCTCCGGCCTCGCGGCCACCGGCGCCGACCTGCGCGGCAAGCTGCTCGTGCACGCCAGCGGCGCGTACGGCCTCGGCGTGCTCGACCCCGCCGCCGAGGCGGGGGCGCTGCCGCTCGCGCTGCATCCGGTGATGACCTTCACGGGCCGGAGCGACGACCTGACCAAGCTCAACGGCTGCTCGTTCGGCGTCACCGCGCCGGACATGCTGCGGCCGGTGGCCGAGGCGCTGGTCATCGAGATGGGCGGCGAGCCGGTGTGGATCGCCGACCAGGACCGGCCGCTCTACCACGCCGCGATCGCCGGCGCGGCCAACCACATGGTGACGCTCATCGCCGAGTCGCAGGAGCTGCTCGCGAAGATCGGTGTCGAGCATCCCGGCCGCATGCTCGGGCCGCTGCTCGGCGCGGCCCTCGACAACGTGCTGCGTCTCGGCATCGGCGGGCTCACCGGGCCGGTCGTCCGCGGCGACGCGGGCACGGTGCGCAAACACGTGGACGCGCTCATCCTGGCCGCCCCCGAGGCCGCGGACGCGTACGTGGCCCTGGCGCGGCTCACCGCCGACCGGGCGCTGGCGGCGGGGCTGCTCAAGCCGGAGGCGGCCGAACGCCTGCTGGACGCCCTGGGAGGGAACATATGGACGTGACCGTGGCCGCCGACCGGGCCGCCCTCGTCAAGGCGAGGGACTCTCTCGGGCCGGGAAGGATCGCCCTGGTCCCCACGATGGGGGCGCTCCACGAGGGCCACCGGTCGCTGGTCCGGCTGGCGCGTGAGCACGCCGACCACGTGGTGGTGAGCGTGTTCGTCAACCCCCTGCAGTTCGGTCCCCACGAGGACTTCTCCCGCTATCCCCGCACGTTCGACGCCGACCTCCGGGTGTGCGAGGAGGAGGGCGCGGGCGTGGTCTTCGCGCCCTCGGCCGAGGACATGTACCTGCCCGACCGGCAGGTGGAGGTCTCGGCGGGCGGCATGGGCGGGACGGCCGAGGGCGCCTTCCGCCCGGGCCACTTCGACGGCGTGCTGACCGTGGTGCTCAAGCTGTTCAACCTCGTGCGGCCGGACGTCGCGGTCTTCGGGCAGAAGGACGCCCAGCAGCTCGCGCTGATCCGGCGGATGACGGCCGACCTCGACGTCCCGGTGTCGATCGTGGCCGCCCCGACCGTGCGGGAGCCCGACGGGCTGGCGCTGTCGAGCCGCAACCGGTACCTCTCCGAGGACGACCGCCGTACGGCCCTCGCGCTGTCGCGGGCGCTGAGTGCCGGTGCGGCGCGGGCCCGGACCGGGCCGGCCGGGGTCCTCGACGCGGCCAGGGCCGTGCTGGAGGAGGCGGGCCGGTTCGACCCGCCGCTGCTGCTCGACTACCTGATCCTGGCCGATCCCGCGACGTTCGCGCCGGTGGGCGGCGACCACCGCGGCGAGGCGGTCCTGGCCGTCGCCGCCAAGGTGGGCACCACCCGCCTGATCGACAACATGGTGCTCACCCTGTAGGCGCGCGCAGGGTGAACCAGAAGGTGGGCACCGGGTTCGTGCCGGGTGTGGTGTCGACCAGCTCCCAGCCGCCGAACCGGGCACGGAGCTCGTCGGCGGTGACGCCGGAGAACGTGTCGTCGAACGCCCCGGGGCCGTACCCGAACATCAGCAGCCGTGCGCCGGGGGCGGCGCGGCGGGTGAGTCCGGCGACGTAGGCGTCGCGGCGGTGCGGCGGGATGCCGCAGTAACAGCTCAGGTCGAAGAACAGCTCGAAGGGGCCGGGCGCGTCCAGCTCGTCGAGCCTGGTGGCGTCTCCGTGCAGCAGCCGTACGTCCACTCCCGCCGCCTCCGTCCTCTCCCGGGCCAGCTCGATCGCGCGGCCGACCAGGTCGACGGCCACGACCTCCCAGCCGTGCCGGGCCAGATAGATCGCGTTGGTCCCGGTGCCGCAGCCGAGCTCCAGGGCGCGGCCGGGCGGCAGCGCATCGTGTCCCTCCCCGTGCCCCTCGACAAGGGCGACCAGCTCGGGCGGTGTGACGCCGGTGTCCCACGGCGGTTTCCCGGCGCGGTAGTACTCCTCCAGCGCTCGGCGCACCGCCTCCTCCTGATCCCGTCCGGCCTCGGCCCCGCCCGCGTCCCGGAGGGTGTTCGGCTTGTCCATCGGCTCTCGCTCCCCGTTCTTAGAGTTGAACTCTAGTGATGAACTCTAGAGATATACTCGCGCAATGGACACCGTCAAGCGGCCGGACAAACGGGCCGAGCGCTCACGCCGTACGCGGGAGAAGGTCATCGAGGCGGCGCGGGAGCTGTTCGTCGCGCAGGGCTACGGGGCGACGAGCCTGCAGGAGGTCGCCGACCGGGCGGGTGTGGCCGTTCAGACGGTCTACTTCGTCTTCGGCAACAAGCGCACGCTGTTCAAGGACGTCGTCGACACGTCCATCGCCGGGGACACCGAGCCGGTGGCCGTCATGGACCGTGAGTGGTTCCGCGCCGCCTGCGCCGAGCCCACCGCCGCCGGCCAGCTCCGCGCGCACGTGCGCGGCACCGGCGAGATCCTCGGCCGGGTCGCCCCGATCATGCCGATGATCGCGTCCGCCGGGGCCGCCGACCCGCAGATCGCCGCGCAGTGGCCCGACGGCCCCGACCCGCGCTACACCGTGCTGCACGCCGTGGCCCAGGCGCTGGCCGGCAAGCCCGACGCCCGCCCGGACGTCTCCGTCGCGATGGCCGCGGACCTGCTGTTCTGCCTGCTCAGCCCGCAGCTGTACCTGCTCTTCGTGCAGGACCGCGGCTGGTCGCGGGACAGGTGGGAGGAATGGGCGTACGCCACTCTGGCCGCCCAGCTCTGCACCGGCCCCGCGGCGCCCCCCTTCTAGGAGGGGGCGGGGCGGCACCACTCGGCGAGGGGCGTTATCGTCATTATGACGAAAGGGGATCCCCTCATGGTGGCGCTCGCACGCAGACTCACCGCCCCCGCACCCGGCTGGACCGTCGAGGCCGACGCGGTCGTGATCGGTTCCGGCATCGCCGGCCTCACCGTGGCACTGCGCCACGTCGAGCTCGACCCGCGGGCGCGGGTGCTCGTGGTCACCAAGGACGTCCTGTCGGCCGGGTCCACCCGCTGGGCCCAGGGCGGGATCGCCGCCGTCCTCGACCCCGAGGACACGCCCGACGAGCACCTCAGGGACACGCTCCTCGCGGGGGTCGGCCTCTGCGACGAGGAGGCCGTACGCGTCCTGGTCACCGAGGGCCCCGACGCGCTCAAGCGGCTGATGAGCCACGGCGCCGAGTTCGACCGGGACGTCGACGGCGGGCTCCAGCTCACCCGCGAAGGCGGCCACCGGCGCAACCGCATCGTCCACGCGGGCGGCGACGCGACCGGCGCCGAGGTGCAGCGGGCGCTGGCCGAGGCGGTGCTCGCCGAGCCCCGCATCGAGGTCATCGAGCACGCCCTCGCCCTCGACCTGCTCCTCGACGCCGAGGGTCACGCCTGCGGGGTCACGCTCCACGTGATGGGGGAGGGCGCCCGCGACGGCGTGGGCGCCGTACGGGCCGGGGCCGTGGTGCTCGCCAGCGGCGGCATGGGACAGGTCTACGCGGCCACCACCAACCCGGTCGTGTCCACCGGGGACGGCGTCGCGCTGGCCCTGCGGGCCGGCGCGGTGGTCAGGGACATCGAGTTCGTGCAGTTCCACCCCACGGTCCTGTGGCTCGGGGAGGGCTCGACCGGTCAGCAGCCCCTCGTCTCCGAGGCCGTGCGCGGCGAGGGCGCCGTGCTGATCGACGCGAGCGGCGAGCGCTTCATGCGGGGTGTGCACGAGCTGGCCGACCTCGCGCCCCGCGACGTGGTCGCCAAAGCGATCATGCGCCAGATGGCGCGGACCCGCGCCGACCACGTCTACCTCGACGCCACCCACTTCGGCGAGGAGAAGTGGCGCTCCAGGTTCCCCACGATCCTCGCCGTCTGCCGCGAGCACGGCATCGACCCCGTCACCGAGCCCATCCCCGTCGCCCCCGCCGCCCACTACGCGAGCGGCGGCGTGCGCACCGACCTGTACGGCAGGACCAGCGTGCCCGGCCTGTACGCCTGCGGCGAGGTGGCCTGCACGGGCGTCCACGGCGCCAACCGGCTGGCCTCCAACTCCCTGCTCGAAGGGCTCGTCTACGGCGAGCGCATCGCCGCCGACCTGGCCGCGCACGACCTGACGCCGCGCGAGGCCGCCGGACGGGACGACCGGCCGGAGGGGCTGGTGGACCCGCGTACCCGCGCCCGGATCCAGAGCCACATGAGCCGCGGCGCCGGGGTGCTGCGCGGCGACCGCAGCCTCGCGGAGGTCGCCCGCGCGCTCTCGGACGCCCGCTGGACCCCGGTCGCGGTCGAGCCCTGCACGGAGTCGTGGGAGGCGACCAACCTCCTCACGGTCGCGTCCGCGCTGGTCGCCGCGGCGACCGTACGCGAGGAGACGCGCGGCTCGCACTGGCGGGAGGACCACCCCGACCGCGACGACGCCCGCTGGCGGGCGCACATCGACATCGCCCTGACGGCGGAGGGACTGACCTTGACGTACACGCCCCACGAGGCCCTGCGGACCGAACTGGACGAGAACGGCCTCGACCCGGACGCCGTGCTCGGCCTCGTCCGCGCCGCCCTGGACGAGGACCTGGCCGGGGGACAGGACGTCACCTCGGTCGCCACGATCCCGGCGGACCAGCGCGCGGTCGCCGACGTGGTGGCGCGGAAGGAGGGCGTCGTCGCCGGCCTGGCCGTCGCCGAGGCCGTCTTCCGCCAGGCCGCCGGGGGCACCGAGGTCGAGCGGCACGCCGCGGACGGCGACCGCGTGCGCCCCGGCGACGTGGTGATGACCGTGCGCGGCGCCACCCGCGACCTGCTCACGCTGGAGCGCACCGCGCTCAACTTCCTCACCCACCTGTCCGGCGTCGCCACCCAGACCCGGCGCTGGGTGGACGCCGTCGAGGGCACCGGCGCCCGCGTGCGCGACAGCCGCAAGACCCTGCCGGGCCTGCGCGTCCTGGAGAAGTACGCCGTGCGGGCGGGCGGCGGCGTGAACCACCGGATGGGCCTGCACGACGCCGCGCTCATCAAGGACAACCACGTCGTGGCCGCCGGAGGCGTCGCGGAGGCCTTCCGCGCCGTACGGCAGGCCTTCCCCGGCCTGCCCATCGAGGTCGAGGTGGACCGGATCGACCAGATCGAGCCGGTCCTCGCCGAGGGAGCCGACGAGATCCTGCTCGACAACTTCACGGTGGACCAGCTCGCCGAGGCCGTACGCCTGGTGGCCGGCCGGGCGAGGCTGGAGTCGAGCGGCGGGCTGACCCTGGACGCGGCCCGCGCGGTCGCCGAGACCGGGGTCGACTACCTGGCGGTCGGCGCGCTCACCCACTCGGCCCCGGCACTCGACCTGGGTCTAGATCTTCGTGAGGCATAATCGGGGGATGCTGCTCACCATCGACGTCAGCAACACCCATACGGTGCTGGGCCTGTTCGAGGGTGAAGAGGTCATCGAGCACTGGCGGATCGCGACCGACTCCCGCCGCACGGCGGACGAGATCGCGGTGGTGCTGCAGGGGCTGCTCGGGCAGTCGCCGTTGCTCAAGGACGCCGACATCAGCGGCATCGCGATCTGCTCCACGGTCCCGTCGGTGCTCAACGAGATGCGGGAGATGTCCCGGCGCTACTACGGCGACGTCACGGCGGTGGTCGTCGAGCCGGGCGTCCGCACCGGCGTGCCGGTCCGGATGGACAACCCCAAGGAGGTCGGCAGCGACCGCATCGTGAACGCGCTCGCCGCCACCACCCTGTACGGCGGGCCCTGCGTGATCGTCGACTTCGGCACGGCGACCTCCTTCGACGCGGTCTCGGCCCGGGGCGAGTACGTCGGCGCGGTGACCGCCCCCGGCCTGGAGATCTCGGTGGACGCGCTGGCCACGGCCGGGGCGCAGCTCCACAAGGTCGAGCTGGTCCGGCCGAGGTCGGTGATCGCCAAGAACACCGTGGAGGCGCTCCAGTCGGGCATCCTCTACGGCTTCGCCGGGCTGGTCGACGGGATCGTGGACCGCATGACCGCCGAGCTGGCCGCCGACCCCGACGACGTTACCGTGGTCGCCACGGGCACCGGCGCGCCGCTCGTCATCGGCGAGGCCCGCACGATCGACGTGCACGAGCCCTGGCTCACGCTCATCGGCCTGCGGCTGGTCTACGTCCGCAACACGTCCTGACGACTCCCTCGGGTACGGGACCATAGAAGGCAGGATCCCGTTTCGAGAGGACTGACGTGATGGACGCCGACTGGGTGGCGCGTTTCGCCGATGAGGTCATCGCCGAGGCCGAACGGCGCGCACCGGGCAAACCCGTCGTCTGCGCGTCCGGCCTCAGCCCGTCCGGCCCGATCCACCTGGGCAACCTGCGCGAGGTCATGACCCCGCACCTGGTGGCCGACGAGATCAGGCGGCGCGGGCACGAGTGCGTGCACATCATCTCGTGGGACGACTTCGACCGCTTCCGCAAGGTCCCCGCGGGCGTCGACCCCGCCTGGAACGAGCACATCGGCAAGCCGCTGACCACCGTCCCGGCTCCGCCCGGCAGCGAGTACCCGAACTGGGCCGAGCACTTCAAGGCGCCGATGATCGCCGCGCTGGCGGAGATGGGCGTGGAGTTCCACGGCATCAGCCAGACCGAGATGTACACCTCGGGGGCCTACCGGGAGCAGGTGCTGCTCGCCATGCGGGAGCGGCGGCGGATCGACGCGATCCTCGACCAGTACCGCACCAAGAAGGCCAAGGCCAAGGAGGTCCTCGACGCCGACGAGGCCGCCGCCCTGGAGGGCTCGGGGGCCGCGAGCGAGGACGACGGCTCCGGCGCGGGGGGCTACTACCCCTACAAGCCGTACTGCTCGTTCTGCGACCGCGACCTGACCACGGTCACCTCGTACGACGACGAGACCACCGCGTTGTCGTACACCTGCGTCTGCGGGCACGGCGAGACCGTCCTGCTGTCCGAGCACACCCGCGGCAAGCTGGTGTGGAAGGTCGACTGGCCGATGCGCTGGGCGTACGAGGGCGTGGTCTTCGAGCCGTCGGGCGTCGACCACAGCTCGCCGGGCTCGTCGTTCGTCGTCGGCGGCCAGATCATCCGCGAGGTGTTCGGCGGGCAGCAGCCGATCGGGCCGATGTACGCCTTCGTCGGCATCAGCGGTATGGCCAAGATGAGCAGCTCCAAGGGCGGCGTGCCGACCCCGGCCGACGCTCTGTCGATCATGGAGCCCGCGCTGCTGCGCTGGCTGTACGCCCGCCGCCGTCCCAACCAGTCGTTCAAGATCTCCTTCGACCAGGAGATCCAGCGGATGTACGACGAGTGGGACACGCTGACCAGGAAGGTCACGGAGGGGACGGCGCTGCCGGCCGACCAGTCGGCCTACCGCCGGGCGTCGAGCACCGCGTCCGCGACGCTGCCCGACACGCCGCGCCGGCTGCCGTACCGGACGCTCGCCTCGGTGGTCGACATCGCGACCGGCCACGAGGAGCAGACGCTGCGCATCCTGCGCGCCTTCGACCCGGAGATCGGCGGGCTGGACGAGCTGCGGCCGCGGCTCGACCGCGCCCGGCACTGGGTGAACACCTACCTGCCCGCGGAGGAGCGCACGCAGGTGCGCGAGACGCCCGACAAGGAGCTTCTCGACACGCTCGGCGAGGCGGAGCGGGAGTCGCTGCGCCTGCTGCTCGACGGTCTCGACGACCACTGGTCGCTCGACGGCCTGACCACGCTCGTCTACGGCGTGCCGAAGGTGCTGGCCGGGCTGGAGATGGACGCCAAGGCGGCCACGCCGGAGCTGAAGGCCGCCCAGCGCGCGTTCTTCGCCCTGCTCTACCGGTTGATCGTCGGCCGCGACACCGGCCCGCGCCTGCCCACGTTGCTGCTGGCGGTGGGCCGCGACCGGATCCGCGAGCTGCTCGACGCGGGCCGCGCCGCCTGACCTCCCGCCTGGCCGGGCGCGCTCGCTCGCTGTGCTCAACGCCGTTCCGGACGTGTTCCGGAGGTGGGCGGCCGGGCCGGACGGCATCCCCGTCCGGCCCGGCCACTCGCCCCCGTCGCCTCACCCCGATCTGGTGCCGGGCGGGTCAGGGGGTCAGCACCAGGCGTCCGCGCACGCCGCCCCGGACGAGCCGCTCGTGGGCCTCGGCCGCCCGGTCCAGCCGGTAGACACCGGCGACCCGTGTCGTGAGCCGGCCCGCCTCGGCCAGCTTGACGACGTCCCTGAGCTGCGCCGCGTCGGCCCGGACGAACACCGTGGAGGCGCGGATTCCGCGCAGCGGGAGCGGGGCCTGCCCCGCGCCGACGGCGACGAACACGCCACCGCCCCGCACCGCGTCCAGCGCGGGCAGGCCGACGACGGCCGCGTCCACCACTCCGTCCACGCCGCCCGGGACGACGGCCCGTACGGCGCCGGCCAGATCGGCGCCCCGCGCGACGAACCACTCCGCGCCGAAGCCGCGGACCAGCGCCTCGTCTCCGGGCGCGGCGACGGCGACGACCCTGATGCCCCGCAGGGCCGCCAGCTCCACCAGATAACCGCCGAGGCCCCCGGCCGCCCCCGTCACGAGCAGGCTCTCGCCTTCGGCGAGCCCGGCGAGGTCGAGCGCCTGCACGGCGGTCAGTGTGTTGAGCGGCAGCGTCGCCGCCTCGATCGCGGGCATCCCCGCGGGCGCGGCCGCGACGGCGTGCTCGTCCAGCACGACCAGTTCGGCCTGGGCCTTGATCGGGTCCGTCAGCCGGTCCGACAGGCCGATGACCCGATCACCCGGGCCGGCCGCCGTCACCCCCGGTCCCACCCGGTCGACCACCCCTGCCACGTCCCAGCCCATGGCGTACGTGTCGAGCCGGGGCGTGAGTCCGTGATCGGGAAGGGCGCCGGAGACCGTGAAGAGGTCGATCGGGTTGACGGCCGCCGCCTCCACCCGGATCCGCACCTGTCCCGGCCCCGGCTCGGGCTCGGGCACCTCGGCCATCCGTACGACCCCGTCCCGCCCCACCAGTGCTCTCATGTGTCCTCCTCTCCGTTACGACAGGAGGCTATGGAGAGTTACTCTCTTGCGGTAAGTAGGCACCCGGAAGTGCGTAACGGAGGCGGAGGGAAGATCATGCCCACCCGGACGGCGGCCCAGCGGCGGGAGGAGGCGCGGCGGCGGTACGACGCGTACGTGGCGACCTGCCCGTCCCGGCAGTTGCTCGACGCGCTCAGTGACAAGTGGGTGAGTCTCGTGCTGACCGCGCTCGCCCGCGGGTCCCTCCGCTACAGCGAACTGGCGAGGACGATCGCCGGGGTGAGTCAGAAGATGCTCACGCAGACGTTGCGGACGATGGAACGCGACGGACTGGTCTCGCGTACGGTCACCCCGTCGGTGCCGGTACGTGTCGACTACCGGCTCACTCCCCTGGGCGAGAACCTGATGCCGCTACTGGAAGCGATCAAGAATTGGGCGGAGATCCACATGGAGGACGTGGAGGCCGCAAGGGAGGCCTATGACCGGCGGCCCGCCGCCGCACCTTGACGGCCTTCAGCAAAGGCGTTTACCGTCCCTGGAGGGTGGGCCGACGAATCATCGTCGTGGGGAGGGCGGACGATGGGTTATCCGGAGGTCGTCTACCGGGGTGAGGATCTCGCCTCGGACCTTGAGCGTGCCGGTCTCACCGAGGAGGACCTACTGCTGCTCGCCGAGCTCGCGAAGGGCGTCACCGCCGACCGGGTGGGCCGCAGCCTCGACGTCAGCGGCCGTACGGTGCGGCGGCGGCTGCGCTGCATCTGCGACCGGATCGGCGTGGCGACCGCCATCGAGGCCGTCGCCTGGGCCGCCCGCCGCCGTCTCATCTGAGCACGTCCCGAACTCGTCCGGCCGCGCGCGCGGGCGCGGCCGGTGAACGGTGGTCGTGCACGCCGATCATGCGTGTGATCAGTCGGCGACGCGCACGCCGCCCGCGAACGGCCGTCCGGCGATCTTCGCGATGTGGATGACGTCACCGGTGCGCGGCGCGTGGACCATGTAGCCGCCGCCGATGTAGAGGCCGACGTGGTGCAGGTCGGAGTAGAAGAACACGAGGTCGCCGGGGCGGAGCTGGTCGCGGGAGATGTGCGTGCCGGCCGTCCACTGGTCGCCCGTGTAGTGGGGCAGGCTGATGCCGACGGACTGGTAGGCGGCCATCACCAGGCCGGAGCAGTCGAACGAGCGCGGCCCTTCCGCGCCCCAGACGTACGGCTTGAGCTGCTGCGCGAGGGCCCAGCGCGCCGCCTGGGCGGCCTTGCCGCCCCCCACGATGGGGAACGACATCTTCCTGCGCGTCTCCGTGCCGACCTCTCGCGAGACCTGCCGGTAGAGGCTGCTCTCGGTCTTCTTGATCAGCTTCGTGATCTTGTCGCGCCGCGAGTCGAGGCCGTCCAGCAGCTTCCTGACCTCGCTCTGGCGGGCGGCGGCGCTGGACTTGGCCCGCGCGGCGGCGTCCATCGCCTTGCTGACCTCCGCGACCTCCTGGCTCTGCTGTAACTCCAGCGCGTACGTCGTGGAGGCCTGGTCGAGATACTGCCGCGGGTCCGTGGACTTCACGAGCACCAGGGCGTTGCCGAGCCCGTTGGTCATGTAGGAGTGCTGGGCGAGGGCGCTCGCCCTCTGCCGGCGGGTCTCCAATTCGGCCTCGCTCTTGGCGAGGTTCTTCTTGGCGAGATCGGCGGACCGCTCGGCCGCCTTCAGACGCACCCGCTCGCCGTTGTACTGCTCGGTGAGTGTCTCGATTTCGCTGTAGAGGTCCTCCACCTCCGCGGCGAGCTCCTTGAGGCTCGGCTTCGGGTCGGCGGTCGCGCGGACCACCGGAGCGCCGAATGTGACCGCGGCGAGCGCGACTCCGACGAAGGTGAACCGCCGGATGGCACCCGGACCGGCCGGGCCGGATCCGGGCCGTCGGCGACGGGCGTGCCTGCCCGCCTGCCGTCCTCCACGCATGCGCAACCGAGCTCCTCTCCCATAGGTGCCCCCGCACCGGCCGGCGTCGTCGTGACGGGTCGTGCGGCTGGGCACTGCCGAGCGCCTGCCGGGTTAGCTGACGGGTTCGGGCCGGAGCAGCCCTACCTTGCGGATTCACCCCTGGACGATCTGAACCTGAACCGATCCTGATCCCATGGATTGGGTCCCCGGCTCCTCTCCGCACCCGGCCCCCGACAGGGTTCGGGCACCGGCGCTTCGAGGATTCGGCGCCCGATCGTCGAGATCGCTCACGACGATCGGCATCGTCGCTGGACGATAGTGCACCCTGAGTTGTTGCTCAACCAGAACTCGCAAACCCGTCTACGTTTGACAACCAAATGATCACGCTAGGGTCACGGGTTGATCAGTGATACCGGCTGGTCTACCTGGGTTTGTGGTGCTTTGGTGACGTATGAGGTGCTGGTCGGAAGCAGAGAAAATCGATGCGCGGCCAGACGTGCGTCACGGGGTCCGATCCGGCGTCGATCCGTATTCCGGTGGCTACAGAACGTCAGGCGCGATGTCGGACGGACTGTTTGGGGTTGACCGTAAATCGGAGCCGCCTTCGCCGATCCGCGCGCGACGGGCGAGGGGGACGGCGGGAGGGGCACTAGGCTGGCCGTTCATGGAGCAGGTCGCCGCACAGACACCGAGCGGATCCGGCGCCAGGGGCGTTATGGTGCGCCGGGCCAGGACCCCGGACGTCAGGGCGATCCGCCGCCTCGTCGACGCGTACTCGGGCGTCGGGCCGCGCCTGCTGAAGAAGAGCACGGTCACGCTGTACGAGGACGTCCAGGAGTTCTGGGTCGCGGAGATCGGCGGAGAGGTCGTCGGCTGCGGCGCGCTGCACGTGCTCTGGGAGGACCTGGCCGAGATCAGGACCGTCGCGGTGGATCCGGCGGTGCGCGGTGGAGGCGTCGGCTACCGGATCGTCGCCTCGCTCATCGACGCCGCGCGCGGCCTCGGCGTACGCAGGGTCTTCTGCCTCACGTTCGCCGTGGAGTTCTTCGCGCGCCATGGTTTCACCGAGATTCAGGGCACCCCCGTGTCCCCCGAGGTGTACGCGGAACTCCTCGCGTCGTACGACGAAGGCGTCGCCGAGTTCCTCGACCTGGAGCACGTCAAGCCGAACACACTGGGCAACACGCGAATGCTGCTGCATCTCGATCGCCATTGAGTCATAATGCCGACATTGGTGGCTGATCTTGACGGTCATGGTCAGTCGCTGCAAAGGTGACTGTTGATACGCGTGTCGCTACTTTTGGCGGTATCAGCGTGTGCTACTGAGATGCGGCGCATGCGTCTTCGAAACGAGGTGACACGGTGAGCACCGGACAGCCGCCGTACCCCCAGGACGAGTCGGACGGGTCGCCACCGCCGCCTTCGAACCACGGGTACAACCCGGACAGACCTTCCCAGGACTACGACCCCGAGGCCACGGTCGTCGGCTATCGGGCACAGCAGACGGGCCCGCAGCAGGCTCCCGGCCAGACCCCCGGCCAGGACTCGGGCCAGGGCGGATACGGTCAGCAGCAGTACGGCCAGCCTTCGCAGGGCGGGTACGGCCAGCAGGGTTATGGCCAGGACACCGGCCCGCAGGGCTATGGCCAGCAGTACGGTCAGCAGACCCCGCAGCAGGGCTATGGTCAGCAGCAGTACGGCCAGTCCTCGCAGGGCGGGTACGGCCAGCAGGGCTACGGCCAGGACACCGGCCCGCAGGGGTACGGCCAGCAGGCTCCGCAGCAGGGCTATGGTCAGCAGCAGCAGTACGGCCAGTCTTCGCAGGGCGGGTACGGCCAGCAGGGTTATGGCCAGGAGACGGGCCCGCAGGGCTATGGCCAGCAGTACGGCCAGCAGGCCCCGCAGCAGGCGTCGCAGCAGGGCTACGGCCAGCAGTACGGTCAGCAGGCTCCGCAGCAGGGCTACGGCCAGCAGCAGTACGGCCAGTCCTCCCAGGGCGGGTACGGCCAGCAGCAGGGTTACGGCGAGCAGCAGGGCCAGCCGACGGGCGGCTACGGCCAGCAGTCGCAGGGGGGTTACCAGCAGTACGGCCAGCAGACCGGCCCCCAGGCATCCGGCTCGCAGGCGTACGGCCAGCAGGGCTACGAGCAGCAGGGGTACGGCCAGCAGGCTCCGCAGCAGGGCTATGGTCAGCAGCAGTACGGCCAGCAGCAGTACGGCCAGCCCGGCTACGGCGGCGGGCAGGCCACGCCGGGGTACGGCCAGCCCGCCTACGGGCAGTCGTACGCGCCGCAGGGGGCGATCCCGCCCGGCGCGCCGGCCCCGCTGGCGGAGTGGTGGCAGCGCCTCGTCGCCCGGCTGATCGACGGTGTCGTCGTCGGGATCCCCTACATGATCCTCAGCGCCGTCATCGGGGGCCTGGTGTTCACCGCCGCCAGCATCGACCCGACGACCGGCGTCACGACCCTGGAGAGCGGGGCCTTCCTGGCCGCGCTGCTCGTCGCCGTGCTGGGGGGCGTCGTGATGGCCGTCTACGAGTTCTTCATGCTGCGCTCACGCGGGCAGACCCTCGGCAAGATGGCGATGGGCATCAAGGTCGTCCCGGTCGGCGGAACGCTGACCGCGGCGGGGCTGCCCCAGGACGCGGCGATGAAGCGCGCCGGAGTGCTCTTCGCCTTCCAGTTCCTGTCGTGGATTCCCTTCATCAAGTACCTCGCGAACCTGGCCGCCCTTCTCAACGTGCTCTGGCTGCTGTGGGACAAGCCGCTGCAGCAGGCTTTGCACGACAAGGTCGCCAACACCGTGGTGGTCAAGGTCAAGTAATGACCGCGGACGGGGCCGATGGCGTGGACCATCGGCCCCGTTTTTCGTATGGCGTGACGGTTCCGGGCGTCGACGGCGCCTGCTCCGGAAAATTCGGTAACGGGACCACCCGGACATGCCATGCTTGGCGGACCGGCGGACCCGCCCGAGAGATGGCAATGACCGCGACACCGCCGCGTCAATCCTTCCGGTCCACCGCCGTCACCCCGCTCCGGGCCATATCCGGCCGGAGCGGCTTATGGAACCCGCTCGACGCTCTTATGGGCCCGAAGGCGGCGCACCGGGCCTTATGGGCTCCTCCGCCCGCCCGTCCCCCGCGAGCCCCGGTGCCGACGCCCGAAACGGCGGGCCGTTTGGCCGCGCGAAACCTTAGGCGCGCCCGGCCGGCGGGGGTGGCCATGCGTTTGTGGCGCGGCCGGTTAAATCGATCTTCGGGCCGCCCGGGCAGTGGATCTTGTCAGGATGCGGTGCGGTCCTCTCTTTTTGCGAGCCTTCCCGGCACCGAGGATCTGTTTTAGACGCGCGTATATCCCGTCAAGGGTGCGCCGGTCGTACCAGAAGGGTCACGGTGGTCATGAAGATCCGAGTGCCGGGGGACGCGGCGTCCCCTCGTTTCAGTGACGCTCATCAACGGTGCGGCGTGCCGGGACGGACCTATTGTGTGAGAGTTGTGTGAGAGTCGGATGGAGAGCCGGAAGGAGAGGCGGACAGAGTGGCTGACAGAGTGGCGGATTGCCGGTTCAGCCTTGTCGCCGCGCCTTCGTGGCGCTGGTCGGCAACGCTCTGACCTGGGGCTTCGCCGCTATGAGTCAAGCGTCCGGCCGAGTGGGAGCCCTTGCCGTCCAACCCTGAGTAGTGGCCGCGAGCGGCCGAAACATCGGGCCGGACGGCTTCCGGTGACCGTCCGGCCCGACATTTGGGTACGATTTCGTGGAGCATCCGGTAAGGCCGCTGGAGAGACGAGGATTAGGCTGCCACCCCCGGGGCACCCCGGAAGGCGCGCCTGACCCTCCCGGCGCTATGGTCGTATGAGGGCGACCGGCCCGGCAAGAGGGCCCGGGACCTCGGCGCGTCCTCGGAATTTCCTCGGGTGCACCTAATGACACCCCGGCACGAGCGAGGCAGAATGTCAGAGGTATTGTCCGCCTTGATACCTTCCGTGGTCGTCGCCGGCGCGGTCGTCTACGGCATCGTAAAGTTGGTACGTTCCGACGCGGCGGGTCTCCGCCCGGCTCGGGAGCCACGCGAGAAGTCACCGGACTCAGGAGTTCCTGAGAATCCGCAATCTTGAATTGTCAGCCGGGGGAAACCGGGTATATGTTTGGCTGACGAATCAAACTATGGGCTGCGAAAGGATTGCCGGATGGCCAAGGACACGCAGGTGATTCTCATCGACGATCTCGATGGCGGCGAGGCCAATGAGACGGTCACCTTCGCGATTGACGGCACGTCATATGAGATTGACCTGAGCGACGGCAACGCGAAGCGGCTTCGCGACGCGCTGTCGCCTTTCGTCGGCAGCGCGCGGCGCGCGGACAGCGGGCAGGCCCGCGGTCGCCGTCGCGGTGCGGGCGGCGGGGGTCAGCGAGCCATGACCCGCGAGAAGAGCGCGGAGATCCGCGCGTGGGCCAAGTCGCACGGACACCCCGTGAGCGAGCGCGGCCGTATCGCCGCCTCGATCGTCCAGGCGTACGAGGACGCGCACTAGGCGGGGTCGGGTGCGATCCGGGTCGCACCTGCCGGACCTTCACCCGTCGCGGTCGGCCGGGTGGCGCCTCGCCAGGCGCCGAGGGCGAATGCCGCGGGTGAAGCGCGGAGTTCGCGCGGGACCGGAGTGGCCCTCTGCTCTGCTTTGGGCTCCTCCGTCGCATTGTGATGCATCCCGCCAGGCCGGTCCTCGGTGTGGCGTGATCCGCGGGATGGTCCGTAACCGCATCTTCGATCGCGCGGTTATCCGGTTCGTCGGAGGACCTGACGATCGCATAACCGCGCGATTGTGTTTGCGCTCCCTAAAACCTCGTTCGCTTGCGGCGTATCGGGAACATGTCACCCCCGGCAGGGGGTTGGATAGAGCGTGAACGCCCTGCGCTTGGGGAACCCTTCCGCCGAGGACCGGGTCGCTGGGTCGGGGCTACCGTGCGGGACGGCGTGCCGGATCTCCCGGATTCGCCTGACCGCTCTGTGAGGAGCGACGACATGTTCGAGAGGTTCACCGACCGTGCGCGGCGGGTTGTGGTCCTGGCCCAGGAAGAGGCCCGGATGCTCAACCACAACTACATTGGTACCGAGCACATTCTTCTTGGCTTGATCCATGAAGGCGAAGGTGTGGCGGCCAAGGCTCTGGAGAGCCTGGGGATCAGCCTCGAGGGGGTGCGCCAGCAGGTCGAGGAGATCATCGGCCAGGGGCAGTCGGCGCCGTCGGGGCACATTCCCTTCACTCCGCGTGCCAAGAAGGTGCTCGAGCTGTCGCTTCGTGAGGCGTTGCAGCTTGGGCACAACTACATCGGCACCGAGCACATCCTGCTGGGCTTGATCCGGGAGGGTGAGGGTGTCGCGGCGCAGGTGCTGGTGAAGCTGGGCGCTGACTTGAACCGGGTGCGGCAGCAGGTCATCCAGTTGCTGCACGGTTACCAGGGCAAGGAGCCGGCGGCGGCGGGCGGGCCGCAGGAGTCGGCGCCGTCGACGTCGCTGGTGCTGGACCAGTTCGGGCGGAACCTGACCCAGGCCGCGCGGGAGGGCAAGCTCGACCCGGTGATCGGCCGGGACAAGGAGATCGAGCGCGTCATGCAGGTCCTCTCCAGGAGGACCAAGAACAACCCGGTGCTGGTCGGCGAGCCCGGTGTGGGCAAGACCGCGGTGGTGGAGGGCCTGTCCCAGAAGATCGTCAAGGGTGAGGTGCCCGAGACGCTGAAGGACAAGCAGCTCTACACCCTCGATCTGGGCGCGCTGGTGGCCGGGTCGCGCTACCGCGGCGACTTCGAGGAACGCCTGAAGAAGGTCCTCAAGGAGATCCGCACCCGCGGCGACATCATCCTGTTCATCGACGAGCTGCACACGCTCGTCGGCGCGGGCGCCGCCGAGGGCGCCATCGACGCCGCCAGCATCCTCAAGCCGATGCTGGCCCGCGGTGAGCTGCAGACCATCGGCGCCACGACGCTGGACGAGTACCGCAAGCACCTGGAGAAGGACGCCGCGCTGGAGCGGCGGTTCCAGCCGATCCAGGTGGCCGAGCCGAGCCTGTCGCACACGATCGAGATCCTCAAGGGCCTGCGGGACCGTTACGAGGCGCACCATCGTGTGTCGATCACCGACAGCGCGCTGGTGGCCGCGGCGACGCTGGCCGACCGCTACATCAGCGACCGGTTCCTGCCGGACAAGGCGATCGACCTGATCGACGAGGCGGGCTCGCGGATGCGGATCCGCCGGATGACCGCGCCGCCGGACCTGCGCGAGTACGACGAGAAGATCGCGAACGTCCGGCGTGAGAAGGAGTCCGCGATCGACGCGCAGGACTTCGAGAAGGCCGCCGCGCTGCGCGACCAGGAGAAGCAGCTCCAGCTCAAGCGCGAGCGCCGGGAGAAGGAGTGGAAGGCCGGCGACATGGACGTCGTGGCCGAGGTCACCGAGGAGCTCATCGCCGAGGTCCTGGCCACCGCCACCGGTATCCCGGTCTTCAAGCTCACCGAGGAGGAGTCGCAGCGGCTGCTCCGCATGGAGGACGAGCTGCACAAGCGGATCATCGGCCAGGACGACGCCATCAAGGGCCTGTCGCGGTCGATCCGCCGCACCCGCGCCGGTCTGAAGGACCCGCGCCGTCCGGGTGGCTCGTTCATCTTCGCCGGCCCCTCCGGAGTCGGTAAGACCGAGCTGTCCAAGGCGCTGGCGGAGTTCCTGTTCGGGGACGAAGACGCGCTGATCATGCTGGACATGTCCGAGTTCATGGAGAAGCACACCGTCTCGCGGCTGTTCGGCTCCCCGCCCGGCTACGTCGGGTACGAGGAGGGCGGCCAGCTGACCGAGAAGGTGCGGCGCAAGCCGTTCTCGGTCGTCCTGTTCGACGAGATCGAGAAGGCCCACCCGGACATCTTCAACTCGCTGCTGCAGATCCTGGAGGACGGTCGCCTGACCGACGCCCAGGGCCGGGTGGTGGACTTCAAGAACACCGTCATCATCATGACGACCAACCTCGGCACCCGGGACATCTCCAAGGGCATCGGGGTCGGGTTCGCCCGGTCGGACGACACCGAGTCGAACTACGACCGGATGAAGGCGAAGGTGCAGGAGGAGCTCAAGCAGCACTTCCGGCCGGAGTTCCTCAACCGCGTCGACGACATCGTGGTCTTCCACCAGCTGACGCCCAAGGAGATCATCCAGATCGTGGACCTGATGCTCGCCCAGGTGGCCGAGCGCCTCAAGGACCGCGACATGGGCCTGGAGCTGACGGCGGCCGCCAAGCAGCTGCTGGCCGACCGGGGGTACGACCCGGTGATGGGCGCCCGTCCGCTGCGCCGGACGATCCAGCGCGAGCTGGAGGACACCCTGTCGGAGAAGATCCTCTACGGCGAGCTGCGGCCGGGCCAGGTCGTCAAGATCGACATCGAGGGCGAGGGCGACAACGCCAAGTTCACCTTCACGGGCGAGGCCAAGAGCCCGTCCGTGCCGGACTCGGCGGCCTCGATCGCGGAGACGGTCCAGCGCTGACCGTCCTGCGACAGCCGGCACAGCCCGAACAACCTGTTCCACCTAAAGGGGCGCTCCGCGAGGGGCGCCCCTTCGGTGTTCCGGAGCACCACGGCCGCCGGGGCTCCGGCGATCCAGGTAACACGCGCGCAACATAGTGGACGAGAACCGGTATCACACCACCGAACGTAGTACTACACTTTGTAGAGTCAGACTGCACCACCGGCATGCCGGAGGCGCATGACGGGCCGCTCGTGTCATTCCCGCGACGTACCTGAGATCCGCTGCGGGAGGGACGCGGCGGGCCGGGCGTACGGGGGAGGCTCGGTCCGGCCGGGTGGATCCCGGTGATAGGAGGACCGGCGTCCCATGCGGTCGGGACACCCCTCGTGGGTGAAATGGCGGTCCGGAAGTGCACAAGCCTTGGAGGCACTGATGCGCCTGTTGCACGACGACGGGACGCTGGTTCACCTGGCCTACAACGCGGGCGTACATCCCGCGGAGGACCTGGAGAACCTGATCGCCCACCTCACGCGATACGCCGTGCCCGTGCGCAGGAGACTGGGCGTCGAGCGGCTGGGCATCGGCCTGTGGCTCGCCCCCGCCGTGGCCGACCACCTGGTCGCCGACCGCATCGAACTCGTGCGGCTGCGCCGCTCGCTGGAGGAGCGCGGCCTGGAGTGCGTCAGCCTGAACGGCACCGGCGGGCGCAACCAGGACGTGCCGGGGCCCGACTGGGCCAAGCCGGAGCGCTACCGCTACACGATGTCGCTGGCGAAGATCCTCGCGTTCCTGCTGCCCGACGACGTGCAGTCGGGTGGGATCTCGACGATTCCCATCGGCTGGCGCCGCGACTGGCCCGCCGACCTGCACTCCATCGCCTCCCGCCGCCTCGAACGGCTGTCGCGGGAGCTTCGCGGCCTCTACAGCGTCACCGGCAAGACGATCCGGGTGGGATTCGAGCCCTGGCCCGGTTGCGTGCTGGAGACCACGGAGCAGGCGCTGGCGCGCGTGTGCGACATCGACTCCGAGCACCTCGGCGTCTGCCTGGACGCCTGCCACCTGTCGTGCGGCGCGGAGGAGCCGGACGCGGCGCTGCGCGGGCTCGCCCTCGCGGGTGCGCCCGTGGTCAAGCTGAGCCACGTGCACGACCACGGCCAGGAGATTCCGAGCACGCAGCCGGTGATCGCCGACACGCTCACCGCGATCCTGTCGGGCGCGGTGAACGGCACCGCGCACGTGGAGGTGGAGGCCCACCACGGGACCACCCCCAAGGCGAAGGGCCCCGCCGCCCTCGTCGCGAAGCTCGCCGACGAGCTCGACTGGACCCGCCGCAACCTCACCGCCCTCGGCCTGAAGCTCGCCGCCTGAGGACCCGGTCAGGAGGGCGACCGGCCGGTCAGGAGGGCAACTGGTAGGTGCCGTCGGGCAGCGTCTCCGCCAGGCCGTCGTCGAGAAGGCCGTCCAGGGCGCGCTCCCGCTGCACGTGGTCGGCCCAGACGGCGTCCAGCGCCTGCTTCGGCACCGGGCCGTGCGCCTCCCTGAGCACGGCCAGCAGGCGTCCCCGGCACTGCCGGTCGGTGCCCGCGTACGTCTGGCCCTGACGCGCCGGGCCGTCGTGGGCGGGGCGGCCGGCCAGCCGCCAGGCGCACCGGGAGGTGACCGGGCAACGCTCGCACCGCGGCGCCCGCGCCGTGCAGACCAGCGCGCCCAGTTCCATCACGGCGACGGCCCAGCGCGGTGCGCCGACCGGGGGCACCAGGGACTCCGCCAGGCGCCGCTCGGCCGCTGTGGGGGCCTTCGGCGGGTACTCCTCGCCCCGGACGGCCCGGGCCAGCACCCGCCGCACGTTGGTGTCCAGCACGGCGTGGCTGCCGCCGTACGCGAAACTGGCCACGGCGGCGGCCGTGTAGTCGCCGATCCCGGGCAGGGCCAGGAGCTCGTCGTACGTGGACGGCACCCGTCCTCCGTGGTCCGTCGTGATGGCGCGCGCGCAGGCGTGGAGGTTGAGCGCCCTGCGCGGGTAGCCGAGCCGTCCCCAGTGCCGCACGGCCTCGCCGGGGGACTCCTTCGCGAGCGCCTCCGGAGTGGGCCAGCGCTCCATCCACTCGGTCCACACGGGCAGCACCCGGGCGACGGGCGTCTGCTGGAGCATGATCTCGCTCACCAGGATGCCCCACGGCGTCGCCTCGGGGCGCCGCCAGGGCAGGTCGCGGTTGTGCTCGGCGTACCAGTCGAGGATGGGTTCACGCAGGGAGGCTGACACAGCCCCGACCCTACCGACCGGCCCTGCCGCGCGTGGCCGGGCAGCGTTCTCCGCCGGGCCGATGCCGCGCATCGCCGTCCAAGTCCGGAAAGGACCGGCAGGCCGATGACCTGGGAAAGCGCATGACACGGCGCGTTGTTTCCCCTGCCGCGCCACGTCTCCCCATACTGTCCGTATGGATCCGGACACTTTCCGTGGTGACGTGGGCGTCGAGGGGGCGGACGTCTACTGGCGCCGCCGGGTGTCGGTGCTCACGGGGATGCTCGTCGTGGTGGCGGTCGTGGCATGGGCGTGCAGCAGCGCCTCGGGACGATCGGACGACACCGCCGCCGTCGTCAGGACGACGCCCTCAGACCGGCTGGTGGTCTCGCTCCCCGCGGGCCTGCCCGCGAAGACGGCCGGCTCGGCCGCGATCCCGGGGCAACCGTCCCCGTCCGCATCGGGCTCGGCCTCGCCCACGCCCGGCAGGCCGCGCCGTCCCGGCGACCCCTGCGACGAGAAGGACCTCGTGCTCGCCCTGCAGAGCGGGCAGGACGTGTACGGCAAGGACACCGCGCCGACCTTCCTGCTGACGGTCGTGAGCACGGGCAGGGTCGAGTGCACGGTGGACGTGGGGCCGCGCACCCTGGAGATGCGGGTGCTGTCGGGCGGAGAGCGGGTGTGGTCGACCGCCGACTGCGTGGCGGGCGACGGCGTGGACCGGCAGGCGCTGGAGCGGGGGATCCCCTTCGTCCGCACGGTCCGGTGGGACCGCCACCGCTCGGGCACCACCTGCGCCGGCAAGCGGTCGTCCGCCGATCCCGGGACGTACGTCGCGACCGCGCACGCGGGCCGGCTCAAGAGCCCGAAGGTCGTCTTCCACCTGCGTTGACTCCGCCGGGACGCGGGTCAGAGATAGCGCTCCAGGATGGACGACTCGGCGAGGCGGGACAGGCCCTCGCGGACGCTGCGGGCCCGGGTCTCGCCCACGCCGCCGACGGCCTGGAGGTCGTCGGTGGTGGCCGCCAGCAGCTTCTGCAGGCCGCCGAAGTGGTCGACGAGCCGGTCGACGATCGCGCCGGGCAGCCGGGGGACCCGGGTCAGCAGGCGGAAGCCGCGGGGACTGACCGGTGTGTCGAGGGCCTCGGTGCCGTGGTGGCCCAGGATCTGGGCGACCTTCGCCAGGTCGAGCAGGTCGCCGGAGGACAGCTCGTCGAGCTCGCGTATCGCGTCGCCGTCGCCGTACGGGCGCGCGCCGAGCGAGCCGGGGACGTAGTCGCGGATGATCTGCCGGTGGTCGGTCTCCACCCCGGCGAACAGCTCGTCGAGCTGGAGGGACAGCAGCCGCCCGTCGGTGCCGAGCTCGACGACGTACCCCTCGATCTCCCGGGCGATGCGGCGGACCATCTCCAGGCGCTGCACCACGACCGCCACGTCGCGGACCGTGACCAGATCCTCGATCTCCAGGGCCGACAACGCGCCGGAGACCTCGTCGAGCCGCATCTTGTAGCGTTCGAGCGTGGCGAGGGCCTGGTTGGCCTTGGACAGGATCGCGGCCGACTCCTCCAGCACGTAGCGGATGCCGTCGAGGTAGAGCGCGATGATCCGCATGGACTTGCTGATCGCGATGACCGGGAGCGACGTCTGCCTGGCCACCCGCTGGGCCGTACGGTGCCGGGTGCCGGACTCGTTGGTGGGGATCGCGGGGTCCGGCACGAGATGCACGGCCGCCCGCACGATCCTGAGCTGGGCCACGTCGAGCACGATCGCGCCGTCCATCTTGGCCAGCTCGCGGAGGCGGGTCGCGGAGAACTCGACGTCGAGGGTGAACCCGCCCGTGCAGATGTCCTCGACGGTGCGGTCGTAGCCGAGCACGATCAGGCCGCCGGTGTGACCGCGCAGGATGCGCTCCAGGCCGTCGCGCAGCGCCGTCCCCGGGGCGAGCGTGGCGAGCACGGCCCGTCTGCGCTCGTCGGCCGCCTTGTCGTTGTCCAGCACATGCACCTCGGTGGGCTCGCCCGATCGTCTCCGTGGGATCGTCTGTCTACCGGTCCTCGCCGCGCGAGGTCCGCGATACGCTCCGCGGCCGGCCGGTCGAAGCCCCCTCGGGGGCTCGATGAAGGCCTCAGTTTACCCGCGTGACGTCATGCTCACCTGTGGCACAGCGCACCCCACCGCGCCCTGTCCCACCGCGCCCTGTCCCGGCTCAGCTCATGTGGTTGAGGGCGTCCCAGACGTTCTCGACCTCCGTCACCTCGAAGCCCGGCGCGAAGGAGGTGGTGCGGCCGACCGGCGAGCGCAGCGCCACGAGGCGGCCGCGGCTCGCCGCGTTGTCCAGCCGGGGGGATTCCTCCTCCAGCGAGCCGGACGGCACCAGGGCCCGGGTGAAACCCAGCCGCGCCGCCTCGGCCAGCCGCCGCCGCACGTCCCGTACGGGCCGCAGCTCACCGGCGAGGCCGACCTCGCCGAGCACGACGAGCCCCGAGGGCAGCGCCTGGTCGCCGGCCGCGCTCACGACCGACAGCATCAGCGCGAGGTCGACGGCCGGGTCGGTCAGCCGGATCCCGCCCACGGTCGCCGTGAAGACGTCACACTTGCCGATCTTCGCGCGCAGCCGCCGCTCGATGACGGCGAGCACCATCGCCACGCGGTAGGAGTCGAGGCCCGAGGAGGTGCGGCGGGGCTGCGGGGCCTCGGTGGGGCCGACCAGGGCCTGAAGCTCCGCCGGAAGCGGCCGGGTGCCCTCGATGGTGACGGTGACGCAGGTGCCCGGCACCGGCTCGGGATGGCGCGAGACGAACAGCCCGCTCGGGTCGGAGATCCCGGTGATCCCGCGCTCGTTCAGGTCGAAGCAGCCGACCTCGTCGATCGGGCCGAAGCGGTTCTTCACCGCGCGCACCAGCCGCAGCCGCGAGTTGCGGTCGCCCTCGAAGTGAAGGACGACGTCCACCAGGTGTTCCAGCACGCGGGGGCCGGCGATCGTGCCGTCCTTGGTGACATGGCCGACGAGCACGGTCGTCATGGCCCGCTCCTTGGCGAGGCGGACCAGGTTGCCCGCGACCTCCCTGACCTGGGTCACGCCGCCGGGCACGCCCGAGACGTCGGCCGAGCCGATCGTCTGCACCGAGTCGACGATCAGCAGGCCGGGCCGCACCTTGTCCACGTGGGCCACCAGCGCGGACAGGTCGGTCTCGGCCGCGAGATAGAGCCGGTCCTCGATCGCGCCGATGCGGTCGGCGCGCATGCGCACCTGGGCCGCGGACTCCTCGCCGGTCACGTAGAGGACGGTCTCGCCCTGCGCGGTGCGGGCGGCGGCCTCCAGGAGCAGCGTCGACTTGCCGATGCCGGGCTCCCCGGCGAGAAGCACGACCGCACCGGGGACCATGCCGCCGCCGAGCACGCGGTCGAGTTCGGGCACGCCCGTCGTCCGCGCGCTCACCACCTCGGCCTTGACCTGGCCGATGGGCACCGCCGGCGCGGTGACCGCACCCGGCTTGACCACGTGGACGCCCTGCCGGGCCCCGGCCTCCTCGACCGTGCCCCACGCCTGGCACTCCCCGCATCTGCCGACCCACTTGACCGTGGTCCAGCCGCACTCGCCGCACCGGTACGCCGGTTTCGCTGCCCTGCTCACGTGCGGGAGGCTACCGGTCGCCGCCGACAGTCCGCCCCCGAAGCCGCCCGAAGCCGATCCGGAGACGCCCCCGAAGCCGGCCCGGAGGACACGACTCAGCCCTCCGGCTTCTCCGGTACGTAGAAGGCGGTGGTGCCGGCGACCGCGGCGTTCACCACGTCCTCCGGCGCGCCGGAGGCCAGGTACGCCTCGCCCCACGCCGTGCTGCTGTGCGTCATGAGCGCGCGCGCCTCGTCCGACTGCTCCCACGCCGAGGGGTCGTCGATCATGTTGCCCCGCAGGTGCAGCCCGAGCCCGAGCAGCGCCAGGTCCCAGCCCACTCCGGTGGCCCCCGGGCCGAACCGGTCCCAGAACTCCGCCGGCACCACGGCGACGTGCTCCAGCTCGAACACGGTGCGCTCGCCGCCCTCCGGGGTGAGCCGCACCTCGACCTCGCTGAAGCCGGGGTTCTCGCCGAACAGCCAGCTCACCCGCAGCAGCCGCGGCGGCTCGCACCGCAGGATCTCCCCGCCCGCGTTGCCCTGGAGCTGGTAGTGACCGCCGAGCTTCAGCTCGCCGGTCACCGGAAGGAACCAGCGGCCGATCCGCTCGGGGTCGGTGCAGGCGTCCCACACGTCCTCCACCGCGGCGTCGTAGGTGCGCCGCAGCAGCACCGTACGGGCCTCGCCCTCCGCCAGGTCGCGCGTGCCGACCGCGCGGTGAACCTCGTTGATCTCGTCGATGAAGTCGCTCATTGCCGCTCTTCCTCTACGTCGTGGGCCTCGTGCTGGGACATGTGCCGGCCATCGGCGCCGCCGGGCTCCTGCCGGAGCCGCCGCTCCCGTTTCCCCCGCGCCAGTTCCGTGTCGAGCGCGTCGAGCCGCTGCTGCCAGAAGCCGCGGAACCGGTCGAGCCACGCGTCGATCTCCCGCAGCGGCGCCGTCTCGACGGCGTACAGCCGCCGCGTGCCCTCCGCCCGTACGGACGTCAGCCCCGACTCGCGGAGCACCCGCAGATGCTGGGAGACCGCGGGCTGCGAGATCCCGAACTCGGCGCGGACGGCGGCGGTGACGGCGCCCGACGTCTGCTCCCCATCGCTGAGCAGCTCCAGGATCCGGCGCCGCACCGGATCCCCCAGCGCGTCGAATGCGTGCACGGGCCCACTATGCCGAGGGTGGCTTATAAAAGTCAACGCTTATATAAGCCGCCCTCGGGGCTACAGATGGTCCGCGAGGTCGGCGAGCAGCAGGCGCTTGGGCTTGGCACCTACGATCTGCTGCACGACCTCGCCGTCCCGGTAGAGGTTCAGGGTGGGAAAGCCGAGGACGTTGTACCGCCGCGCGATCTCGGGGTGGTCGTCGGCGTTGAGCTTGGCCACCGTGAGCCGGTCGCCGAGCTCGGCGTCGATCTCCTCCAGGATCGGGGCGATCATCTTGCAGGGCGGGCACCAGTCGGTCCAGAAGTCCACCAGTACCGGTGTGCCGCTGCGCAGCACCTGCTCGTCGAAGTTCTCCGCGGTCAACGTGATCATGATTCTCCTCGTCGTGTCACCAGGCAGCCGGGGCAGGCGTCGGTGAGCTGGGCGGCCACCTCGGCGCGGCGGGCCAGCAGGTCCCGGATCCGGTCGTCGATCTCGGCCAGCTTGCGCCGGTACACCGCGACCGACTCCGGGCAGGAGCCTCCCGACGGATGCCCCGACCTGAGGCAGTCCACGAACGGCCGGGCGTCCTCCAGGGTGAAGCCGACCGCCATCAGGGCGCGGATCTCGGTGACGAGCCGGACGTCCGACTCGTCGTACTCCCGATAGCCGTTCGCCGAGCGGCGCGACCGGATGAGGCCCTGCTGCTCGTAGTAGCGCAGCGCCCGGGTGCTCACACCCGCGCGCCGGGCCAGCTCGCCGATCCGCATCGGTCTCCTCCTCGGCCCGCCCGCCTCCGGGCACGACGGTAAAGGTTGACGCCGGTGACAAGGTCAAGGGCGGAGCTCAGAATTCCCGCCACCTGAGGACGTTCGGGTAGGCGATCTCCAGGCCCTCGCTCTCCCGCAGCGCGGCCTCGGCCACCTCGGGGGTGAACTCGATGCGCAGGACCGCCTCCAGATCGGCCCGCGACTCGAAGGTCATGCGCAGGTCCAGCGGCTCGCGCCGCCAGCCCTGCCGCGACCAGAAGCGCTCCACGGCCTCGGGGGAGTACGACGGGAGCGAACGGCGGAACCAGCGGCCGAAGGCATCGCGGGAGGCGTCCACGTCCACGACGAACGCCACGCCGCCCCGGCGCAGCACCCGTCCCAGCTCGCGCAGCCCGGGCTCGCACCCCGGGCCGAAGAAGTACGCCCAGCGCGCCATCGCGACGTCCGCCGACGAGTCGGGCACCGGCAGCGCCTGCGCGGTGCCGGTGCGCACCGCGACGTTGGGCAGCGACGCGCAGCGGGCGGCCGCCCTGGCGGCGAGGCCGCCGTGCGGCTCCACGCCCAGCACCCTCGCCGCGGACGCGGCGAGCGACGGCAGGTGGAAGCCCGTGCCGCAGCCGATGTCGAGCACCGTCGCGCCGTCCCACGGCCGTACGGCCCGCATCGCGGCCTCGACGGCGCCCGCCGGCCCGACGGCGCGGTTCTCCAGCTCGTAGACCTGGGGGGTGTTCCAGATGTTCGGGCTGGGTACGGCCCCGCTCACGATCCGTGCCATGCGCCCCACATTAGTTCGCGACCTTGGGTAGTTGATTGTGGCGAAGCGGCGCGCGGCGCGGGTGCGGCTTAGGCTGGATCCGTGAACGGGCGCAGGGAGCGAACGGACGGCCACGGCCACGGGACTGGATCGTGCCCGGGGGCCGCCAGGGGAGGCTGGCCTCATGAGTGACATCCGCGTGCCCAGCGGCGAGGTGGCGTTGTCGACCGCGTCGGTGTACCCGGAACGTACCCCGGACGCCTTCGAACTGGCCGCCAGGCTCGGGTACGACGGCGTAGAGATCATGGTGGGACAGGACCCGGTCAGTCAGGACGTCGAGGTCCTCCAGCGGCTGCGCGACCACTACCAGATCCCGGTCCTGGCCATACATGCGCCCTGTCTGCTGGTGACCCAGCGGGTGTGGGGGCGCGACCCCTGGGCGAAGCTGCGCAGGGCCCGCGAGGCGGCCGAACGGCTGGGCGCGCGGACGGTCGTCGTCCACCCGCCCTTCCGCTGGCAGCGCGACTACGCCAAGGAGTTCGAGAAGGGCCTGGCGAGGATGCGCGACGAGACCGACGTCGTCTTCGCGGTGGAGAACATGTTCCCGCTGCGGGCGAGGGGCAACGAGGTCGTGCCGTACGCGCCGGACTGGAACCCGGTCGACTACGACTTCCCCGACGTGACGCTCGACCTGTCCCACACGGCGGTGTCCGGCACGGACGCGATGGAGATGGCCACCAAGCTCGGCGACCGGCTGGCCCACCTGCATCTGGCCGACGGACTGGGCACCACCAACAAGGACGAGCACCTGGTCCCGGGCCGGGGGACGCAGCCGTGCGCCCCGATGCTGGAGCGCCTGGCCGGGAGCGGATATCGCGGGCTGATCGTCCTGGAGATCAACACGCGCAGGGCGGCCAGCCGCACCGAGCGGATCGAGGACCTCACCGAGGCGCTCGCGTTCGCCAGGCACCACTTCGCCGCCTCCTCGACCGCCTCATGAACGACGGCCTCATGAACGAACGGCTGACCGGCAGCCACCGGGTGTTCGACCGCGTCTCGGAGGAGTACGACGCGGCCAGGCCGCACTATCCGGAGGCCCTCTACCTCGCTCTGGAGGAACTGTCGGGCATCCGGCTCGACGGCGCGACGGTGATCGACGTGGGGGCGGGCACCGGCATCTCGACCCGGGGGCTGCTCGACCGCGGCGCCCGGGTCGTCGCCGTCGACCGGGGGGAGCGGATGCTGGCCCGTCTCCGGGCCCGCACGACCTGCCCGGCGATCCTGGCGAACGGTGACGACCTGCCCTTTCGCGCGGGTGTCGCCGACCTCGTGACCTACGCCCAGTCGTGGCACTGGCTCGACCCCGCGCTGTCGGTCGCCGAGGCCGTACGGGTGACCAGGGCGGGCGGCGCGGTCGCGGGATGGTGGAACAGCGTGGACCCCGGCAAGGCCGACTGGCTGGCGGCCAACCAGGTGCGGCTCGCCGAGTCCTGCCCCGGGTACATCGGGCCGGTGCTGCCCGGGTGGAGCATGCCGCCCCTCGCCGCGGCCATGTCGCGCGGCGGTCTCGACGGCGGTCTCGACGGCGGTCTCGGCGACGGTCTCGACGGTGCGGGCGCCGGCCTCGACGTGGCCGAGACCTGGGTCACCTGGACCAGGTCGGTGCTGCTGGAGGACTTCCTCACCGACCTGCGTACGCACTCCTACATGGCCAGCATGGACGGCGACGTGGTGGCGGACCTGATCGCCCGGGAGCGCGCCGAACTCGGCCGCGTGTTCCCCGGCGGCAGGCTCACCGTGCCCATGCGCGTGTACCTCGCGGTGGGACGCAGGGGCTGACCGTGACCACCGAGGTCCCGGAGGTGTCGGGAGGCGGCCGGCGGCCGCGGCGGCCGGGCCGGCGTCCCGGCTCGGCGGACACACGTGGGGAGATCCTGGCCGCGGCGCGCAGGGTCTTCGCGGAGAAGGGGTTCGACAAGGCCACGATCCGGGGCATCGCCCGCGAGGCCGGCGTCGACCCCGCCCTCCTCCACCACTATTTCGACAACAAGGAGGGCATGTTCGTCGCGGCCATGGAGCTCCCCGCGGACCCCTCGACGGTCGTCCCCATGCTTCTCGCGGGGCCGCGCGAGGAGATCGGGGAGCGGATCGTCCGCTTCATCCTCACGATGACGGCGGACCCCGCGGCGCGGGAGCGGGTGCTCGGGGTGATGCGGACGGCGATGGTGAACGAGCAGGCCGTCGGCATGATCCGGGAGTTCTTCGGCACCGCGATCCTGGGCCGGGTGGCCGAGGCGCTCGGCGTCCCGCCGCTGCGGGCCGAGGCCGCCTTCGCCCAGATGTTCGGCGTGGTGATGATCAGGTACATCCTCGGGATGGAGCCGATGGCGTCGGCGGACATCGAGGAACTCGTCGCGCTGCTGGCCCCGGTGGTGCAGCGTTACCTGGACGGATGAGCACCAGGACGGGCGTCACCGGTGCCGGCAGGTCAGGTGGGGCCCCGCATGCGTTCGGGTAGAGCTTCGTTCTAGTCTGGTGCCGCGGGAACGCTGTGACGCGCGCCACACCGATGGCGTGACAGGCATATGTTACTCGTCGGTACCATGCGGGAAGCGGGTTTTCCACAGGGCCGGCCCCGGCCGTCCCGGTGAAGGCGCCGCGTGCTTATGGTGGCAGCCGACGTTGAAAGCGGGAGGGCTCGTGCTCTGGGTAGCGATAGCGATAGCCGGCCTCGTCGCGACCGCCGCCGCGGTCGCGCTGGCGGGCCGGCGTGTGCTGTTCCTCTACCGGCTCGCGACCAGTGGTCAGCCGGCCCCGGAGCGGATCGAGTACGCCCGGCAGCACGCCG
Organism: Microbispora sp. H10949; assembly: GCF_014161435.1. Lineage (NCBI taxonomy): Bacteria > Bacillati > Actinomycetota > Actinomycetes > Streptosporangiales > Streptosporangiaceae > Microbispora > Microbispora sp. H10949. Next base: position 145,317 of record NZ_JABBWZ010000009.1, on the reverse strand, counting down.
GCGCGGAGGTCAGAGCGCAGCTTGTGGAGGTGTTCGGCCAGCGCAAGCTGCTCAAGTGGACGCCGTCGGGCACCGCGCACTTCTTCGTGATGTGGGCGTTCTTCATCCTCGCCTCGGTCTATCTGGAGGCGTACGGCGCGCTCGTCCAGGGCGCGGTCACCGGCACGCCGGACTTCCACATCCCGTTGATCGGGACCTGGCCCGTGCTGGGCTTCCTGCAGGACTTCATCGCGGTCGCCGCGCTGATCGGGCTGATCGCCTTCGCGGTCATCCGCGTGAAGAACTCGCCGAAGAAGCTGGGCCGCGGCTCCCGGTTCTCCGGGTCGCATCTGGGCGGCGCCTGGCTCATCCTGTTCATGATCTTCAATGTGATCTGGACGATGTTCCTGTTCCGGGGGGCGGCCGTCAACACCGGCAACTTCCCCTACCGGTCGGGGGCCTTCGCCTCACAGGCGGTGGCGAAGATCCTGCCCGACAGCGAGGGGCTGGAGGCCACGGGCCTGCTGCTGCACATCGGCGTCATGCTGGTGTTCCTCGTCATCGTGGTGAACTCCAAGCACCTGCACATCTTCACCGCGCCGTTGAACGTGCTGTTCTCCCGCCGCCCGGACGGCCTCGGCCCGGCCCAGCCGATGCGCAGCGACGGCAAGGTGCTGGACTTCGAGGAGGCCGACCCCGAGACGGACGTGTTCGGCCGCGGGAAGATCGCCGACACGTCCTGGAAGGGGTTCCTGGACTTCTACACCTGCACCGAGTGCGGGCGCTGCCAGTCCCAGTGCCCGGCGTGGAACACCGGCAAGCCGCTGTCGCCCAAGATGCTCATCCTCGACCAGCGTGACCACGCCTTCGCGGTCGCGCCCTACCTGCTGGCGGGGGAGAAGGAGAAGGAGAGCCTGTCGCAGGACGTGCTGGCCCTGCTCGACAAGCCGCTGGTCGGCGAGGACGGGGTCATCCATCCCGACGTGCTGTGGTCCTGCACGAACTGCGGCGCCTGCGTCGAGCAGTGCCCGGTGGACATCGAGCACATCGACCACATCCTCGACATGCGCCGCTACCAGGTGATGATCGAGTCGTCGTTCCCGTCCGAGGCGGGGGTGATGCTCAAGAACCTGGAGAACAAGGGCAACCCGTGGGGCATGTCCGAGATGAAGCGCGCCGACTGGATCGAGGAGCTCGACTTCGAGGTCACCCTCGTCGACGAGAAGATGCCCGAGGACGTGGAGTACCTGTTCTGGGTCGGCTGCGCCGGGGCCCTGGAGGACCGGGCGAAGAAGACCACCAAGGCCGTCGCGGAGCTGCTGCACATCGCGGGTGTGAAGTTCGGCGTGCTCGGGCCGATGGAGGCGTGCTCGGGAGACCCCGCGCGGCGCCTGGGCATGGAGTTCCTGTTCAGCATGCTGGCGCAGCAGAACGTCGAGACGCTGAACGAGGCCGGCGTCAAGAAGATCGTCGCGACCTGCCCGCACTGCTTCAACACGCTGGCCAACGAATACCCGCAGCTCGGCGGGCACTACGAGGTGGTGCACCACACGCAGTTGCTGGCGCGCCTGGTCGAGGAGGGCCGGCTCACGCCGATCACCCCGATCGAGGAGAAGATCACTTACCACGACCCGTGTTTCCTCGGCCGGCACAACAAGGTGTACGCCCAGCCGCGCGACATCATGGCCAAGGTGCCGGGGGTCACGACCCAGGAGATGCACCGCTGCGGGGAACGTGGTTTCTGCTGCGGCGCCGGGGGCGCGCGTATGTGGATGGAAGAGCGCATCGGCAAGCGAATCAACACCGAACGGGTGGACGAGGCGCTGACCACCGATCCCGACACCGTCTCCACCGCATGCCCGTTCTGCCTCGTCATGCTCGGCGACGCGATCAACGAGAAGAAGAACGCCGGTCAGGCCAAGGAGTCGATCGAGGTCGTCGACGTCGCCCAGCTCCTCATCAAATCCGTCAAGCAGGGTTAACGAATTCTTTGCTGACGGACCGCACATTTTGTGGATTTTCTCCGTCAGAACGAGTGATTCATACATGTTTCAGTGAAGAGCCGGCAAACGCTTTCTCCACATAACAGGAGAATCACGGTAACCTCAACGTTGGCTCAATCGACGGGGAGGGGGCGGCACAGTGGGTGTTGTCGTCAGCGACGCGGAGGTCACCCTGGCCGACGTCCTCTCCCTGCGGCTGGCCATAGAACAGCCGCTCGTGGACGGCACCCGGCTCGTCCTGCGGCAGCGGGGCACCGGCGAGGAACGGCACGTCACGCTGGGTGCCTCTGGCAGGAAGACGAGGGACGCCAGCGTCGCGATCTCGCTCGCGCCACTGGATCTCGAACCGGGCCGCTGGGACGCCTACCTCGAACAGGACGGGCCCCGCACCCGGATCCAGAGCGTCGATCCCGGTTTCTCGCTCGACCGCCTCGACGCGTACGCGCTCGGGCGGCGCACCCTCGCGTACCGCGCCTATCGCACGCGTAACGGATATCTGGCGCTGAAGATAGACCAGGCGGAGCCGGCCGCGGACATCCGGGCGGTGTGGTTCCGCGAGGGGCGGTTCGAGGTGACGGGCCTGCTGGCCTACACGGGCTTCGACGACGACGACCAGCAACGGCGGGCCACGCTCACGCTGCGGCACGGCGACCCGGCCGCGACCCTGCGGTCCTCCGCCACCGTCCAGGGCGTCCGCTTCCACGCCGCGCTCTCGCTGTGCGACGTGCTGGCCGCCACGCCCGGCTCGCAGGGCACATGGCAGCCGTACCTGGAGGTGGACGGCCTGGAGCGCGTGCTGCCGCTGAGCGCCCGCCTGGACGACGTCGAGGGCAAGCGCCGCCGCGTCCACTATCCGCGCGCCCTCGTGGACGGCGTGCCGGTCAGGCCCAGCTTCACCTCCGGCGACGACCTGCTCCTGGAGGTGGGGGTGTGAGAGTCGCCTTCGTGCTCCCGTCGGCGTACGGCATGCGCGGCGACGTGCGGGCCGTCCTGAACCTCGCGGGAGGGCTGGCCGCACGGCACGAGGTGGAGGTGGTGAGCATCCGGCGCACCAGGGAGACGCCGTTCTTCCCGGTGGACCGCCGGGTGGCGCTGCGCTGGCTCGTGGACGCCCGGCCCGGCGTTCACCACCTGCTGCCGCGGGGCCAGGTGCGCACCGAGGTGGCGCTGTGGCGGACGCTGCGCGGGCTGCGCGCCGACGTCCTTGTCACCACCCGGCCGTCGCTGGGCGTGCAGGCCGCCAGGCACGCGCCGCGCGGAGTCGTCCGCATCGCCCGGGAGTGGAACAGGCCCTCGGTTCCCGGTCCGATCCGCCGCTTCTATCCCCGTCTGGACGCGGTGGTCACCACCACCCCCGGCCGCCGGGACGAGTGGGCGCGCCTGCTCGACGACGACCTGTCGGTTCACGTCATCCCGGACGCCCTCCCGCAGGGGCCCTGGCCGCGGTCGCGCATGGACAACCGGATCGTCAGCGCGGGCGGCAGGCTCGTGCCCGGCAAGTCGTACGACCAGTTGGTGCGCGCCTTCGCGATCGTCGCGGACAAACGGCCCGACTGGCGGCTGCGGCTGTACGGCGGAGGTCCGGAGGAGCGGCGGCTGCGTGCCCTCGTCCGCGATCTCGCCCTGCACAACCACGTGTACTTCATGGGCGCGACCCCCGACCTGCCCGGAGAGTTCGCCAAGGCGTCGGTCGTGGTGGCGCCGTCCCGGCAGGAGGCCCAGGGCATGGCCGTGATCGAGGCGCTGAGCTGCGGGGTGCCGGTCGTCGGCTACGCCGGGCCGCGCGGCCCGGCCGAGTTCCTCCGCCCCGGGCTCGACAGCGTGCTGGTCGCCGAGGGGGAGGACGACGTCGAGTCGCTCGCCGGCGCGCTGCTCACCCTCGTCGACGACGAGCGCCGCCGGATGGCCCTCGCGGCGGGCGCGCTGGAGAGCGCCTCGGGCCACGCCGCGTCCGGCGTCGCCGCCCGCTGGGAGGACCTCATGTACGGCCTCCGCTCCCGCGACTGACGGGCACGGGGTCCGAACTAGGCTTCGGGGCCGGCGAGGAAGGCGGCGGCGGAGGCGACGGAGTCGTGGACCGGGAGTTCCGAGTCGAGGCCGGTGATCCTGAGCATCCGCGCGAAGCGTCCGTGCGCGTTGCTGAGCGCCAGGTCCCCGCCGACCGACCGGACGGCGGGCAGCGCCCCCATGAGGACGCTCAGCCCGGTGGAGTCGCAGAAGGTGAGGGCCTCCGCGTCGACCACGATGCGGGGCGGGTTGCGCAGCCCGACCGCCTCGGCGAGGCAGGCGCGCAGGGCGGGAGCCGCGATCAGATCGAGCTCGCCGTACATGTGGATGACGACGACGTGGTCCTGGAGGACGGTGAGCATCGAGAAGGTCTCGGGCTCTCCGTACCGTCCCAGTTCCACTCGCGCTCGCCTCTGTTCGCCTCGCCTCGTCCCGTCCTGGCGGATCCGGGAGCCGCCGGAACCCGTCCGTCAATGATTGCACATGACAAACGATGCCCCGGACAGGCGATCGTGCAGCTCTGGGCGCTCGCGGCGGAGCACACCGGTTCATACCCGCGCCGGGTATCGTTGAAGGATGCACGGGTACAGCGGGGACAAACAGGCCTACCTCACCCGCCTGCGCCGGATCGAGGGACAGATCCGGGGGCTGCAGCGGATGGTGGACGAAGAGGCCTACTGCATCGACATCCTCACCCAGGTCTCGGCGGCCACCCGCGCCCTTCAGGCGGTGGCCCTCGGCCTGCTGGAGGATCACATCGGCCACTGTGTGGCCGACGCCGTCAAGAGCGGCGGTCCGGAGGCCGACGAGAAGATCAGGGAGGCCTCGGCCGCCATCGCCCGCCTCGTGCGGTCCTGAACGGACCCGGCGGGATCAACCGCTCCTCGGCGGGCCGGCACGGGTCGACGGAGCAAGCCGCCCCGGGCGCATCAGGACGCCCGGGACGGACCATGCTCTCAGTTCTTCAGTGGCTCGCCGAAGTCCGCAAGCCGAGCGCGTTGTCGAGCTCTTCCAAGGTCAGCCGGTTCTCCGTGATGTTCACGGCCTCCAGTACCTCGGCGTAGAGCGCGATCTCGTCCAACGCGACACGGTCGTGGACCCGGGAGTCCAGATCGTCGTGCCCCACCGCGTCGTCCTTCCTTCCGCAGCCCACACCCATCACGAGGTTACGTCCGGGTACTCCACCGCGACATGGCCCATCGTGACCATTCCCGACCCGTACCTCGTGTCCCTCGGTGACCATTTCCCCGATTCCGAGATCACGATTCGATGAAAAGGACGGTGATGGAGGGAAGGGATTGCTAAAGCGGAGGTAAGGATGAAATATCCGAATTTGACGTTTCGAACAGCCAGGCCCCGGACTCCTCCAGGTCAGCCCTGTGCTCCGCCCGCGGCTCCTGCGGGCGCGGGTCGTCCCGCTGGTGGATCAGGCACTGGACCACGGCGGCGGGCACCGCGAAGCCCTCGGGCGGCGCGGGCGTGGCGGTCAGCGCGCACCACGCCAGCCCCGCCGCGTACGCGGACCCGAGCAGGGCGGCGGCCGTCGTCCGGTCGGGCGGCAGCAGCGCGGCCGGCAGCACTCCGCCCGCCGGCCAGCACCCCCGCAGCGGGTGGGCGGGATCGGCGAGCGCGAGATAGAGAGCCTGCCGCTGTTCGTCGTCCATCCACGGATACAGGGCGGTGACCACCCGCGCGGTGCCGGAGGCCCCGGGGGCCCAGGCGGGCTCCGAGACGCCGCAGACGCCCGCGACGTCCGCGGCGAGCAGCGCGGCCGCCACGGCCCGCGGGTCCATCCCGCGCGAGGCGGTGTAGGCGAGCGCCTCGACCAGGTCGTACAACGTGTGCCGGAAGTGCTCGCCGGGCGCCCACTCGGGGAGCGTCGCGGAGACGAGGTGCGGCGGGCAGCGTGCCAGCCAGGCCTGCCGTACGGCGCCGCCGGGGAGGGCGTGGTGGTCCAGCCAGGGGCTGGCGAGCAGTGGCTCGGCCATCGCGATCAGCGCCTCGGCGCGCGGGCGGAACCGGGCGTCGGCGCGCAGCACGGTGGCGGTCTCGGCCATCAGCCCGGCCAGTCGCAGGCCCGCCTGCTGCGCGCCGGAGCGCATCCGCTCCGCGTAGAGGGCCACGAGCGCGTCGAGCGAGCCCAGGGGCAGCCAGCGCACCCAGTCGTCCCCCGGCAGCGGGCGGGCCAGGAACTCGCCGAACATCGAGAGCATGACCTCGTTGCCGTCGAACGCCGGGGCGTACGCGCACCACATGATCGTGCCCCACACGGCGGCCACCGTGCTCGCGACGTCGCGGGCGAAGATCTCCCGGTAGGCGCCGCTCAGCGGGAAGTCCTCCCGGCGCAGCCCCCGGTGGGCGAGCAGCAGCGCCCGGAGCCGTTCGGTGATCTCGTGCGGCACGTCCGGGCCGACGAACGCCTGGGTGGACCCGCGGTCGTAGGCGAAGTCGGGCCCGGCCGGGACCAGGGCGGGCGGGATTGCCACGCCCGGCGGGTGCGGCCGGGCGTCGGACCGGATCGCGGGGTGCAGCGGGGGAGCCGAGAGGTGCCAGCGGCCGTCCACCCGGTCGAGCCGGTACCAGCGGGCATGCGCGCCGAAGAGCCACCGGGATCCGTCCGGGGTCAGCAGCGCGCGCTGGGCGAGCGTGTGCGCCCGCGTGAGCGGGGGAAGAAGCGTCCAGCGGGGATCGCCGACGACGGCGCGCACGTCCTGCTCCATCGCCGTGAACCCGTCCCAGTACACCCAGTCATGGTAAATCGCCGGTAAGGGCGCGTGCCGGTGGCAGGTGGCCGGAGGGCCCGCCGGTGAAAGTTTCACCGGCCGCGGCCGGTCGGACCGGGTCCGACGACTTTTTTGACCGTCTGCCGACAAAACCCGGCATGCTTACCTTGGCAGGGACTGTCCATGACGTATTGCATAGGTGCTCGTGACTGAGATCCAGCAGGCCGGGGCCGACCGGGAACAGGGCGTTGTCGAGGAATCGGCGAAGGGGACGCCCGTGGACGTTCCGGATGGCACCGCGACCGGTGAGCAGACGGAGGGACCGCGCTCGGAGCGGGAGAGCCGCGGATGGCGGTGGCCGGGCCGCCCCGGTGACGCCACGGCTCTGCTGATCTGGTTCTTCTGGCACATCGGGACCTACATCTACATGGTCCTCGCGGCCCCGGGACGCACCGAGGCGCCGATGCTCGACCGGCTCACGCCCTGGGACGCCGAGAACTTCATCGCCATCGCGCAGTACGGCTACGACGGCACGCCGGGCATGCCGGACGCGCCGAAGCTGGTGGCGTTCTTCCCCGGCCTGCCGATGTTCCTGCGGTCGCTGCACCTGGTCATCCCGAACTGGGACCTGGCGATCGTGCTGGTGTCGTTCGTCGCGAGCGCCGTCGTCGCGGTGGCCCTGCACCGGCTGGGCGAGTCGTACCGCGAGGGCAGCGGCACCTGGGTGGTGCTGGCCTTCTTCCTCAGCCCGTTCGCCACGTTCCTGCTGGCCGGATACTCCGAGGCGCCCTTCCTCGCGCTGGCCGTCCCGGCCTGGCTGCTGGCCCGCAACGGCAGGTGGGAGTCGGCGGCCCTGTGCGCCGCCTTCGCCGCGTCGGTGCGCATCTCCGGTCTCTTCCTGGCCGCGGGCCTCGCGGTGATGTTCCTCTTCTCCGCGAACGGCCTGCGCTCGACCGGGTGGCGGACTGCTCCCTGGATGGTCGTCCCGGGCCTGCCGGTGCTGGCGTACATGCTCTATCTGTGGCACCGCACCGGCGACCTGATGGCCTGGAAGGCGGCGGAGGCGCAGTACTGGGGGCGTTACCCCGAGGCGCCCTGGACCGCGTTCATCAACACCTGGAACAGGTCGATCGACGAGCCCATCCTCACCACGGCGTACCGCGAGGACATCATCGCCGGGCTCGTGCTGGTCGTCCTGATCCTCTGGATGCTGGTCCGGCGGAACTGGGCCGACGTCGCCTATCTGGCGCCACAGGCGGTGGCGCTGCTCGCCATGTCGTCGTTCTACATGTCGATCGGGCGCGCCTCGCTGCTGTGGTGGCCGCTCTACGTCACGGTGGGCGTCGCAGGGAGCAGGAAGCCGTGGGTGATGATGGCCTACCTGGCGGTCGCCGCGCCAGTCATGGCAATCAATGTCGGAAATTTCACCACAGGTGCGTGGACGGGTTGATCGGCGCTAAGTAGCTTCCTCCCGTATGGGGGCGTTTGTGGCAGGAGTGGCGCTTGCCGGGGTTGTGGTGGCCGGTCTTCCGGCGCCCGCCGACACCTACCGGGTGAACGTCCTCACCTACAACGTCTGCGCGGCCGGCAACCGGGCCGGCACCTGCGTACGCGACCTGACGCCGCGGCACCGCCGGACCTGGGCCGGACAGGTCTCCGCACTGATCCGTTCGCGAGACGTGGACGTCGCCTCCTTCACCGAGATGTGCTACGCCCAGGTCGGTCTCCTGCGTCGTGAGCTGCCCGGATACCACCTCGTCTGGTACGGCTACGCCAGGGGCGGCGGGCCGGGCCGCGAGGACCGGTGCCGGACGCTCTGGCGCGACCTCACCCCGCACACGGCCCCGCCCGACGGCAGGACCTTCGGCGTGGCGCTGGCGCTGAAGAACGGCACGCAGGGCCCGCCGCTGCGGCGGCTGCTGCGCGCCGACCACGCTCCGGCCACCCCCGGCGAGACGGTCCACCCACGCGGCCTGCTGTGCGCCAGGGGTGACGTCGGCCCGCGCCGTTCGGTCTGCTGCGTGACCCACATCTCGGGCACCGAGACGCCGCGGCAGGTCACCGGGCTGGTGGCGGGGTACGCCGGCGGCGCCCCGGTGATCCTCACCGGTGACTTCAACCGCGAGCCCGGCGACCCCCAGCTCACCGGCGTGTACGGCATGGGCCTGGGCGCCGGCGGCTACACCGAGGCGGACGCCCCGGCCTGCGGGTCCGTACGCCGGGGCGGCGACCCCACGACCCGCGGCGGCCGGAAGATCGACTACATCTTCGCCAGCGAGGCCGACTACCGCCCGGGCGGCGCCGAGGTCGTCAGGACCGACCCCGAGCTCTCGGACCACCTGGCGCTGGCCGGCACGCTCATCGGGACCGAACCGAGGCCGCGGCGTGACGGCGGGCCTTGGCGAGGTAGTTGTCCGGCGTCCGCGCGAAGGAGGCGCGGTCGTCGTCGGTGAGCTCGCGGACCACCCGCCCCGGCACGCCCGCGACCAGCACGCCGGCCGGGAACCGCCGTCCGGGCGGCACCACGGTCCCCGCCGCGACGAGGGACCCGGCCCCGACGACCGCTCCGCCGAGCACGACCGCGCCGATGCCCACCAGCGCGCCCGCCTCCACGTGCGCGCCGTGCACCATCGCCCGATGGCCGAGGCTCACCCGGTCGTCCAGGATCACCGGCTCGCCGGGATCGGCGTGCAGGCAGCACAGGTCCTGGACGTTGACCTCGTCACCGACGTCGATCCGCTCGTCGTCGCCGCGCAGCACCGAGCCGTACCAGACGTTCGCGCCGCGTCCGAGCCGCACCCTCCCGACGACCACCGCCCCCGGGGCCACCCACGCCTCGGGATGGATGATCGGCGTCGCGTCGTCGTCCAGCTCGGCTATGTACGGCATGCCACGATGATCGCATGGGCTCTCCGGCGGGCTCGACGGGGCGCTCCGCGCTTTTCCCCGTCCGGCTGCCGCGTTCAGGTTGCGATGTGCGGCGGATAGCAGGAAAGTCGTGTCCTGGCGTGCGTTACCGTCGTTGTCTCCGACCCCAGGGCTTCTTATGACGAACCAGACCGACAACTTCCCCGACCTGATGAGCGACGACTCGTTCGAAGTCGTGATGCGTGGATACAGCCGCAGGCAGGTCCACGACTACATGGTCCGAACCCGCAACCAGATCCGGGACCTGGAGGAACGGCTCGCGCGTACGATCGACCAGGCCGAGCAGAGCCGCCTCGAACTGGCCGAGGCGCGGCGCAAGATGACCGAGTCGCCGCAGAACCCCGACGAGCTGGGCGAGCGGCTGAGCCAGATCCTCAAGCTGGCGCAGGAGGAGGCGGCGGCCAACAAGGAGGCCTCCGAGGCGGAGGCCAGGAGGCTGCGGGACGGCGCGGCGGCGGAGGCCGAGCGGCTGGTGACGTCCGCGCGTGAGCAGGCCGACGCGATCAGGTCCGCCGCCCAGGACGAGGCCGAGCGCCGGGTCGCCGACGCCACCGCCACGTCGGAGCGGCTGCTGGCGCAGGCGGGCGCGGACGCCGACGAGACGCTGACCACGGCCCGCGCCGAGGCCGAGGAGACCCTGCGCTCCGCCCGCGCCGAGTCGGAGGCCCAGCTCACGGCCGCCCGGACGGAGTCGGAGCGGCTGCTGGTCGAGGCGCGCGGGCAGGCCGAGGCCATGCTGGCGGCGGCGCAGCAGCGGGTGAACGCGCTGGACGAGCACACCGGCCGCCGGGTGGCCTACCTGACCGACACCCACACGGAGGTCGTCCGCCGGCTCAACGAGATCGGCTCGGTGCTCGGCGACCTGATGCACCGCGAGTCGATGGCCGGCCCGCTGGTGGACGAGGCCACCGTGCTGCCGCCCGGGCCGCAGGCCCAGGCTCTCGGCTCGGGCGACCTCACGTCGCAGCCCCGGGAGATCGCCGCGCCGGCCGGTGCGGAGCCGCCCGCCGCGTCCGGGGCCGGGATCCACGCGGCCGAGGGCGACGAGGAGGAGGCCGTCCTGGTCGTGGACGCCGGACGCGCCGAGCAGCAGGACCACGCCGACCACGGGCACGCCGAAACCGGTCACGCGGAGCTGGGACACGACCTCGCGGCGTCGCCGGAGGACACCGACGTCGACCTCGGCCGGGTCCGCCGCACCACCCCCGACGAGGAGCCGGTCGCCGGCAAGTGAGCCGCGGAACGCGCGCTGATCTTTGGTAGCGGAAGCCCCCGCCCCCGATCGGGTCGGGGGCTTCCGCGCTCATGGATCGGCGGCGGCGTCGCACTCCTCCTGCTCCCGCAACTGCTCGCGCAGCCCGTCGGGTTCGTCGGCGTCGACGGTCATCGCGCATCCGGCCGCCCGCTGGGCCGAAGTGAGCGGCCGGTGCCGGGTGGCCCACCACCGGCCGGCGTCACTCCGCCAGATCGTCCACTCCGGGAACTCCCGAGCGATCTCGGCAAGGCGTCGGTCAAAGGACACCCGTCCACCTTCCCTCGCCGTAGGCCCGGTGTTCTTGACGTCTCTTTCTTCAAGGTGCGGGACTTCTCTAGAGAAATCAATGATCGGGATGGACAGGTCAACCTATCTGCGGACTTGTCCGCTTGACCTATGCGTCGAAGTCGTACTGGAGTACATAAGACGCCGCGTCGAGCGTCATCTCGTTGACCTCCACCGCCACCCCTCCTTCCGCGAAGGCGACGCGGGTGACGGAGATGACCGGCGTGCCGGCCGGGAGGTTCAGCAGTTCGGTCTCCCCGGGCAGCGGCATCCGCGCCCGCACCTCCTCACTGAAGTGGACCGGGGCGTGGCCGAGGTCACCCAGGCGGGCGTACACCCCTCCGGGCCCGGTGTCGGGCAGGACGACCGCCGTGCCCTCCACGAGATCGGCGGGAAAACAGGACGCCGCGAGCTGCACCGGCCGGCCGTCCACCGAGTAACGGCGGCGGCGCACCCACACCTCTTCGACGCCGAGCACGCGGGCGACCTGCTCGCTCGCGGTCTCGCGCACGATCCGCAACTCGTCCACCGTGTACGAACGGCCACGGGTGTCGGAGTCCCAGATGGCCAGGCCCTGGGCCCACTGCTCGCGCGAGAGCCGCCGGGACCCATGGCGGCGGATCGGACGGAACAGGCGCACGTATACGCCCGATCCTCGTTTCGGCACGGCGAGTCCTTCGTTGATCAGTACGGCCAGCGCCTGCCGCGCCGTGGCCCGTGCGATGCCGTACTCGTTCATGAGCGCGTTTTCGCCCGGTAGCCGGTCCCCATCACCGAGCGCGCCGGACAGGATCTGATCGCGCAGCCTGCCGGCGATGCGTCGATAGATCGGGGACTCATGATGCACCGGGGATTCCGTCACGTTTGATCACCCTCTGTCACCAACGGGGGATTGGCGTCTCCAGAGAACTTGCCCCGTCTTGTCCACGATCGCACAGAGTCTTGGGTGCGTCTTGTGCTTACTTTGCGCTGATAGTGCCGCTGTGGTGATCTATGGGGTTTATAGCCGTCCGCATTCGGTGGAACGGTCCTCTCCGGTATGGCTCCGCTGTCCACGCTGTGTCATCACATGCTCTACAAGATCGGATATTTCGGGACATAATGCGGAGAAGGAGGAGATGCCGATGGGTGTCAGTCGTGCCGAATGCCAGGATCTCGACGCCAAGGACCCGCTGAGAGGTTTCCGGGAGGAGTTCTCGCTTCCTCCCGGGGTCGTCTACCTGCTGGGCAACTCGCTCGGCGCGCTGCCCCGGCACACGCCGGAGCGGGTGGCCCGCACCGTCGAGACCGAGTGGGGCAGGCATCTCGGGGCCAGCTGGAACACGGCCGGCTGGTGGGACATGCCGCAGAGCACCGGCGACCGGATCGCGCCCCTGATCGGCGCGGGTCCCGGCGAGGTGCTGGCGGGCGACTCCACCTCGGTGAACATCTTCAAGGTGGTCACGGCCGCCCTGCCGCTGCGCCCGGAGCGCCGCGTGATCGTCTCCGATCTCGACAACTTCCCCACCGACCGGTACGTCGTGGAGGGCGCCGCCCGGGCGCTCGGCTCGTACGAGATCCGTGACATCGGGGAGCGGGGCCGGTCGCTCGCGGACGCCCTCGACGACGGCGTCGCGCTCGTGCTGCTCTCGCAGGTCGACTACCGGACCGGCGCGGCCCGGGACATGGCGGCGGTGACGGAACAGGTCCAGGCGGCCGGCGCGCTGATGGTCTGGGACCTGTGCCACAGCGCCGGGGCGATGCCGGTGCGGGTGGGCGAGGCGGACTTCGCGGTCGGCTGCACCTACAAGTACCTCAACGGCGGTCCGGGCGCGCCCGCCTACCTGTACGTCGCGCCGCGCCACCAGGACGATGTCCGCAACCCGCTGTCGGGCTGGCACGGCCACGCCGCGCCGTTCGACTTCGAATCACACTACCGTCCCGCCCCCGGCGTGCGCAGATTCGCCACCGGCAGCCCGCCGATCCTCTCGTACGCCGCGCTGAACGCGTCGCTCGACATCTGGGAGCGGGTGGACCTGTCGGAGGTGAGGGCCAAGAGCCTGGCCCTCACCTCGCTGTTCATCGACCTGCTCGACGATCTGGTCGCCCCGGGGCTCGGGCTCGCCCTGGCCACTCCCCGCGACCCGGAGCGGCGGGGCAGCCAGGTCAGCTACCGCCATCCCCACGGCTATCCGGTGGTGCGGGCGCTCGCTGACCGGGGTGTGATCGGCGACTACCGCGAGCCCGACTTCGTCCGCTTCGGCTTCGCGCCGCTGTACCTGCGCCACGTGGACGTGTACGACGCCGCGACCGCGCTGGCCGAGGTGCTCGGCGAGGAACGGTGGCGGGACGAGCGCTACGCCCGGCGGCTCACCGTCACCTGACGGAACAGCCCGGCGGTGGGGCCGCCGGGCCGCGCTCGCGTGGTCACGCGTACGTGCACCGGCGCGTAAGGCGGGGTCGCCGGGCGGCGTCGTCAGCGGCGGCGAGCCAGCCCGGCGACGATGTCGCCCGCCAGCGCCACGCACTTGTCGCAGATGCGCCCGCCCTCGCCGTGCACCATGTGGACCCGTGGCCCCGGCGGCCTCCGGCAGAAGGAGCAGGCGGCCTCGCGCTTCTTGCGGCGGTTGACCAGGTGCCGGTGGGCGAAGGCGGGGGTGAAGCGCCTGCGCGCGGACCGGCGGACGTAGCCCAGCCGCTCGCCGATGGCGGTCCAGGACGCGCCGGCCTCCCGGGCACGGCGTACGGCGAGGTCGAGCAGGGCGTCGGCCTCGCCGCCCGGTTCGCCGCACAGCACGATCGCGGCGGACAGCACTTCCAGGGGATCTTCGGGGTCGGTTGCGCGCGAGCGGGCCCGCTCGAGTAACTCAGATGCCTCCATGGCGCACACCATAAGCCGCCTCCTGGAGACGATCAACCGCGCCGGCGGAGCGACGCCGTAGCCTGGACGGGTGAGGATGCCCGAGAGCCGGGCCCGCGAGTTGTTCGCGGCGGCAAGGGTGGCCCGCCTCGCGACCGCCGGGGCGGAGGGGGCGCCGCGCCTCGTCCCGGTGACGTTGGCATACGACGGCGGGCACGACCCCGGGGCGACCGGTTCCCGGGACCTGGTGGTGACGGCCGTGGACCACAAGCCGAAGAGCACCACGGACCTGCGGCGCCTGCGCGACATCCGTGACGAGCCCCGCGTCTGCCTGCTCGCCGACCACTACGAGGAGGACTGGGAGCGGCTGTGGTGGGTGCGGGCCGACGGGCGGGCTCGCGTCGTCGAGGACGGACCCGAACGCGACCAGGCGGCGGCGTGGCTCGCCGCGAAGTATGCCCAGTATCGCGAACGTCCTCCGGCCGGGCCCGCGATCCTCGTCGAGATCGACCGCTGGTCGGGCTGGTCGTACACCGGGTGAGCGGGACCGCCGGGTGAGATCAGCCGGACGGGAAGGGGTCGTCGCCCCGCGCGATCGCGCCGAGCATGCGGGCCGCGAACTCCTGGGCCGCGCTGTGGACGCCCGACCCGAAGCTGATCCGGGCCACGCCGAGGGCCGCGAGATCACGGATGGCGGGCATGCCCGGCCGGAAGAGCACGTTGACGGGCCCCCCGATCTCCCGCACCAGCGCGCGGATCACCTCGGGGTCGCCCGCGAGGATCGGGTAGACGCAGTCGGCGCCGGCCTCCAGGTAGCGGCGGCCGCGGTCGATCGCCTCGGCCAGCCTCTCCTCCGGCGACCCGGAACCGTGGAGGAAGGTGTCGACCCGAGCGTTGATCACCAGGTCGACACCGGCCTCGGCCGCCGCCGCGCGTACGGCGGCCAGGAACCGGGCCTGCTCGGCCGCGCCGATCAGGGACCCGGTCGCGGGGTCGGAGTCCTCCAGGTTGCAGCCCACGGCGCCCGCCGCGGCCAGCCGCCGGACCAGCGGCGCCGGATCGAGGCCGTAACCGCGCTCGACGTCGGCGGTGACGGGGACGGACACGACCCGGGTGATGCGGGCCACGGCGGCGAGCATCTCGTCGACCGGGGTGTCCTGCCCGTCCTCGTAGCCCAGGGCCGCGGCGACCGCCGCGCTGCCGGTGGCGACGGCGGGGAACCCGGCCGCCACGACGGCCCGCGCCGACGCGGCGTCCCAGGCGTTGGGCAGTACGACGGGGTCGCCGGGCACGTGGAGCGCCCGCAGCGCCGCCGCCTTGCGGTTGGTCGCCACGCTGTCGTGAGCCATGAGGACACCTTAGAGACCCCGGCCGACATTTCCCGGCGGCCCCCCGGACGTCCGCGCCGGATCCGCCGGATCTCGGCAATGCCTGCCGGGAATGAGGGCGGACGCCCGGAGGTTTCAGGGGTCGGGGCGCGTGTCCGTGTCCGTCCCACCTGTGGATACGCTCGCGAAGCCCCCCGATCCTCCGTCAACCTCTTCAGGGGAGTCCGTCCATGAGTGCAACCGGCCAGGCAGGCACCGACAGCCGTCCCAAGGTGGATTTCTACTTCGACCCCATCTGCCCCTTCGCGTGGATCACGTCACGGTGGATCCTCGAGGTCGAGAAGCACCGGGACATCGACCTGCGGTTCCGGGTGATGAGCCTCTCCGTGCTGAACGAGGGCAGGGACGAGCTGCCCGAGACCTACCGCGAGCTGCTCGGCCGCGGGTGGGGCCCGGTGCGGGTGTGCATCGCCGCCGCCGAGCGGCACGGCGAGGGCGTGCTGCGCGACCTCTACACCGCGTTGGGCACCCGCATCCACAACCAGGGCAACGACGACTACGAGCTCGTCGTCAAGGAGGCGCTCGCCGAGCTCGGGCTTCCCGCCGAGCTGGCCGAGGCCGCCGGCTCCGACGAGTACGACGAGGCCCTGCGGCGCAGCCACCACGAGGGCATGGACCCGGTCGGCGACGAGGTGGGCACGCCCACGATCCACATCGACGGCGTGGCGTTCTTCGGCCCGGTGATGACCCGCATCCCGCGCGGCGAGGAGGCCGTGCGCGTCTTCGACGGCGCCTACGACATGGCGCGGTTCCCGTACTTCTACGAGCTGAAGCGCAGCCGCACCACCAAGCCGCAGTTCGACTGACCCGGCCCCCAGGCTCGGCAACGGGCTCCGGACGGTTCCACGGCGGCTCCCGGCGGGCCGCCGGGAGCCGTTTCGGTCTTCTTCGTTCAGGCCGTGAAGGAAGGCGATTGGCGACACGCCGTCGTAACGGCGGGGCAACCGGCGGCTGCGACAGTGAAGGGCGTAAGAGGGCGCGGCCGCTTGTTTTCGCTCCTGAACTAAGATGACCCCTGACGACGGGGAGGTCGGTCATGGCGAGGCCCGAGCGCAGGACGGTGCGGGACATCCGCAGAGGCAACCGGGCCGTGCTGCTGCACACGCTCTACTTCTCCGGGCCGACCAGCCGCAACGACCTCACCGCGCGCACGGGTCTGAGCGCCGCGACGGTCAGCACGATGACCGCCGGCCTCCTGGCCGAGAACATCGTGGTCGAGGCGGGACAGGTGGAGTCCGACGGCGGCCGTCCCCGGGTCCTGCTGCGGGTCAACCCCGAGTACGGCTTCGCCGTGGGCGTCGACATGGCCGAGACGCACGTCAGGGTCGGGCTGTTCGACCTGGAGATGACCGAGCGGGCCAAGGTCGACTACGTGCTGCGGCCGGCCCGGCACGACCCCGAACTGGTCGCCCGGCACATCCTGTCGGGGGTCGAGGTCGTGCTCTCCGACGCGGGCGTCTCCCCCGAGCAGGTGCTCGGAATCGGCGTGGGCGTCCCCGGCATCGTGGAGCCGGGTCCCGACGGGGTCATCCACGCCAAGACCTTCGGCTGGGACGGCGTACCCCTCGGTGCGCTGCTGCGCCGCGGCACCTCGCTCCCGCTGTACGTGGACAACGGCGCCAAGACGCTGGGCCAGGCCGAGCTGTGGTTCGGCTCCGGCCGGGGGGCCTCCGAAGCGGTGATCGTGCTGCTCGGGGTGGGCGTGGGCGCGACGATCGTGGCCGACGGCACCACCTTCAGAGGGGTGAGCAGCAGCGCGGGGGAGTGGGGCCACACCAAGATCGTGGCCGACGGCCGGCCCTGCCGCTGCGGCGGGCGCGGGTGCCTTGAGGCGTACGTCGGGATCGAGGCGATCCTCGACCGGGCGGGTGTCGCCTCCCAGGGCGACTGGGAGGAGGACCTCGACCGCCTGCTCGCCTCGGAGTCCCCGGTCATCCAGGAGACCGTCTCCTATCTCGGCGTGGGCCTGGCCAACCTGGTCAACCTGATCAACCCCGAGAAGATCGTGATCGGCGGCTGGGTCGGCGCCCGCCTCGGCGAGCGCCTGCTGCCCGGCATCCGCCGCGCCACGGCCGCCAACTCGCTGGCCGAGCCGTACGCCGCGACGTCGATCGTCCTGGGCCGTCTCGGCCCTGACGCCGTCGCGCTGGGCGCCGCCACGCTCGTGCTGGAGGAGTTCCTCAACGCGCCCCAGGTGGCCAGGATCACCGCCGCGGGCTGACTCCCTGTGGAGAGTGACCGCTGATGGAGCAACGGCGGATATTTCTAGCTGTGAAATAAGTCTTGACATAAGCCGCGCGCGGACGGACGCTCAGGCCGCCGAACCTCTCCATCCCCCAGGTCCCCCGCCGGGGGGCTCCCCAAGGAGACCGCATGCCTCCCTCCTCCTCCCGCCTTCGGCCGCGCATCCGGCGCCGGCGCGCCGGTCTCGTCACCGCCGGTCTCGCCGCGCTGTCCACGTTCGCCGCGGTGACCGGTGTCCTCCCCGCCTCCTACGGCGCCGCGGCGGCCGTGTGCGGCACGGCGAACGCGGCCCAGGGCCGGCCGTCCTCGGCCTCCTCGACGGAGAACGCGGGCACGCCGGCCTCGGCCGCCTTCGACGGCGCCACGGGCACCCGCTGGTCGAGCGCGTTCAGCGACCCCCAGTGGATCCAGGTCGACCTCGGCGACTCCCGGCAGATCTGCCGGGTGGCCCTGAACTGGGAGACCGCCCGCGCCCAGACGTTCAAGATCCAGGTCTCGGCCGACGGCTCGACCTGGACGGACGCCACCGCGACCGTGACCGGCGCGGCCGGCACGCAGACGCTCGACCTCGCGGCCACCGGCCGCTACGTGCGGATGTACGGCCTCACCCGCGCCACCCAGTACGGCTACTCGCTCTGGGAGTTCGGGGTCAACGTCGTCACCGACGGCGGCACCCTTCCCGGGGGCGGTGACCTCGGGCCGAACGTGCGGGTCTTCGACCCGTCGATGTCCGCCGCGAGCATCCAGAGCACGCTCGACACGATCTTCAGGCAGCAGGAGTCGAACCAGTTCGGCAGCCAGCGGTACGCCTTGCTGTTCAAGCCCGGCACCTACAGCGGCCTCAACGCCCAGATCGGCTTCTACACCTCCATCTCCGGTCTCGGCCAGTCGCCCGACAACGTCACGATCAACGGGGACATCACCGTCGACGCGGGCTGGTTCAACGGCAACGCCACCCAGAACTTCTGGCGCTCGGCCGAGAACCTCGCCGTCGTGCCGGTGAACGGCACCGACCGCTGGGCGGTGGCCCAGGCCGCGCCGTTCCGGCGGATCCACGTCCGCGGCGGGCTGAACCTCGCGCCCAACGGGTACGGCTGGGCCAGCGGCGGCTACATCGCCGACAGCAAGATCGACGGGACGGTCGGGCCGTACTCCCAGCAGCAGTGGTTCACCCGTGACAGCAGCATCGGCGGCTGGACCAACGGGGTCTGGAACATGGTGTTCTCCGGCGTCGTCGGCGCTCCCGCGCAGAGCTTCCCGAACCCGCCGTACACCACCCTGGCGCAGAGCCCCGTCACGCGCGAGAAGCCCTACCTGTACGTCGACCAGGGCGGCGCCTACCGGGTGTTCGTCCCGTCCCTGCGCACCAACTCCAGCGGCGCGAGCTGGGCGAACGGCGCGACCCCCGGCACGTCGATCCCGCTCACGCAGTTCTACGTCGCCAAGCCGTCCGACGGCGCGGCCACGCTCAACCAGGCGCTGGCCCAGGGCCTCAACCTGCTGTTCACGCCCGGCGTCTACCACCTCAGCCAGATGCTCAACGTGACCCGGCCGGACACGGTGGTGCTCGGGCTCGGCTACGCGACCCTGATCCCGGACGGCGGCGTCGTCGCGATGAACGTCGCGGACGTCGACGGCGTGAAGCTCGCCGGGCTGCTGTTCGACGCCGGCACGGTCAACTCGCCGGTGCTGCTGCGGGTCGGGCCCGACGGCGCCACGGCGAGTCACGCGGGCAACCCCATCTCGATTCAGGACGTGTTCTTCCGCATCGGCGGCGCGGGCCCCGGCTCGGCCACGACCAGCCTCGTCGTGAACAGCGACAACACGATCATCGACCACATCTGGGCGTGGCGGGCCGACCACGGCGCGGGCGTGGGCTGGAACACCAACCCGGCCGACACCGGGTTGATCGTCAACGGAGACAACGTCACGGCGTACGGCCTGTTCGTCGAGCACTACAAGAAGTACGAGGTGATCTGGAACGGCCAGGGCGGCCGGACCATCTTCTTCCAGAACGAACTGCCGTACGACCCGCCGAACCAGGCGTCCTGGATGAACGGTTCGACCCGTGGCTACGCCGCCTACAAGGTGGCCGACTCGGTGACCACCCACGAGGCCTGGGGCATGGGCAGCTACTGCAACTTCAGCACCGATCCCTCGGTCGTGGCCGAGCGCGGCTTCGAGGCCCCGACCCGGTCCACCGTGAAGTTCCACGACCTGCTCACCGTGTCGCTGGGCGGCGTCGGGACGATCGCCCACGTGATCAATAACACGGGCGGCGCGGCCCAGGGCACGGCCACCGTGCCGGTCAACGTGGTCAGCTACCCCTGATCACCGGCCGAGCGGGACGCGGCGGGGGGCTCACGACCTCCCGCCGTCCGCCGGCTGCCCGGCCCGGACGAACTCGCGCAGGGTGCGCGCGCCGGCGTGACCGGACAGGGACATCAGCATCGGCGCCGTCCAGCCGTCCTCCGCGAGGTGGGCCAGGCGCGAGTGCCGCAGGCGGTGCAGCGTGTACCCCTCGCCCTCGGGGTCGAGATCTCCGGTGGCCCGCTTGAACAGGTGCTCCGCCCGCTCGTACGACAGGCGGCTCCGGCCGGTGTGCGGGCACAGGTCGGCCGCCGCCGGTACGCGGCCCGGGCCCGGCTGCCGGTCGGTGAGGAAGAGCGGGCCGCGGCGGCGGTCCCGCACCAGCAGGGGCAGCAGCGCGGCCGTTCCCGCCTCCCAGCGGATCCGATGCCGCCTGCCGCGCACCACGGCGCTCATGCCGCGCAGGTCGAGGTCCTGCACGTCGAGCGAGAGCGCCCAATCCGCCGGGGTCGCGCTCTCGTAGAGCAGCATCCACAGGGCGCGCTCGCGCGGTGCGACGTCCGGCCGCGCCCACAGGTCCTCCAGGTGCGACCGGGCGATGGGACGGACGCGCCCCCGGGGCTCGGGCCGCCGGTCGAGCGCGGCGGCCAGATCAGCGGCCAGGTCAGCGGCCAGGTCAGCGGACGTCCGTCCCTGCCCGACGGCCCAGGCCGCGAACGACCGCAGCGCGGCTCGGTGCCGGTTCCAGGTCGCGCCCGCCGCAGTGCCCCACTCCGCCGTGAAGACCGCGGCCACCCGCTGGGGGGTCACGTCCGCCAGCGGAAGGTCCGCGCCGAGGCGCAGGCACAGCCGTGAGAGCGTCTGGTCGTACGACCGCAGGGTGCCGGCCGTCAGGCCGGGGCGGGCGAGGAAGGCCCGCACGGCCGCACCGAGCACGACGCCTCCGACACCTCCGCCGAGCACGCCGGCGCCGGCTCCGGCCTCCCCGGCGCCTCCGCTGCGCACGACACCCTCGCCGAGCACGCCGGCTGCGGCGTCCTCAGCGTCCCCGGCGCAGTTCGCGGCGCGGCGGAGCAGAACCTCGCGTTCCGGGGCGTTGCGGGTGAGGGACGCCGCGCGCTCGAACTCCGCGCGGGCCTCGTCGCGCCGGCCGAGCCGGGCCAGCAGGTCGCCGCGTACGGCGGGCAGGAGGTGGTATCTCGCCAGGGCCGGTTCGCCGGTCAGCGTGTCGGCCAGCGCGAGACCGGCGCCCGGCCCGTGCGCCATGGCCAGCGCGACCGCGCGGTTGAGCTGGACGACCGGTGTGGGCAGCACCTGGACCAGCGCGTCGTAGAGGGCGGCGATCCGCGGCCAGTCCGTCTCCTCCGGCGTGGCCGCTCCCGCGTGGCAGGCCGCGATGGCCGCCTGCAGCACGTACGGGCCGAGCGGTCCGCCGGCCTGCCGCGCCCGCAGCAACGCGGCGAAGCCGCGCCGGATGAGCAGCCGGTCCCAGCGTCCCCGGTTCTGCTCGTGCAGCACGACGGGTTCTCCGGACGGCCCGGTGCGCGCGGCCGAGCGTGACTGCTGGAGTTCCATCAACGCGACCAGGCCGTGCGCCTCGGCCTCGCCGGGCACGAGCCCGGCAAGGAGGCGGCCGAGACGCAGGGCCTCCAGGCAGAGGGACGGCCGCGTCAGGTCGTCGCCGGCCGTGGCCGAGTATCCCTCGTTGAACACGAGGTAGACGACCTCCAGCACCGACGCCAGCCGGGCCGTCCGATCCGGCCCCGACGGCACCTCGAAGGGCACCCCCGCGTCGGCGAGCGCGCGTTTGGCCCGGACGATCCGCTGGGCCACGGCGGCCTCGGTGACGAGGAAGGCGCGGGCGATCTCGTCGGTGCGCAGGCCGCCGACGAGCCGCAGGGTGAGCGCCACCCGCGACTCGGCCGGCAGCACAGGATGGCAGGAGACGAACATCAGCCGGAGGACGTCGTCGCCCACCTCTCCGTCGACCGCGCCCAGCACGTCGTCCATCTCACGGGCATCGCCGTCGGGACGGGTGGCGAGATCGTGGGCGAGCCGCTCCTGCCCGCGGTCGTGCCGGTCCTCCCCGCGCAGGTGGTCGACGGCACGTCGCTTCGCCACGGCCATGAGCCAGGCGCCCGGGTTGTCCGGGGCGCCCGACTCCGGCCACTGTTCCAGCGCGGCGAGGACCGCCTCCTGCGCCAGTTCCTCGGCCAGGCCGACGTCGCCGACCATCCGTACGAGACCGGCGACGATCCTCGCGGACTCGAGCTTCCACACCGCGTCGATCAGAGCGCCTTGGTCGCGCAGGGGGGCGTCGCGGGACGTCACCCGATCGATCAGAGCATCCGCGCCGCTCACCGCGCAACCCGGGCCCGGCGTCAGCGGGGCGCGTCCTCCGGGCCGAACACCTGCTGGACGGCGCCCTCGCCGTCACCGACGATCTTCCAGAAGCGGCGGGCCAGCTCGATCGCCTCCTCACGGGACCGGGCCTCGACCAGCGCGAAGCTGACGATGGCCTCCTTCGACTCGGCGAACGGCCCGTCGGTCACGGTTACCTCGCCCCCTCGGGAGGTCATCCGTACGCCGCCCGGCTCGAGCCCGCCCGTGGCCAGCAGCACGCCGGACCTGGTCATCTCCTCGATGAAGGCGCCCATCTCGGCCAGCATCGCCTCGTCGGGAGCGGGGGAGGTGCCCTTGGTGGTCATGAGGAACCGCATCGTGGTGTCTCCTTGCGTTCACTGTGCGACGTTCACTGTGCGGGCCGATCGCCGGTCCGCCCTGCTTCACCTACACGTCGCGCGGACGCGGGCGAATTCGACACCACCATCATCATCCCTCTGACCAGGCCTTCTTCCATCGATGTGACAGGGAATGCGCATGTACGCGATCACGCGGGGGGCCGGGCGGGCATGACGACGGTGGAGAGGAGCCTGCGGACGCGCCCGGGGGCGGGCCGGTTGGCCAGCCGGGGACGCAGGACCGCGGCCAGTTCCCCGAGGAACTCCCGGAACTCCTCGTCGCTCAGATACATCGCCGTCTGCCGGTAGCCCACCCCGTCCCGGCCGAGATCGATGTCGCCGTGGTCGAGATACCGGTCGAAGTCGGCGAGCAGCGACGCGACGAACGTCATGAACGCCTGCCGGTGGTCGTCCGCACCGAGCCCGGCCGCGTCCTCCGCGGTCACGATCGCGTTCGCCGCACGCAGCCGGTAGGACCGCTCGAACGTGCCCCTGACCTTGCGCTCCGCCACGATCTCGATGATCTCGCCCTCCACGAGCGCCGCGACCTGCCGATACAGCGTGGCCGTGGGCACATCGGGCAGTTCCGATCGCAGCTCTCCCGTCGTCAGGGTCCGGTCGCCCAGAAGGGCCTGGACGATGCGCAGCCGGACGGGGTGGAGGAGCAGTTCCGCTGTGGCCATGGCCCTATGTTCTCACGATTGACATCATTCTCATAGTTGATAACAATGGACTCGTACCCGACAGAAGCGACGAAGGAGCCGCCCCATGAGCACCGTGACCATCACCGCCGACGCCGTAGCCGTCCGCCTGAGCGCCGCGGAGAAGGCCGGCGCGTTGCGCGGCGACCTCCGCGTGCCCCGCTCGGCGGTCCGGTCCGTCGAGGTCGTCGAGGGCAGCCCGCTGCGGGCCCCCCGCGGACTGCGCACGGGTCTCGCCATCCCGGGCGCGCGTAAGCTCGGCACCTGGCACCGGTCCGGCACCAGGGAGTTCGTGGACGTGCGCGGCGGTCAGGCGGCGGTGCGCATCCACCTGGAGGGGCAGAGGTACGACTCGCTGCTGCTCGGCGTGGACGACCCCCGGGCCGTGGTCGCCGCGCTGGCCCCCACGCCGTCCGAAGCGTGAGGACCTCCGAGAGCCGCACCCGAGACACGGAAAGACGCGGTCAGGACATGCACGACATCGATCTCACCTTCGACTCGGCGGGCCACCGGTTCGCGGGCACGCTGACGCTGCCCGAGGGGGACGGCCCCTTCCCGGCCGCCCTGCTCCTGCCGGGCTCCGGGCCGGTCGACCGCGACTCCGACCACCGGCGGCTTCCGCTGAAGGTGACCCGCGAACTGGCCGAGGCGCTGGCCGCCGCCGGGATCGCGACGTACCGCTACGACAAGCGGGGAGTCGGCGCCAGCACGGGCGAGTTCCTCGCGACCGGTTTCCTGGAGGGCATGACCGACGCCGCCGCGGCGCTCGCCGCGCTGCGCTCGCGCCCTGAGATCGATCCTTCCCGGGTCGCGGTGACCGGGCACAGCGAGGGCGCCCTGATCGCGGCGAACCTGGCCGCGACCGTCGAGCCGCCCCGCGAGCCCGGCAGCGGATCCGGGGCCGGGTCGGGCGACGGGCCCGGCGCCCGGCCGGTCGTGGCGGCGGTGGTGTTGCTGTCCCCGTCCGCGAAGCCGGGTGCGGAGACACTGCGGTGGCAGGCGGAGCGCCTGGCGCCCTCGATGCCGGCGGCCGTCCGGTGGCTGCTGCGGCTGACCCGCACCGATCTGGTCACGAAGGTGCTGAAGAACCACGAGCGGATCCGCCGTACGACCACGGACGTCGCCCGGATCGGCGGGGTGCGGATCAACGCGCGCTGGACCCGGGAGTTCCTCGATCACGACCCCGTCGCCGACCTCGGCGGGATCCACGCTCCGGTCCTGGCCGTCACCGGGGAGAAGGACCTCCAGGTGGACCCCGCCGACCTGGCCCGGGTCGCCGATTCGGTCCCGGGACCGGTGGAGACCCACGTGATCCCCGACCTCGATCACATCCTGCGCAGGCAGCCCGGTCCGCCGTCGCTGCGCGCCTACCGCCGTGAGGCGCGGGAGCCGGTCGACGCGCAGGTGAAGGCCATCGTGACGGGATGGCTCACCGAACGACTCTCCCCGGACGCCCGCTCCTGACCTCGCACGCCGGGACCCGACGCCCTCCCTCGCCCCTCCGCTTCGCCGCGACACCGGCGGGCGATCCTCAGTCGGGATCTTTCGGCGTCTGGGCCAGGACCTGGTCGGCGGTGGCCGCCACCACGGCCGCCGCCGCGGAGATCTCCCTGACCTGCTCGGGAGGCAGGGCGCGCAGCACCTTCTCCAGGGCTTCCAGGTCGGCCTGGTAGGCCGCCGCCATCGCCGCCTGCGCCCTGGCGGTCCGCCCCGCCTGATCGACCGCCCGGCCGAGAGCCCGGCCGGCCCGCTCGACGGCGGCGCCGAACTCCCGCGCCGCCTCGACGGCCACTTTCTCGATGTTTCTCGCCCACTCGGGCGGTTGGTCGCTCATCGCCGTCCTCTGCGTGGAGGTCTTCCCGTGCGGTCTTCCCGTAGGCACGACTCGCCCCCGGAGTGCGCCGGATCAGGGCCTAATGCCCTCCGTACGCGCTCTACACCCGATCACCCCGGAACCTTTGGGAGTTCTTCGTGATTGAACCTGGAGCAACTGGGGCAGTAGAGGCGTCATGGGTGCTGGATGGCTCTCCCGATGGCCGGTGATCCGGCAGCTCAAGGGAGAGGACGGCAGGGGGCGGGCGGCGCGCTCGCCGCGTACGGAGGCCCTTCGCCCCAGGGTGGAGGACGCCGACACGGTGGCGCGCTCCGTCTGCCCCTACTGCGCCGTGGGCTGCGGCCAGCTCGTCTACGTGAAGGACGGGAAGGTCACCCAGATCGAGGGCGACCCGGCCTCGCCGATCTCGCGCGGGCGGCTGTGCCCGAAGGGGTCGGCCAGCAAGCAGCTCGTCACCCACCCCGGCCGTCAGACGAAGGTCCTCTACCGCAGGCCGTACGGCACCGAGTGGGAGCCGCTCGACCTCGAGACCGCGATGGACATGATCGCCGACCGGGTCGTGCGGACCCGGCGCGAGACCTGGCAGCAGACGCACGAGGGGGAAGAGGTCAGGAGGACTCTGGGCATCGCCAGCCTGGGCGGGGCGACGCTCGACAACGAAGAGAACTACCTGATGAAGAAGCTGTACACCGCCCTCGGCGCGATCCAGGTGGAGAACCAGGCGCGCATTTGACACTCCTCCACCGTCCCCGGTCTGGGGACCAGCTTCGGGCGTGGCGGCGCGACCCAGTCCCAGCAGGACCTCGCGAACGCCGACTGCATCGTCATCCAGGGCTCCAACATGGCCGAATGCCATCCGGTGGGGTTCCAGTGGGTGATGGAGGCGCGTCAGCGCGGCACGAAGGTCTTCCACATCGACCCTCGGTTCAGCCGGACCAGCGCGTCGGTGGACCGGTATCTGCCGATCCGCGCCGGAAGCGACATCGTGCTGCTCGGGGCGCTGATCAACTATGTGCTGTCGAACGGGCTCGACTTCCGCGAGTACGTCCTCGCGTACACGAACGCGGCGACCCTGGTGAACCGGGAGTTCCGCGACACCGAGGACCTCGACGGCCTGTTCTCCGGTTATGACGAGGAGACCGGCAGGTACGACCCGTCCACCTGGGCGTACGAGGGCGACAGGCCCGAGGAGGAGGAGGAGCTCACCGAGGGCGGCCTGCACCACGCCGAGGCGGCGGGGTCCGACTCCTACGGCGCGCGCGGCGCGGGATCGAGCGCGACGCCGCCGTCCGACCCGACGCTGACCGACCCGCGCTGCGTGTACCAGATCCTGAAGAGGCACTACTCCCGCTACACGCCGGAGATGGTCGAGGAGCTGTGCGGCATCCCGCCGGAGCGGTTCCGCGAGCTGGCCGAGGCGGTCACCGCCAACTCGGGCCGCGAGCGGACCACCGCCTGGGTCTACTCCGTGGGCTGGACGCAGCACTCGGTGGGCGTGCAGTACATCAGGGCCGCCTCGATCCTGCAGTTGCTGCTCGGCAACATGGGCCGTCCGGGCGGCGGGATCATGGCGCTGCGCGGCCACGCCAGCATCCAGGGCTCGACGGACATCCCGACGCTGTTCAACCTGCTGCCGGGATACATCGCGATGCCGCACGCCCACCGCCACGACGGCCTCGACGACTACCTGGAACGGGAGGGCTCCGACACCGGCTGGTGGGGCAACCGGCGGGCGTACGTCGTCAGCCTGCTCAAGGCGTGGTGGGGCGACGCGGCGACCGAGGAGAACGACTACCGCTTCGACTACCTGCCGCGGCTCACCGGCGACCACGGCCACTACTCGACGGTCATGGGCCAGATCGACGGGAAGGTCAAGGGCTACTTCGTCGTGGGGGAGAACCCCGCGGTCGGGTCCGCCAACGGCAAGGCGCAGCGGCTCGGCCTGGCCAACCTCGACTGGCTGGTGGTCCGCGACCTCGTGACGGTCGAGACCGCGACGTTCTGGAAGGACGCGCCCGAGATCGAGACCGGGGAGCTGCGGACGGAGGAGATCGGCACCGAGGTCTTCTTCATGCCGGCCGCGACCCACGTGGAGAAGGAAGGCACGTTCACCAACACCCAGCGGCTGCTGCAGTGGCGGGAGAAGGCGCTCGACCCGCCGGAGGACTGCCGCAGCGACCTGTGGTTCTACCACCACCTCGGCAAGCGGATCAGGCGGCTGCTCGGCGACGACGACATCGACCGGCCGGTGACGGAGCTGACCTGGGACTATCCCGAGATCGGCGAGCAGCGCGACCCGTCCGCCGAGGCCGTGCTGCGGGAGATCAACGGCGCGGACGCCGACGGCCGTCCGCTGGCGTCGCTGCGCGAGCTGAAGCCGGACGGCTCGACGAGCTGCGGCTGCTGGATCTACTGCGGGGTGTACGCCGACGGGGTCAACCAGGCGGCCCGGCGCAAGCCGCACACCGAGCAGGGTCCCGTCGCGCTCGAATGGGGCTGGGCGTGGCCGGCCAACCGGCGCATCCTCTACAACCGGGCCTCGGCCGACCCCGAGGGCCGCCCGTGGAGCGAGCGGAAGAAGTACGTCTACTGGGACGCCGGGCAGGGCCGGTGGGTCGGCCCCGACGTGCCGGACTTCGAGGAGGACAAGGCGCCCGGCTACGTGCCGCCGGAGGGGGCCAAGGCGCAGCACGCGCTGGCCGGCACCGATCCGTTCATCATGCAGTCCGACGGCAAGGGCTGGCTGTACGTGCCGTCGGGCCTGTCGGACGGTCCCCTGCCCACCCACTACGAGCCGCACGAGTCGGCGGTGCGCAACACGTTGTACGGGCAGCAGTCCAACCCGGCCCGCCGGACCATCGATCGGCCGGAGAACCCGTACAACCCGGCGCTGTCGCCCCGGTTCCCGTACGTCTTCACCACCAGCCGGTTGACCGAGCACCACACAACCGGCGCGATGAGCCGGCCCCTGCCGTACCTGGCCGAGCTCCAGCCCGAGGCGTTCTGCGAGGTGTCCCGGGAGATGGCCGAGGAGCTCGGCCTGGAGAACGGCGGCTGGGCGACGATCGTCACCGCCCGCACCGCGATCGAGCTGCGCGTGCTGGTGACCGGACGGGTACGGCCGCTGCGGATCAACCGCAGGACCGTCCACCAGGTGATCATGCCCTACCACTGGGGCTACGGCGGAGGCGGCGTGATCACCGGGGACGTCGTCAACGACCTGGCGTCGGTCGTGCTCGACCCGAACGTCTACATCCAGGAGAGCAAGGCCGGCACCTGCGACGTCCTGCCGGGACGGCGCCCGCGCGGCCAGGCGCTGCTCGACCTGGTCGAGAGGTACCGCCATGGCTGAGCGGATGGGCTTTTTCACGGACACGACCGTCTGCATCGGCTGTAAGGCGTGCGAGGTGGCCTGCAAGGAGTGGAACGACGTGCCCGACGACGGGTTCGTGTTCCGCGCCACCTCCTACGACAACACCGGTTCGCTCGGCGCGAGCACCTGGCGGCACGTCGCGTTCGTCGAGCAGGACGGCCGCTGGCTGATGATGTCGGACGTGTGCAAGCACTGCACCCACGCCGCCTGCCTCGACGTCTGCCCCACCGGCGCGTTGTTCCGCACCGAGTTCGACACCGTCGTCGTCCAGTCCGACGTGTGCAACGGCTGCGGCTACTGCGTGCCCGCCTGCCCATACGGGGTGATCGACCGCCGGGAGGACGACGGCCGGGCCTGGAAGTGCACGCTCTGCTACGACCGGCTGCGCGGCGGCATGGAACCGGCCTGCGCCAAGGCGTGCCCGACCAAGTCCATCCAGTTCGGGCCGCTCGACGAACTGCGGGAGCGGGCCCAGGAACGCGTCGAACGGCTGCACGCCGAGGGCGTAACCGACGCCCGGCTGTACGGCGAGAGCCCGGACGACGGCGTCGGCGGCACGGGCGCGTTCTTCCTCCTGCTGGACGAGCCGGAGACGTACGGCCTGCCGCCGGACCCGGTGGTGACCACCCGCGACCTGCCCGCGATGTGGCGCTGGGCCAGCGGCGCCGCACTCGCCCTCGCCGCCGGCGTGGCGGTGTGCTTCGCCGGGAGAAAGCCGTGATCGTCTCGGTGGGGAGGATCTGATGCCGAAAGGCCAGGGCGAGGTGGTGCCGGAGGCGCCGTTCCGGTCGTACTACGGCCAGCCGGTCGTCAAGCAGCCCATCTGGCACGAACCCCACATGCCGACGTACCTGTATCTGGGCGGACTGTCCGGTGCGGCGGGCGCGATGGCGGCGGCCGCCCGCCTGGCCGGGCACGACCGGCTCGGGCTGGCCGCCCGGGCCACCGCCTTCACCGCGGCGAGCGCCGGCACGGTCTTCCTCGTCGCCGAACTGGGCAGGCCCGCGCGCTTCCTGAACATGCTGCGGGTCTTCAAGCTCACCTCGCCGATGAGCGTCGGCTCCTGGACGCTGGCCGCCCACAGCGGGCTCACCGGCGTCGCGGCCGGATCGGCGGTGACCGGCCTGCTGACCCCGGTGGGCGACGCCGCGTCGGTGGCGAGCGGCCTGAGCGGCCTGGCGATGGCGACGTACACGGCCGTCCTCCTCGCCGACACCGCCGTGCCGTCGTGGCACGAGGGGATGCGGGAGCTTCCGTTCCTGTTCTCGGGGAGTGCGCTCGCCTCCGCGGGCGCGGCCCTGATGCTGACCACCCCCAGGGCGCAGGCGGGGCCCGCCCGCGCCGCGGCGGTCGCCGGCGCTGTGACCGAGGTCGTGGCCGGCGAGTTGATGGAGCGTCGTCTGGGCCTGCTCGGCGAGCCGTACCGGACGGGCAGGGCGGGCAGGCTCATGCGGGCCTCACGCGCGCTCACCCTCGGCGGCGGCCTGCTCGCCACGGTCGCCGGGCGCAGCCGGACCCTGACCGCGCTGTCCGGGCTCGCGATCACCGCCGGGGCCCTGTGCACCCGGTTCGGCGTGCTGGAGGCGGGCCGCGTCTCGGCCAGGGACCCCAGGTACACCGTCGTCCCCCAGCGTGAGCGCCTCGACGCGGGCCACCCCGCCACCGTCCCCGGCCGCTAGTGCTGTGACTGGAAACGATCACCGGGTTCACGCGTAGGCCTTCGATGTAGCCCAGTGCGGTACAGGCGGCTGCTCGCACGCGGCTGACCGGCGGAGACGTCCCGTCGGCGAGGTGGCCGGCGGGACGTTCGCATGGAGTGGTCAGCGCCTGCGGCGAGTCGTGTGTCAGTTCGGCGTGACGGTCACCGGGGCGTCGTCGTCCCCGGCGTGCACGTCGTCCATGCCCTCACCGGGCTTCCCGGGCGGGGGGCACTTGGCGTGCGCCCGCTTGCCGTCGACGTAGCTCTTCTCGGCGCTCGTGCCGAACTCGCCGCTCTCGTCGCCCTTGACGTGCACGATGCAGTCGGCGCCCTTGCCGGGCAGCGGGGGCTCCTTGCAGAGGATACGCAGCTTGCCCTTCGGGGCCTCCTTGCCGTCCACGAAGACCTTGCCGTCCCTGAACGTGTCCGTTCTGAACGTCTCCCCCCTGAACTTCTCCCCCCTGAACTTGCCGCCCTTGTCGGCCTTCTTCATGATGCAGACGACGCCCTTGCCGGGCAGCGGAGGCAGCTTGCAGAGGGCGCGCAGCTTGCTCTTCGGGACCTCCTCGCCGTCCACGAAGACCTTGCCGTCCTGGTCGACCCTGACGGTGGTCTTGCCCTCCCCCATGGCCGCCGGCCCGCCCTTCACGGCGCAGCCGAACACCGGCTTCGGGGCGCCGGTGGAGGTCGCCGACGCGGCCGTGGCGCCGCCGACGCCGACGCCGAGGCCCACCGTCATGACGACCGCCGTGAGGATCCTGCTCCTCTTCTTCATGCTCTGGACACTCCCTAGATCGGCTGCCCGTGCGGGCTGCCCGTGATCGGTGACGGAACGCTCAGCAGTTTGGGCCCCTACACCTGAAGCGATCCTGAAGAGGAAAACGATGATCTTCATGTTCGCCTTAGGTACGCACCTCCACCCTGTCGACGTGCGCCTACTTCTGGTGGAAGACGAACGCAGGCTGACCGAGCTGCTCAAAGACGGCCTGACCAAAGAGGGCTTCGCGGTCGATCTCGCCCACGACGGGTGCGAGGGCCTGTGGATGGCGACCGAGCATTCGTACGACGTGATCGTGCTGGATGTGATGCTGCCGTTGCTGCACGGCTATGGGGTCTGCGCGAAGCTGCGCGAGGCCGGGAACTGGACGCCGATCCTCATGCTGACCGCGAAGGACGGCGAGTACGACGAGGCGGAGGCGCTGGACACCGGCGCGGACGATTATCTGACCAAGCCGTTTTCGTACGTCGTACTGCTGGCGCGACTCAGGGCACTGGCCCGGCGCAAGGTGCGGGAGCGGCCGACGGTGCTGACCGCCGGGGATCTCCGGGTCGATCCCGCGGGGCTGAAGTGCAGTCGCGGGG
Organism: Microbispora sp. H10949; assembly: GCF_014161435.1. Lineage (NCBI taxonomy): Bacteria > Bacillati > Actinomycetota > Actinomycetes > Streptosporangiales > Streptosporangiaceae > Microbispora > Microbispora sp. H10949. The sequence goes on along the minus strand of NZ_JABBWZ010000009.1, from coordinate 113,646 downwards.
AACGTACAGATCGCGTTGACACCCAAGGAGTTCGCGATCCTGCACTGCCTGACGCGGCACGCGGGCGAGGTGGTGACCAAGGCCGAACTGCTCGCCCAGGCCTGGGACTTCGCGTACGACGGCGATTCGAACGTCGTCGAGGTCTACATCAGCGCGCTGCGCCGCAAGATCGACAAACCGTTCGGACGGACGACGCTGAAGACCGTGCGGGGCGTGGGCTACCGGCTGGAGGGCTGACATGGGAGTACGTCTACGCACGACGCTGACGGCCACCGCCGCGGTGGCGGCGGCGCTCTGCCTGGCCTCCATCGCGCTTTTCGCCGCGCTGGACTCGAGCCTGACGGCCTCCACCAAGGAGTTGGCGGCGAACGACGCCAGGGAACAGATGCGAGTTCTGAAGGCGGAGTCGGGGCCGGGTCACGCGGGGGACGAAAAGGGAATGGTGCCATCGCTTGAAAAGGGAGCGGTGCCGCCGGACGGGAAGGGACCGCTGCCGGGCTCGGCCGCCCACGGCGAAGACGACGGCCTTCCGGTGCCCGATGCGGCCGTTCTCGTGGTCAGACGGACGTTCGAGACCGAGGACGGCCCGGTCACCGTCTTCGGAAAAGCTTCCAAGGCACCCGCCCTGGCGGCGATGACCACGCTGAGGAACCTGCTGATCCCGGGGGTTCCGGCGCTCCTCGCGGTGGTCGCGCTGTTCACCTGGCTGGCGGTCGGCCGAGTGCTACGCCCGGTCTCCGCGATCAGGGCGAAGGTCGCCGACATCACCGCGCACGGCCTGCACGAACGCGTGCCGGAGCCGGACACCCGAGACGAGATCGCGGCACTGGCCCGGACCGTCAACGCGACCCTCGACCGGCTGCAGACCTCCGTCGCCGCGCAGCGGCAGTTCGTCGCCGACGCCGCACACGAACTCCGCAGCCCACTGGCGATCCTGCGAACCCGGCTGGAGCTGGCCCGGCCCGCCGAGAAGCCGCTGGCGACTGCGGCACTGGACGACGTCGCACGCCTCCAGTCCCTTTCCACTGATCTCCTCCTGCTGGCCCGGCTCGACGCCGGCGAACCCCTGTCGCGGGCCGAGGAACTGGACCTGGCCCAGGTCGTCGCCGAGGAGGCCGTCCGCAAACGCCCTCGTCCGGACGTCCACGTGTACCTCGACCTCACCCCCGACCTGCTCCTCAACGGCTCCGCCGACCAACTCCGCCGCCTCGTCGCGAACCTCGTCGACAACGCGGTCCGCCACGCCTCCACGTCAGTCCACGTCACCCTCACCGCTCCGGGCGACCACGCCGTCCTCGACGTCGTGGACGACGGCCCCGGTATCCCCCCGGAACACCGCGCCATCGTCTTCGACCGTTTCACCCGCCTGGACCACGCCCGCACCCGGGACACGGGAGGCTCAGGGTTGGGGCTGCCGATCGCCCGGGATATCGCGCGGGCTCACGGGGGGACCCTCCAGGTGGTCCCGCACAGCCCGGGCGCGAGGCTGCGTGCGGTCTTCCCGTTGTCCGGGAGGTCTGCGGCGTACCCGCTGGGTGATCTTGCGGTGCGCGCGCACCGTCGCGAACGCGCCTGACGACCACCCGGCCCGATGCCGGTCACAGCACCAGCCAGTGCCGGTCACCCTGCGCCGGTGACGGCTCGGCGCGGGTCGCGCGGTCGGACAGCTCGAAGAGCGGGCTGACCGCTCTCCTCATGGCGGCATCCCTGTGGTCACTTGGTAAACCCCGCTGACTCCGCGAGGTCACGCGCCGTGCGCCACGGAACCGCGATTCTCGTCGCCGTGATCGACGAATGGCTGTGAGCGCCGGCGGCGGGCGTTGCGGAGGCGGATGCCGCTCCAGCCCAGGGAACTCGCGGTCACCGCGTCCCAGAACGGCCAGAGGTCGTTCAGCAGCCTGAGCTGGATGCCGGCCTCCTCGTGCAGCCGCAGCAGGTCGCCGACGGGTTCGGGCGGCCCGAGGGGTTCGACGGGCTCGGTCGCCACCACCGCGTTCGGCACCGGCTCGCCGAACGGCACGAACTTCTCCGCGGGGAAGCGGTAGGCATACAGGCGGACGGTCAGGAAGGCCTCCAGCCAGCCGTATTCGACGACATGGACCCGCTCGCCACAGCCCGGCCCGATGATCCGGTCGCGATCGGCGTCCGTGGAGTCGGGCGTCGTCCACGCCATGGCCCGCGGGCACTGGCGGGGGAACCAGTAGTCGGGGCAGCGCTCGGCCGTCACCGCCCAGACGTACGCCTCCGGCTGCCGCGCCGTGGCCGCCACATGTGGAACGAATCGGGTGATATCGGGGTCCTCGGAGAAATGCAGCACCTCGCCCGCCTCAGGTCGCATGTCCCGGGTCTACCACCTCACCGCCGTCCCGGGCGTCGTCCGTGTCAGACGAGCCGGATCGCGGCGGCCTCGGCCGGGACGAGTTCGCCGACGATCGGCGCGCCGGGGACCTCGCCGGCGACCAGGAGGCCGCCCGAGGTCTGGGCGTCGGCGAGCAGGAGCAGGTCCTCCTCGCCGAGGCCGCCCGGGTCGAGATGCGGGCGCACCCAGTCGAGGTTGCGGCGGGTGCCGCCGCTGACGAAGCCGTCGCGTACGGCCTGCCGCGCGCCCTCCAGGTAGGGCACGGCCGCCACGTCGACCACCGCCGTGACGCCGCTCGCCCTGGCCAGCTTGTAGAGGTGGCCGAGCAGCCCGAAGCCGGTCACGTCGGTCGCGCAGCGGGCCCCGGCGGCCAGCGCCGCCCGTGAGGCGTCCCGGTTGAGCGTCGTCATCACCTCGATCGCCTGCGGGAACACCTCGCCCGTCGCCTTGTGCCTGGTGTTGAGCACGCCCACGCCGAGCGGCTTGGTCAGGGAGATCGGGGTTCCCGCCCGGCCCGCGTCGATGCGCAGCAGCCGCTCGGGGTCGGCCAGGCCGGTGACCGCCATGCCGTACTTGGGCTCGGGGTCGTCCACGCTGTGCCCGCCCGCGACGTGGCAGGCCGCCGCCCGCGCCACGTCGAGGCCGCCGCGCAGCACCTCCCGGGCGAGGTCCATGGACAGGGTCTCTCTCGGCCAGCCCAGGAGGTTCACCGCCACGACCGGTTCACCGCCCACGGCGTACACGTCGGAGAGCGCGTTGGTCGCCGCGATGCGCCCCCAGTCGTACGGATCGTCCACGACCGGGGTGAAGAAGTCGGCGGTGGCGACGACCGCCCTGCCCCCCTCGATCCTGACCACGGCCGCGTCGTCGCCGTCGTCCAGGCCGATCAGCAACTCGTTGGCGTACGCCGACGGATCCGGGGCCACGAGCCCGGCCACGATGCTCTCCAGCTCACCCGGGGGGATCTTGCAGGCGCAGCCGCCCCCGTGCGCCTGCTGGGTCAGCCGCAACCCGGCCCGTTCCGTCGTCTCGGTCATGCCGCCCCCGTCCGGGTCGTCGTTCACGTACGCCGCGCCGCCGCCGTGGGGGCACCGCCGGGTCCCTACCCCGTTCCGGCTAGGTTTCTGCCTGGAGGTGTGTGGGTGCCTGGTGGCCCCCGCGGTCTTCAAAACCGACGAGGCCGAGGTCCTCGGCCTGGCGGGTTCGATTCCCGTCCACCTCCGCTCGCCTACGTGGCGAATCATCAATCACTCAGGGTGATAGTGGTGTAACGTTGGGTGCCATGCCGTCCCCCCAGCATGACACGCTCAATCTGCTGTTCCGCAACAGGCCACAATTCGCCCTGGAGATGTGCCAGGCTCTGCGCATCCCTGTGCCGGAAGACCTGCCAGTGCACGTGGTGAGCAACGAGCTCAACGACCGCCCGTCCATCGATCTGCACCCGGACACCGTGGTAACGGTAGGTCCTCGGCATCACCCGGTACATGCGATTGTCGTGGAGATCCAGCAGCGGCAGGACGCTGCCAAACGGGTGGCGCTGCCCCGGTACGCAGCCGCGTTGTGGCTACAGGTGAACTGCCCGGTCACGGTGCTGGTGATCTGCCCGGACAGGCGGACGGCTGACTGGGCGGCGGAGCCCATCGACACCAGCCTGCCCGGTTTCCAGCTGAAGTGCGGGGTGATCGGCCCGGCCGAGATTCCGCCAGTCACCAAAGTCGCACAGGCGGCAGAGCATCCGGAGTTGGCCGCATTGTCAGTCATGAGCCATGGTGACGACATCTCCGTGGTCAGGGCATTCATCTCCGCGCTTGAGTACCTCCCGGACGATCACGCTCCGCAATACTATGAATACGCATACCGCTTGGCTTCCGAGGTCGCCCGACGTGTGATGGAGGAGATGATGGAGTCCACTACCTGGCCGGTCTACAGCCCTTTCGCCCGGCAACACTACGGCAGAGGCCGAGAGGAGGGCCTAGAGGAAGGCCGTGCGGAGGGCGAGGCAAGGGCGGTGCTGACCATCCTGGAAGTTCGAGACATCCCCGTATCCGAGGATGACCGCGCCTTCATCATGGAATGCACGAATCTGGAGCGCCTTGACGAGTGGGCGCGGCGGGCCGTCACCGCGACCTCGGTCGCGGATCTGTTCGGCGAAGAATCCTGATCGCGCAACGCGCGGGGGTCTTCTTCGCGGTGCCCTGGTGAGGCGGCGCCTTCAGTAGTCGTGCGGTGAGCGGGTTCTCCCCGCCGTGTAGGCGGCGATCGCGACCAGGAGGGCCGCGACGAGCTGGAGGATCAGATGACCCATCGTGTAGGGGATGATGAAGGGCGAGAAGTCGCGGTTCGCCATACCTCGGTCGGCGACTCCCTGGAGGACGCCCGCGACGAGGGAGAGCCTGGCGGCGGCGAGGAACTCCGGTCGCCCGCTCGCCGGGCGGATGCCGAGTAGCAGCATGACGAGCAGAGTGGGCAGGTAGACGCGGAGCACCTCGGCCCTGCCGAGATCCAGCACCACGAGCACGGTCGCGGCGGCGCCGAGGACGAATGCGAGGAGGGCGCGGGTGTCGCGTCGCTGCTCGATCAGGCGGACGACGAACAGGCAGAGGCAGACGGCCGACACCACCATCGCTCCCCACCACTGCGGCGTCTCTCCGGCGCCGCGAGTGATGCGTTCGGGAGAGACGAAGTGGGCCACGACCACCGCCACGGCGACCAGGCTGACGGCGCGGTCCCCTGACCATGACCACCGCGCCCTTTCCGGCGCGTCCTCCAGCATTACGACCACGAGGATGAGCAGGGTTCCCGCCGCCGCGATCCACATGCTCCAGCCGCTGCCGAACTCGGCCGCGAAAAACGCCAGCAGACCCAGCATGACCGCGCCGAGACCGGCGGCGAGCCCACGGGCGATCTCCCGGGCATGTCCGTCCGAAGGAAGCAGGCCCGTCCCGAGCGCGGCGGCCACCAGTAGCCATTGCCAGATCACGGCGACCGGGGTCAGCCAGGAGAGCGGCGCGCTCGCCAGCAGGAAGGCCGCGGGGAGGGCGAGCGTTCGAAGATCGAAGGCTCGGCCGGGCGGCCGGAAGGCTCGGAGGAGACGGTTCCCGGGGCCGGTCACACCGCCGGACGGGTTGGGCGGCTCCGGTGTCTCCGCCTCGGAGACAGATGACGCGGCCGGGTCCGAGGACGGCGGCTTGACCACGGTCGCCGATGCCGGTGCGGATGGCGCCGACTGTGATGCCGATTTCGGTGCCGGGGGCGCGGGCTGTTCCTCCGATACCTGTGCGGGAGGCGCGGACGCCGCTACCGACGCCGACGCTGGGGACGCGGATCGTGCTGCCGAGGCCGGCGAGGAGGATGCGGGGGTGGGGCCTGTGGAGGCCGACGTCGGCGCGGTAGGCGCGGACGCCGATAGCGATGTCGGTGTGGACGCGGCGGACTGCGGTGCCGAGGCTGGGGCGGAAGGCGGGGGCTGCGGTGCCGGGGCGGCTGCGGGTGCGGGGTGTGCGGATGCCGGTGCCGGTCGGGGTTTCCTGGCGGTGGTGAGGGCCTCGGCGGCGGCCTTGGACACCATGCGGCTGTCGTCGTCGGCGAGTTCCTCCAGGGTCAGGCGTGCCGCCAGGGCGAGACCCTCGTGCCTGCTCCGCAGCAGGCACCGCAACTCCTCGACCGCCCCGGCGCGAACCCTGGGGATGGAGTTGTCGATGACCGCCTGAAGCTCCGCCGGCAGGGGGGAGGGCACGGTGACCGGGCGGGCGCGCCGCGCGACGTAGAGATCGCCCTGCAGGTCGAACGCCCACTTCCCCGGGGTCTGACCAGGTGTCGTCCTCCGGACCTTGTCGTAGACGTAGTCGTACAACTCGTCGATGCCGACGTAGCCGTCCTGGTCGTGGTCGGCGTCCCCCGACTCCAGTCCTTCCACGAGTGCACGGGTGAACACCGACGGCGCCTGCTCCTGCGTGTCGGCGAGTTCGGTGCCGTCGAAGGCGTACTCCATCGCGTTCGACGCGGTGATCACCACGCGGCCGCGGCCGCCGAACTGCTCCTCCACGTGTACGCCTGTGCCGGCGCGGGGCAGCGCGCCCCGTGCCCACGCTCCCGCGTAACAGCAGTCGAGCAGCAGGATCATGCGCCTCGACCGGCTGCGGCTCATCCTGCGGTTGACGAACTCGGCCGAGACCGCGGTCGCCCCCAGGCGGTTCAGCTTCGTGCTGGGCGTGGCGAAGTACAGCTCTCCGTTGTCGTCCTTCACGCCGTGGCACGAGAAGTGCAGCAGCAGCACGTCGTCCGGGGCGCGGTCGGCGAAGAACTCCTCGACCATCTCGCTGACCACGTGCGTGGGCTCGTTGAGCAGCGTCCTGACCTGGAAGCCGCCGATCGCGGGATCGCCGAGCACGCGGGCCAGCGCCTCGGCGTCGCGCGCCGGTGCGCGCAACCGGCGCAGCCCGGGGTCGCGGTACTCGTCTCCGGCCACGATGAGGGCGGTCCGCCTGGCGGCGGGGGCTCCGGCGTCCCCCTGCCGTACGCCCTCGTGCCGCCGCACCCACAGATCGGTCAGCCGGCGTTGCTCGCCGGACGGCACACCGGTCAGCTCGATCGCGTCGCCGTCGATCGTCAGCTTCGCGGAACGGTGCTGGTTCCGGGTCAGCCAGGCCGTCACCGCGTTCACGACCGCGGCGAGCAGCTCGGTTCCCGCGAGGGAGACCACCAGGCCGCCGAGGGAGAACGACAGGACGGCCCTGGCTCCGGGTGGCGGTGGCGCCCCCGCCTCGTTCTCGGCCGCCAGCACGTCGATCTCCAGCAGCTCCGCCCGGAGCCGCGCCGTCAGGTCCTCCAGTTCACGGGGGTCCGCGTTTCCCTGGGCGTCCCCCTGAGCGCCTGCCCCGGTGATCCGGATGGTCAGCCGGGTCGTCTCAGCGGCCATGTCGCGGATTCCCCCTTACGGTTCCCGGCACGCGGACGTGTCCGTACGGGGGCCGGTGCGCCGGTTCGTCCCGGCACCCGCACCCCGGCCCCCGACCGGGCCGGCCGTACGTGGTGCCGGCTCGATGCAGTGTCGGCCGGGCGGCCCGGCGGAGGGAACAGCGCGGTTCACTCAGCGGACCGAGCGTCGATGCGGCCGAGGTTGCGGGTGATCTCCCTCGACGCGCGCAGCACGAGTTCGGAGAGCCCCGCCGGCACCGCCGGCCGTATCGTGAGCGCGCTCACCGACGCGACGACCTCGCCGTCCGGCCGCCGCACCGGTACGGCCACGCAGCAGATCCCGGGAAGGACGTCCTGGTGATCGACGGCGATGGCGCCCGACCGCCGGAAGGACGTCCGGGACCGCCGCCACTCGGCCGGAGTGAACCCCGCGGGCGCGTCGTCGTCGTCCGGCCTGTGCATGAGCAGCACCCGGCCCGCGGCGGTCGCCTCGGCCAGTTCGGAGCCCGGCAGGACCGGCGGCACCTCCGTGATGTCTCCCCGTGTCGCCGTGACGACCCTGACCCGGTCCTCTTCCAGCACGGTGAGGAACGCGACGGTCGTGGTCAGCGCGGACAGCAGGCGTACGGGTTCGCGGGCGGCGGCCTGCAGTCGCGGGTCGGGCTGCCAGGCGTCGGCCAGGCGGGCGAGCCGCCGGCCCACGAAGTAACGCTGCCCATGTCGTTGCACCGCGCCGAGGGCCGCGAGCTGCCGGAGCAGCCGGTAGGTGGTCGCCTTCGGCAGGCCGGCGTCGCGGGCGAGTTCCGAGAGACCGGCTCCCTCCTCGGCCGCCGCCAGCACGTCGAGCAGGTGGAACGCCCCTTCGAGCACGCCGCGTCCGGACGGCGCCCCGGCCAGGTCCGCCGGCTCCCGGCCGGATTCGGCGCCGGCGTGGTCCCGCATGCCCATGGGCCTCCCTCCCGAGTCGGTCAACAGGATCTCGCGGACGACGACTCCGCCGTTACCGCCCGTACGGGGAGAAGAGCGGGACCGGGGGTTCCAGCCGGCCCGTGCGGGTGAGCGCAGTAGGTTGAAGTGTGGATCCACGGAGGCGGGTGCCGCGTACGGACACCGTGCTGGCGGACCCCCGGCTGGCCGAGGCGGCCGGTCGGCTCGGCCGTCAGGTGGTCAAGGACGCGGTCGTACGGGCGCAGCAGCGGGTGCGCCAGGGCGAGATCGAGCCGGAGGACGTCGCCGGGGCGGCGCTGGCGGCGCTGCCGAGGCACGCGACGAGCCTTCGCCCGGTCCTCAACATGACGGGCGTGCTGCTCCACACGAACCTGGGCCGGGCTCCGCTGTCGGCCGCGGCGGTCGAGGCGGTGACGGTGGCGGCGGGGGCGACCGACGTCGAGTTCGACCTCGTCACCGGAGCGCGGGCCCGCCGGGGACGCGGCGCGGCCGAGGCGCTCGCCCGTGCCGTGCCCGACGCCGAGCACGTGCACGTGGTCAACAACAACGCCGCGGCCCTGGTCCTGGCCGCGACCGCGCTCGCCGCCGGGCGGGAGATCGTGATCAGCCGCGGAGAGCTGGTGGAGATCGGCGACGGCTTCCGCATCCCCGACCTGCTCGTCTCCACCGGCGCGCGGCTGCGTGAGGTGGGCACGACCAATCGCACCGGCCTGGCCGACTACCGGGAGGCGGTCGGCCCGCAGACCGGGTTCGTGCTCAAGGTCCACCCGTCGAACTTCCGGGTCGAGGGCTTCACCGGCTCCGTGGAGGTGGAGGAGCTGACCGGGCTGGGCGTGCCGGTGGTCGTGGACATCGGCTCCGGCCTGCTGGAACGCGATCCGCTGCTGCCCGAGGAGCCCGACGCGGCGAGCGTGCTGCGGGCCGGCGCCGACCTGGTCACGGCGAGCGGCGACAAGCTGCTCGGCGGCCCGCAGGCGGGCCTGCTGCTCGGCCGCCGCGACCTCGTCGAACGGCTCAGGCGGCATCCGCTCGCCCGCGCGCTGCGGGTGGACAAGCTGACGCTGGCCGCGCTGGAGGCGACGTTGCGCGGGCCTGGGACACCCGTACGGCAGGCCCTTCACGCCGATCCCCTCGTGCTGCGCGAGCGGGCCGAGGCGCTGGCCAAGGCGGTGTGCCAGGCGGGCGTGGACGCCGGCGTGGTGCCGGCCGAGGCGACCGTGGGCGGGGGCGGCGCTCCCGGAGTGCGGCTGCCGAGCGTGGCGGTGAGCCTGCCGGAACGGCTCGCCGTGCCGCTGCGGCAGGGCGAGCCTCCGGTGGTGGGGCGGGTCGAAGGGGGGCGGCTGCTGCTCGACCCGCGCGCCGTGCCGCCGGAACGGGACGCCGAGGTGATCGACGCTGTGCTCGACGCCGTGCTCAGGGCGGCGCGCTGATGCGAGGACGGCCCGGTGGCCTGGGCGCGGCCGCCGCCCGCCTGACGAAGGAGGGGTGAATGCACGTCGTGGCCACGGCGGGGCACGTCGACCACGGGAAGTCGACGCTGGTGCGGGCGCTGACCGGAATGGAGCCCGACCGTCTGGCCGAGGAGCGGCGGCGCCGACTCACGATCGAGCTCGGGTACGCCTGGACGTCGCTGCCCTCGGGAGAGCGGGTCGCGTTCGTCGACGTGCCCGGCCACGAGAGGTTCCTCGGCACGATGCTCGCCGGGGTCGGCCCGGTGCCCGCCGTGATGTTCGTCGTCGCCGCCGACGAGGGGTGGATGCCCCAGTCGGAGGAGCACCTGGTCGCGCTGCGCACCCTCGGCGTACGGCACGGCCTGCTCGTCGTGACCCGCGCGGACCTCGCCGACCCCGGCCCGGCGGCGAAGGACGCGGGCGACCGTCTCACCGAGGCCGGTCTCCGTACGGGACCGGCGGGCGGAGCGGTGGAGACGCTGGCGGTGAGCGGGCGCACCGGCGAGGGCCTGGACGCGCTGCGCGCCGCCCTCGACCGGCTGGTGGCGGCGCTGCCCGCGCCCGATCCGGAGGCGCCGGTGCGGCTGTGGATCGACCGCGCGTTCAGCGTGCGCGGCAGCGGCACCGTCGTGACCGGCACGTTGCCCGCCGGTCGCGTGGAGGTCGGCGACGAGCTGGAACTGGACGGCGAGCCGGTGCGGGTGCGCGGTCTGGAGTCGCTGAAGGAGCAGGCCGAGTCGGTCACCGGGGTGGCGAGGGTGGCGCTCAACCTGCGTGGGCGGGTCGCCGCGGAACGCGGGCACGCGCTCGTCACGCCCGGCGCCTGGACGGCGACCGGCCTGGCCGACGTGCGCGTGACGATGGCCGAGGGCGCGCGGGGGCCGCTGCCGGGCCGGCTCACCGTCCACATCGGGTCCGCGTCGGTGCCGTGCGAGGTCCGGCCGCTCGGCCCGGAGGCGGCGCGGCTGCGCCTGGCCCGGCCGCTTCCGCTGCACGTGGGCGACACGCTGCTGCTGCGCGACCCCGGCCGCGGACAGGGCGAGCTTCGCGTGCTGGCGCGGGCGACGGTCCTCGACGTACGGCCGCCGGAGCTGCGGCGGCGGGGTGCGGCCCGGGAGCGGGCGAAGGCGCTCGCGGAGGCCTCCGCCGACGCCGCGTCCCTCCTGCGTACGCATCTGCTGCTGCGCGGGAGAGAACTGGTCGCGATGGGCAGCCCGCCGCCGGGCCGGCCGGTGACCGGGGACTGGCACGCCGATCCCGGCTACTGGACCGGTCTGCTCGCCCGGCTGCCCGAGGTCGTGCGGCGCCACGCGGAGGCGCATCCGCTGGAGCCCGCGATGCCGCTGGAGGCCGCCCGCCACGAGCTGGGCCTGCCCGACCGCAGGCTCGTGACGGCCCTCGTACGGCCCCCGCTGACCGTGGCGGACGGCCGGATCACGACCGGCCGGACGGGGACCGGGGAGGCGGGGCTGCCGGCTCCCGTCGCCGGGGCGGTGAGGACCCTGCTGGCCGGCCTCTCCTCGGCGCCCTTCCAGGCGCCGGAGGCCGGGCGGCTGGCCGAGCTGGGCCTGGGGCCGCGCGAGATCGCCGCCGCCGTACGCGCCGGGGCGCTGCTCCGGGTGGCCGACGGGGTGGTCCTCGCACCGGGCGCCGACGCCCGGGCGGCGGCGGTGCTGGCCCGGCTGCCGCAGCCGTTCACGGTCAGCCAGGCCAGAAGCGCGCTCGGCACCAGCCGCCGGGTGGCCGTGCCCCTGCTGGAGCACCTCGACCGCCGGGGGTTCACCGAGCGCGTGGACGACGTCCACCGCCGGTCAGTGTGAGGGGACGTCGCGAGCGCCGGACGCCGGGTTGCCGGGGTCGACGCCGAAGCTGATGACGCGCCGCGGGTGGACGCGGATGATCGGGCCGGGGAGGGGCGCCGCCGAGTCGGCCGGCTCGGCCAGGGCCTCGCCGTACCCGCGTATCTCCAGGCAGCGCACCCGCCAGGGGTCGACGGACGGGACGTCGTCCACGACGAACGCGACCCTGCCGTTGGCCAGGACGTTGCGGAACTTGCGGCTCGCCGCCATGTCGCGCCCGGCGATGTCGATGGTCCGGAGCCCGGGGTTGTAGCGGAACCCGACCGGGCTCACCTGGAGCGTCCCGTCCGGCTGGAGCGTGGCCAGCCGGCCGATCCGCTGACCGTGGAGGTACTCGATCTCGCGCTCTGTGAAGCTCATGCCGACATCTAATCATGTGTTTGATTGACAGTTGTCACTCAATCGATTGAATGGCTAGGGTGAGACGCATGTCTTCAGCACGGCGCGCACCTCAGGAGCGCGGGCAGGCGGCCGAACGGACCCGGGAGCGCATCCTGCGGGCGGCGGTCGAGGAGTTCGGCGCGAAGGGGTACGCGGGGGCCCGCACGGCCTCCATAGCGGAGCGGGCCGGGGTCAACCAGCAGCTCATCTCGTACTACTTCGGCGGCAAGCAGGGGCTCGTCGAAGAGCTGCGCCGCAGGTGGGCGCGCGCCCAGGAGAGCGTGACGCCGCCCGGCGCGACGTACGCCGAGAGCGTGGCCGCCCATCTCGCCGCGACCCTGGACAACCCGGACTGGTCGCGACTGATGATCTGGCAGGCCCTCGGCGACAGCCCGGCCGGCACGGGCGACGGTCCGGCCGGGGAGAGCGACGACGAGTGGGCGGCGGCGCAGCGCGCCCGGCTGCGCGAGGCCGTCGAGCGGACCCGCGGGCGGCAGGAGGAGGGAGAGATCACCGATGAGCTGGACGCCGAGTTCGTCCTGCTGGTCGCCTACGCCCTGACCTTCGCGCCCATCGCGCTGCCGCGGGTGGTCGAGGGGATCGTCGGCGCCGATCCGTTGTCGAAGGAGTACCGCGAGTGGGTCGTCGGGCAGCTCGCGGCCATGACGAGGAGACGTTCATGAGCAGGACGGTCGTGTTCTCCGCCTACGGGGGCCCCGAGGTGCTGCGCGTCGGCGCGGGCGACACCCTGCTCGTGCACGCGGCGGCCGGCGGGGTCGGCACGTTCGCCGTGCAGCTCGCCAGGGCGGCCGGGGCGACGGTGGTCGGCACCGCGAGCGAGCGCAACCACGCCTACCTGCGGGAGCTCGGCGTGATCCCGGTGGCGTACGGAGACGGGCTGGCCGGGAGGGTGCGCGCCGTGGCCCCGGGCGGAGTGGACGCCGCGCTCGACGCGGCCGGGACCGTGGAGGCCCTGGAGGTCTCGGTGGAGCTCGTGGCCGACCGCACACGCGTGGGCACGATCGCCTACCAGCCGGCCGCCGACCGGTTCGGCGTCCAGCGGCTGAGCACCGAGCGCTCCGCGGCGCGGCTCGCCGGGCTCGTCGCCCTGTGGGAGAAGGGTGAGCTGCGGGTGCGGATCCAGGAGGCCGTTCCGGTCGAGGAGGCGGCGCGGGCGCACCGGCTGATCGAGTCCGGTCACACCACCGGCAAGCTCGTCCTGGTCTTCTGAGCCGCCGCCGGTCAGGCCGTGAGCTCGCCGCCCAGCGGAGAGGCGGGGTAGCCCGGCACGCCGCCGCGGACCTTCCACGGCTCCTGGACCAGGTCGTCCGGAAGGGACGCCAGCTCGGGGACGTACCGCCGCACGTACTCGCCCTCGGGGTCGAACTTCTTCGCCTGCCGCAGGGGGTTGAGCGTGCGGTAGGGCCGGGTGTCGTTGCCCGTCCCCGCCACCCACTGCCAGTTGCCGGAGTTGTTCGCCATGTCGCCGTCCACGAGCCACTCGCCGAAGTGCGCCAGGCCCGCACGCCAGTCGATCCCGAGCCGCTTGGTGAGGTAGGAACCGGTGATGAGCCGCACCCGGTTGTGCATCCACCCCTCGGCGCGCAGCTGCCGCATCCCCGCGTCGACGATCGGGACGCCCGTCACGCCCTCCCGCCAGGCCGCCTTCGCGTCCTCGTCGCGCCGCCACTCCACGTCCCTGTCGCGGTAGTCGCGCCGGCCCATCTCGGGGAAGTCGTTGACGACCTGGTAGTGGAAGTCGCGCCAGCACAACTGCCGGACGTACTCCTCGCCGCCCGGCCGCTCGCACGCGCGCTCGACGACCTCCGAAGGCGACACGCAGCCGAAGTGGAGATAGGCGCTGAGCATCGAGGTGCGGCCCGCCATCCGGTCGCGGTCCGCCGCGTAGGAGGCCAGCCCGTGGCGCACCCAGTGGTCGAGCCGGCGCCGTCCCTCGCTCTCCCCGCCCCGCACGATCCCGTACGGCTCGGGGGGCAGCGCGGGCAGCTCTCCGGGTTCGACGCCCGGCGGCAGGCGCAGCCGGTGGGGTGCGCCGAGCACCGGCCTGTGGGCCGTGCCCGACCAGGCCCGCCAGTACGGCGAGAACACCCGATAGTGGTTCGACCCGGACGAGCCCGGGGTCAGCGCGCCGGGGGGCACCACGGTCACTCCGGGGAAGAGCCGGAACTCCAGCCGGTGGGTCTCGCACTCCGCCGCCAGGCGCCGTTCGCGCCGCCGGGCCAGCGAACTGACGTCCTCACTCGCCCAGATCGCCGACGCGCCCGTCTCCTGGGCCAGGCGTACGGCCTGGGCGACCGGGTCGCCGTGGCGTACGACGAGGTTTCCGCCGAGCGCCCGGAGAGACGACCGCAGGTCGTGCAGGCAGGCGTGGAGGAAGTCGCGGCGGTGCCGGGCCTCGATCGCGGGGTCGAGCACGAACAGCGGCACGACGTGCCCGGCCGACGCGCAGGCCTCCGCCAGCGCGGGGTGGTCGTGGACCCGCAGATCCCGGTTGAACAGCACGACGACGGCCTCCACGCTCCTCTCTTCGTGGTCCCCGGCGCCGGTGGTTGCGGCGCGCCGGCGGAAACCGCGGGGATCGTGAAGATCGCGACGATCAGCCGCCCAGCGTGCGTACGGAGAGAACCGCGAGCCAGGCCCAGCCGATGGTGACCGAGACGCGCTGGATCAGTCCGCCCAGATCGACCAGGCCCTCCTTCTGGGCGAAGGCGGCGCTCGCCAGCACCATCGTCACCGCGAAGAGCACACCGCTCGCGGCCGAATAGATCGCCCACCCACGCGTGCCCGACCAGGCGAACACGAAGCAGGCCGCGGCCAGTGCCACGAACCCGGCCAGGGAGAAGAGATCGTGGAGGACTCCCTGCCGGGTGTTGGGCTGGGGCAGGTCGGGAGTTCCCGGAGGAAAGCCGCTCACCGGATCCGTACGGAAGAACCCCGCACAGAGCAGGCCGATCGCCCACACGCCGACCAGCAGCGCGCCCCAGTGTGAGGGGCCGGCACGCCAGAGGCCGACGGCGAAGGCCAGGCAGAGCAGGCCTCCGACGAAGAAATTGGTGGTCTGGGTCCATCCGCGATCGCCGATGGCGAGGGAGCTGACGGGATGGCGTAGCGATCTGTAGCCGGCGCGCGTGGCGCCTTCCACGAGGTACGCGACGGTGAAGAGGGGGCCCACGACCAGCCCGCAGCCGAGCAGCAGCCGATCAAGCATGGCGTCAACGTAGGCTGACGCGATGCGGTTGTCAACCTAGATTGACAAACGCCGGGCGGCCTTGTGCCGGGAAATCGCGGAGATCGCGTTTCCATGGCCTTCGGGGGGCTGTTCCGGGCGACCGGGGCGGGCGGCGCCGGGTGGAGTCACTGTGGGCAAGCGCCCTAATACCGAGAAAGCATGAAAGGCAGGTTATTCCCCGGAAATATGAAGGTTATTCACATCGGATGTGGCGATCGGATGACGGATGGCGGACGGCGGTGGAAACCCGTCCCGGCACGTGCGTACGCGCGTGCAGAATGGGAAGGTACGTGCAGGTCATCCGGGTCTCGCTGAGGGGAAGGGGAGACGTGTCGCGACCTCTCCAGACAGGCTGGGAGTTGATAACGGGCGTCTCTTCTGGGCCCCTTTCGGATGGCCATATCAGTGTTATTTGCGGCTTATCCTCAACTGAGGATTTCTCGGGTTCTTTTCCTTCCCAACACATCCGAGTCAGTCTAAGATCTCGTTCTATGTATCGGTATGCATCGGATTTTCCCGCCGCGCAAGTGGGGCGCCTTGGCCGCGGTGATGCTCTGGCCGAACATGACGCAGTCGCCGTCCTCCACCTGAACCGGTGCGCATGAGCCCGCCCGCCGGGGATGTGACGCTCGACCCCGGCCGGGGGATGGCATGGGTGGACGAGCACGGCGCCCACCTCGTGGACTACGCGTCCTATCACCTTGAGCCCTCCGCCACGCTCACGGCGGTGACCGCCGCGTTGCGGTCGTGCGCCGCCCGCGAGCGGCCCGGGAACGTGACAGACCGCGCCTGGCTGCTGTCCGCGCTGCGCAGGGAGTGCGCCACCGGACCGGGGCGGGGGTTCCTGCCGGGTGCGGGCTCGGGAGGGCCGGACCTCCGCGCGGTGAGGCGCGCGTGGCGGCTGGCGGACCCTCTGGGCGCCGAGACGCTGCGCCTGCTCTACCGCCACGAACTCGGGTTACGCGATCTCGTGCACGTGCTCGCCCTGCCCTCGAAGGAGGCCGGCCGGCTCGTCGCGCGCACCCAGGACGTGGTGGAGATCCTGGTGAGCGGGCTGGACGGGCTGGCCAGGGGCCGTCCCATCTGCCCGGAGCTCGGCCCCCTGGCTGCCGCCGTCTTCCCGGACGAGAACAGCGAGGCGGCCGACTTCGGCGCCGCTCGCACGGCTCTGCTCACGCACATCGTGACCTGTGTGGTCTGCAAACGGCCCATCAACATCCGATACACCGTTCCGCAGGTGCTCTCCCGTCCGCCGATGGCCGACCTCACCTCCGAGACACGGCAGCGGCTCCTCGACGCCCTGAACCGCCCCGCCCCCGCACCGATCACGCCGGCCCCGATCACGCCGGCCCCGATCACGCCGGCCCCGATCGCCTCCGCCCCGGTCGTGCCCGTCCGGAGGTCGCCCGTCCCCGCCCTGCCCGCCCGGCCCGCGCCGGCTCGGCCGGCGCCCGGCCAGGACGTACCCGACCAGCCCGGGCCCGACGACTCGGCGCCGGACCGGCCCGCGTCCGGCGAGGCGCCGTCGTCGGCGCGCCGTCCTCCCTTGTCCTTCGGGCTGCCGCTCACCGCGCCGGTGGGGACGGCCCCCGCCCCCGTCGCCCCCGCGGCGTCCCGGACGGTTCCGCCGCGGGCCCCGGCGTCCCCGGCCACCCCGGACGGCGAGCCGGAGCACGGCCGTGACTCCCGGCCCGATCCGAAGCGCGCCTCCCAGGGCGACCCGAAGCCCGGCTCGCGGCGTGACCCGAAGCGTGACCCGAAGCCCGGCACCCGGCGTGACTCCCGGCCGGAGCGGGGCGCCGAGGCGGCACCGGAGCGACCGGTGCGGCCCTTCTCGCAGGAGGACACACAGCCGAGCCTCGTGCGGCCCCGAGGCACGTCACGGCCATCCCGGCCGCCGGGTGCGGGACGGCCGCCGGGCGGTTCACGGTCCGGGACGTCCGAGCACGCCGGCTCTCCCGGAACCACCGCGGCGCCGGGCTCGCGGGGTGGGCCCGGCACACCACCGGGCCAGGACACCCCCCTGTACGACGCCCTGCTTTCGCAGATCAGGGCCAGGGAGGCACACGCCGACACGCCCGAGACCGAGGCCCTCGTCCCGGCTCTGGATCGGGCCCTGGACCCGGCCCCGGCGGAAGACCTGGAGCGCTCCGCGCGCCCGTCGCCCGGCGTCCAGATCAGGATCGTCGCGATGCTGGCGCGGGTCGTCACGCTGCTGCGCGCGACCGCCGTACGGATCATCATCGTCATGGTCGCGGGAGCGGCCGGGACGGTGGCCGGGATCAACCTCTTCGCCCCGGCTCCACAGCCCAGGAGCGCGGGGATCACACAGACGACGGCCGGTCCCGGCGCGGCCGGAGCGGGCGCCCCGCTCGGCGCGGGGACGGCGAGCGCCCCCGCGAGTATCCCGGTGGACACCCCGGCTGCCGGAGCGGGCGCGGGCGGCGCCGGCGCCTCGACGGACGGGGCGGCGGGAACGGACGGCACGGAAACCGGCGGCACGGAAACCGACGGCACCACGAACGACGGCACCACCAATGGCGCGACGGGCGGAGCCTCCGGCGGACCGGAGGCGACCGCGACCGCCTCGCCCGGGGACACCCCGGCCTCCCCGGCCGCCGTGCTGATGGGTGCGTGGGGCATCCAGGCGCCGAACGTCATCACGCTCGACGCCTTCGGCAGAGGCACGATCTCTCTCTCGACGACCGCCGGTAAATCGGTGAAATGGCGGATAACGGCTCCCGGCCTGTCGGTCGTGCCGTCCAGTGGAACGCTCAAGCCCCGGCACACCGCCGTGCTCACCCTTCGCGCGCAGCGAGTCCGCTACTGGTGCGGGGTCCCCGCGCCGACGACGACGCCGCTCGTTCTGCACGGGCCGAAGGGCGAACGCACCGCCACAGTGCAATGGAGCACCTGTTGACAAGTGCGATGGAGCATCTGCTGACCGCCTCCCCGTTCCCCCACGTCCTCGGTGAAAGGACCCGACCATGACCGAGATCCGCACCTCGGCGCCGACATCCGCCGAGCAGTTTCCGGACAGCGTGCCCCTCACGGCCGAACACCTGCTGATCAACCGCCGTGTCGAACCCACCGGCGGCTGGCGGCGGCTCGTCTACCAGCTCTCGGGCGGGAAGATCAACCCGTCGGAGTCGGCGGCGGAGCTGGAGCGCCGCACGCTGATCGCGCAGGCGCAGACTCCCGTGGCCAGTGGGCACCACCGGATCGCGGTGATGAGTCTCAAGGGCGGCGTGGGGAAGACCACGACGACGGCGGCGCTGGGCAACACGCTCGCCTCCCTGCGTGGCGACCGGGTGATCGCGATCGACGCCAACCCGGACCGGGGCACGCTCGGCATCAAGGTCAAGTCGGAGACCGCGGCGACGATAAGGACACTGCTGGCCGAGGCGCCGCACATCGTCCGGTACGCCGACGCCCGCGCGTTCACCTCCCAGTCGTCCGCCCGCCTGGAGGTCCTCGCCTCCGACACCGACCCGGCGGTGAGCGAGGCGTTCAACGCGGAGGACTACCGCACGGTCGCCAACCTGATCGAGCGCTACTACTCGATCTGCATCACCGACTGCGGCACCGGGCTCCTGCACGGCGCGATGGGGGCGACGCTGGAGCTCGCCGACCAGATCGTGCTGGTCACCATGGTGGCGGTGGACGGAGCGAGCTCGGCGGCGGCGACCCTCGACTGGCTCACCGCCCACGGCCACGGGCACCTGGTCAAGAACGCCATCGTGGTGCTGAACGCGGTCGAACCCAAGTCGCACGTCGACGTGGACCTCCTCGAACGCCACTTCTCCGGCCGGTGCCGCACGGTGGTGCGGGTGCCGTTCGACCCGCACCTCAAGGAGGGCGCGGAGGTCGACCTGACCCGGCTGCGGCCCACCACCCGCGGCGCGTACCTGCGGCTGGCCGCCGCGGCGGGGCAGGCGTTCGGGCAGCGGCCGGACCGGGGCCACTAGTGGGACAGATCTACCCCGAGCCGGAGCTCGACTGGGATCTCGGACCACCGCGACGGTGGGACCCCCGGCATCTGATCGTCGTGATCGCGGGGGTCGTCACCGTCGTCGCCGTGGCGGTGATCGTGCTGCAGACCCGGGACTCCGAACCGCCCGCTCCGCCGGTCCGGGCGGTCGCCCCGGCCGTCGCCCTGGCGATGCCCAGCGATCACGAGGGCGACGGAGGCTATCCGGTCGGCTTCCCCCGGACCGAGCTCGGTGCGGCCTCCGCCGCGGCGGCCGCCCTGGAGGCCGCCTGGACGCTCGACGTAGGGCAGGCCGAGCAGGCCGCCGCGCTGTACGCGCCGCCGGACCAGCAGAAGGCGGCGCGCGACGGCGCGCGCGAGGCCGTACGCGGGTGGCGCGAGACCCTCGGCCTTCCCGTCGAGGGCGACCTCCCCGCAGGGGCGGCCCTGCGAACCCAGACGATCGGCGTGCAGTGGAACGTCCGCTCCGACGACCAGGTGCAGGTGTCGGTCCTGGTCAAGGTGACGGCGACCACGGGCGCCGGCGGCAACGGCCCCGTCTACTCCAGCCCGTACGCGATGAGCCTGCTCATGGCGTGGGCGCCCGACATGCGTGGCACGAACAAGGGCGACTGGGTGAACATCCCCGACCCCACGCCTCCGTCCGTGCCCGCAGCAGCTCTCCCGGGGACGCCCGAGTTCGCCGCGGCGGGCTGG
Organism: Microbispora sp. H10949; assembly: GCF_014161435.1. Taxonomy (NCBI): domain Bacteria; kingdom Bacillati; phylum Actinomycetota; class Actinomycetes; order Streptosporangiales; family Streptosporangiaceae; genus Microbispora; species Microbispora sp. H10949. The sequence continues at coordinate 93,794 of NZ_JABBWZ010000009.1, read as the reverse complement.
AAGTCCCTCGTCGATCCCCGGCCCACCCCCTAGATCGAGGTTGAGCCTCATGCCCCCCCGAATTTCTCCTCGACGCGCCAAACTGGTCTCCGGCCTGCTCCTGGCCGCGGTCTCCGCCACGGCCGGCGCCGTCGCCGCGCAACCCTGGACAGCCGTGGCGGAACCCGGCCACGGCTCCTCGTCGGACGGATCCGTCCCTCTCGACCTCGCCGACGCCGGACAGGTGGACGACTCCGCCGACCGGAACGACGACGGCGCGTCCGGCGCCCGCGCAGCCTCCGCGGCCGATGCGGGCGGCGGTTCACGTGACAGGGCGTCCGCGAGTGGATCGGACGGCGGTTCGCGTGAGGCGGCGCCGCGCGCCGATTCCGCCCCCCGCGCCGGTCGCGAAGCCGAGCCCGCACAGCCGCGGGCTCGGATGGCACGCAACGCGGACTCCGGGAGCGACTCCGGTTCCGGAGGCTCCCGCCCCTCCGCCGGCTCGTCCGGTGGGGACGGCGCGTCCAGCCATTCCTCCGGTGGCTCCGACCGGTCGTCGGACCGGTCCGACGACGGCACGCGTGAGGCCGCCGACACTTCCAGGCACACGTCGGGCCGTGGGTCCGGCGGAGACCCCGCCGACCGCGCTCCCACGCACGGCGGATCCGGCGGGGACCGTACGTCCGACCACCGCGCGTCCGGCGGGCACAGCTCTTCCGGTGGACACAGCTCTTCCGGTGGACACAGTGCCTCGGGCGGACACAGTGCTTCCGGCGGGCACGGTTCCTCGGGACGTTCGGCGGGTGGAAGCGGCACCAGCCGGAAGGAGCACGGGCGCAGGGGTGATTCCGGGGCGACCGGCACCACCCATCGGAAGCGGCCGGCGCCCGAGGCGACCGGCCGGCACAAGTCCCAGCCGGACCCCGGTGCGGCGTCCTCACCTGGGCCGGCGGCGCCCTCGCCCTCGCCGTCCGGATCCGGGCAGCCCGCGCCCACCGCGAGCGGCGCTCCCACGGCGACGGCGTCGCCCGTTCCGACCGGTCAGGACACCGCGGCTCCGCACACCGAGACGACCGCGACGGCGACTCCGGCTCCGGACACCACCGTGAGTGCTACGCCTGCCCCGTCCTCCGGAGCGAGCACGGCACCGAGCGCCACGCCGAGCGCCACACCGAGTGCGGAGGCGTCGCCCACGCCGGCGCCGAAGGACAAGGACGCGCCGAAGGACAAGGACAAGGACAAGGACAAGGACAAGGACAAGCCGAAGGACAAGTCCGACGAGAAGTCGAAATCTGACGACAAGTCCGACGACAAATCCAAAGGCAAGCCGGCCAAGCCGCCCAAGGCGGCGCACCCCCCGAAGGCCGGCGGCAAGTCCGAGAGCAAGCCTGCTAAGCCGCCCAAGGGGTCGCAACCGCTGCCAAAGCCGAGCGTGACCACCGCCTCGCCGGCGCTTCCCACGGCCGAACCGGCACTGCCCCCGGACAGTCCGACGGGCACGATTCCGCTGCCGGCGGGCGGGTCCGCGGCGGTGCCGCCGCAGGCGGGCGGCGCGCGACAGCCGCAGGCGCCGTTGGCGATCCCCGGCTACCTGCCGCTGCCGCCGCTCGCCTCCCACTCGCGGGAGGACGGGTGTGGTCACGGCCACGCCGCCGGCTGCTGGAGCCTGGCCCCCTGGCGGAGCCGTACGTCCGGGTTCCCCCTGGGGACCGCACCGGGCGGACAGGCGGACAGCCCGGCGATGCCGCAGTGGGCGTTCGCCCCGCCGGGTGGGAAGAACTCGGTTGCCAGTCCCTCCGGCGTGCCCGGCGTGTTCACCGCTCCCCGGGCCGCGTTCGACGGGGCGCCCGCGTTCGTCCAGGCCGGTTCGGTCGACGAACGGTCCGGGTGCTGGGCCTTCAGCCCTTCGGTGGTGTGCGCGCGAGCCGACTGACCGGACCGGGCGCGCCCGTGTGTTACGCCGTCGCCGTGCCGGGCACGCTGCCCCTATGGAGCATCGGGCAGACGAGCAGGTCACGGCGGCGGTGGTCACGGTGACGCCGTGCGAGGACGGCCCGCTGCTGGTCCGCGGGCCGTTCACGCTCACCACGCAGGACGGGCGGCGCATCGATCCGGGCAGGGCGACGGTGGCGTTGTGCCGCTGCGGCCGTTCCTCGGCCAAGCCGTTCTGCGACGGCTCGCACAAGGCGGTCGGGTTCCGCGCGTCGAGCGAGCCCGACCCGCCCGCCTGACCGGCCCGCCTGTCCCGCATCGCATCGCATCGCAGTGCGCGAAGGGTGAGCGGCCGCGATCGGCCGGCGTAGAGCATGGACTCCACGCCCCGTCCGCCTGACCGGTGCCTGCTCCGCATCGCATCGCGCGAAGGATGAGCGCGTCTTTGTCTGGAGACGGGCGGGTGCCCGATCCGCCGTGCGTCCCGGTCTTCACGGGGACGCGTGTGGAGGGCCCGGCCCGGTCGCCCGGTGACGCAGCCGCCGGGTCGAGTGCGCGGCGACCCGCAGGCGCCGCCCGGCGTAGGGGACGCCGCCGAACAGGACCCTGGCCGTGAGCGCCGCCCAACTGCAGGTGGCACGTTCGAGCACCCACACCGGAGCGAACAGGGGGGTCGTGGCGGGGAAGACACGGCGGCCCCCGGCTCGGCGGCGTCCGATCTCCGCCAGGCCGGCGACCGCCGCCGCACCCGCCGCCACCAGTGCCGGGCGCCGTCGCCACAATGCCGCGCCCACGGCGGGCAGCACGGCCAGGAAGACCGCCATCCGCGCGGGCTGCGCGAGGTCGTCGTACGCCTGCCGGACGCGCTGGGACCAGAACCGCCGGGTGCCGGGCGGCAGGCGCCGGACGTACAGGTCGAGCGGGCACACCTCCCGGCCGCCGTGGGCCCGGACGGTCCGGATGAGCTCCAGATTCTCGAACAGCACGTCCCCGTCGTAGCCGCCCATCCGGGCGAAGAACGAACGGCGTACGCCGAAGGTCCCGGGATAGTCGGCGCCGAGGCCGCGGTTGAGCAGGGTGCGGGCGCTGTCCCAGCGGGCGTGCCAGGGGAGCGGGTGGAAGTGGTTCTGGGGGCGGACCAGGTCGGCGTTCTTCAGCAGGGCGCTGACCCGGCCGAGCGCGGCGATCTCGTAGCGCACGTCGTCGTCGGCGATGATCACGTGCTCGTTCCGGGCTCTGCGCATGCCGGTGAGCACTCCCGCCACCTTGCCGTTGGCCACGTCGACGTCGTCGTCGGGCCGCAGGTGCTCGGCGATCTCCCGCCACAGCCGGGCGTGCCGCTCGAACAACGGCGACGGTGAGCCGTCGACGACGACGATCCGCGCGTGCCGGGACAACCGGCGGAGATAGCCGGTCAGTTCCGCCAGGTCGCTGTCGTCCTGCCAGCGGAGCGGCAGCACGTAGTCGATCGGGGGCGCCGGTACCGGCTCGGCCTCGGGCTCGGGCTCGGGCGGCCGCGGCGCCGGGCGCCCGGCCTGTGACTGCGCGCGCCGCTGCGGGGGCGGGCTTCGCAACGGGGTCCCGAGCGGGCTTCCGAGGAGGTCCTGCGGCGGCCTTCCGGGCCGGGCCCCGGGCAGGCTCGCGAGTGGCCGCAGGAGGGAGGACCGCCCGGCCCGCCACCGGCCCAGCAGACGCTCGGCGAAGATCCGGTCGAGGGCGAGCGCGCAGGCCGCGCCGAACAGGATGTCCCCGGTCAGGCCGGGATGCTCGGCGGCGAACGCGCCGCACATGTCGTGCGCGGCGATCTGCTCGTGCACGGCGTCGGCCTGCACGTGCTCCTCGAAGTAGCGGCGCGCCGCGGCGTCGCCGCCCAGCCGCCGCAGGCCCTGGCTGTAGCGGCGGTTCGGGGTCGACGACGTCATCTCGAACGCCGCGAGGTGCCCGAGGAGCGCGCCCCGGTGGCGGCGGTGCAACCCGAACAGCGACATGACGTTGCTGACCGCGAGCGTCGCGCCGGGAACACTGTCCAGGTAGGCGCCGTAGGAGTCGTCGAGCCCGAGCGCCCGCATGGTCGCGCGGAACATTTCGGCGTGCATGCGCTCCGGGACGCCCCCGCCGTACTCGTCGGCCTGGATCTCGACCAGTGCCGCCTTCGACCGGCCGAGCAGGCGAGGGATGCCCCACGTGTGCGGGTCGGCCTCCTTGAGCTGGTAGACGGACCGGTGGACCACGAACTCGGCGAACCGGCCGAGGTCGGCCCGGGTCCGCAGGTACGCCGAGAGCGAGGGGCCCTGGTCGGCGGCGACCAGGGCCGCCAGGGCCCGGGGCACCTCCTCCGGGGCGGGAGCGGGCGGGCGGGGCACGAGCCGGGCCAGCTCGGCCTCGAAGCACCTCTCCAGGCGTTCCCGCAGCGCCAGCACCGACGGGTGCCACTCCCAGCGGTCGTCGACGCCGTCGAAGCCCTGGTAGTGCAGCTCGTAACACACGAACAGCGCGAGGTGGAGGTCCTCCTCGTCGCCGTACGCCTCGTCGGGCGGCGGGTCGAACAGGTGGGGCGGGCGGGCCAGTTCGCCGCGGAGTCGGTCGGTGATCGGGCCTCGTGGCGCGGGCAGGAGCATTCAGCCCTCCAGGACGCGGTAGACGGACACGTGGGCGCGGCTGTCGTCGGTGAACGGCGTGCCCGACCAGTCGGCCCAGCGCCGCTCGCGCTCCATCCCGGCCAGCCGGGCCATGAGATCCAGCTCGCACGGCCAGGCGTAGCGGTGGTTGGCCGGCAGCAGCCGCAGGCCGTCAGCGGTCATCCGCAGCTTCGTGGTGTGCATGAGCTGCTCGGCCGGGCAGAGGCGGGCGGCCTCGACGACGACCTCCTCCTCGGCGACCGACAGCAGGCGCAGCGACGTCCGGTCGCGGAACGCCGCCGGGTCGGGCACCCACGCCTCGACCACGAACCGGCCGCCGGGCCGCAGATGGGCCGCCGCGTTGCGGAAGCACCGCACCTGCGCGTCCTGGGAGGGCAGCGCGAAGACGGTGTTGACGGCCAGCAGGACGAGCGAGAAGACGCCCTCGACCCGTGCCTCGGAGAAATCGCCCACGGTCACCGGGACGTTGTCGCCACCGGGCTTGGCCCGCAGGATCTTCACCATTTCGGGGGAGCCGTCGACGCCCGCCACGGGGATGCCCCGGGCGGCGAGGGGGAGCGCCAGCCTGCCGGTGCCGATGCCGAACTCCAGCACCGGACCTCGCCCGGCCAGCCGGGAGATCGTCTCGATCACGGGCTCGACGGGCAGCCGCTGCGCCGTTTCGTCGTAGATGTCCGCGATCGCCCGCCCGTACGCGGACGCGTCGAACCACTCCCCAACGTATTCCCCCACGTGCTTCCCCCCACGTGCTTTCCGCCCACGTGTTTCCGCAGGTGCTCCCCCCGGGCATGCCGGTCGCCCCGGCGGGCCGTCAGCCCCCCAGTTCGCGGGCCAGCGTGTCGAGGCGGTCGGCCAGTTCGTCGACCCGCCGGTCGTCGACCGGGCCGTCCCCCGTCTGGATCCGGAGGTCGCGACTGCTGACGATCACCAGGCCCTCGGCCCGCGCCTCGGGCACGATCTCGCACCGTCCGCCGACCAGCACGAGCGTCGCGTCGGGCGACGGCGACTCCAGCAGGGCCCTGACCTCGTCCCGGCCGACGATCCTCATGACGGCTCCCTCCGACCCCCGGTCTCGTCCGCGTACCCCTTCGACCTGGTCGTACACGTACGGATGCTCACGGGGTGTCCGTGGGCAGCAGCGTGCCGAGGGGACCGAGATCGAGGTTGAGGTCGGAGAGGGACAGGCCGAACCGCTCGCACAGCTCGGTCATCGCCTCCTCCAGGCGCATCAGGGTCAGGCCAAGCGTCTCGATCTGCTCGTCGGACAGGTCGCCCTGGTCCATCCGCCGCACGCACTGCCGCTCCACGAGCTGGCGGATCAGCTCGACGAGCGTCAGCACGAGCCGGCTCAGGTCACGCCGCACCGCCTCGGGATCGGTGTTGAGACGCCAGGTGTCCGGCCCGGTGCGCGGGTTCCGGCTCCACTCCCCGGCGGCCGTCCCGGGCACGGCGCCCATCCGCCACGGGCCCGCGGCGTCCGCCGGGTCGTCCGACGGCCCTCGCGACGGGCCGTTCCCCAGGCCGTCTGCGGGGCCGATCGACGGGCCCTGCGACGAGCTCTGCACCGGGCCGTTCGCCGGGCTGTCGGCGAAGGCGTTCCACGGGTTCTCCCCGGCCTCACCACCCGTAGCGGTCATCTTCTCCCTCCCGTCTCTCCGTCCCGAGGCGGCCGGCCTCCCGCTCGGCGTACGGCTGACCGAGTGGATCGAAGGGTTCGGTGCCGCGTACGGAGCCGAGCAGCGCCCGCAGGGAGATGCGGACGAGGTCGATGTCGGCGATCGACAGCACGATGTCACCGGTGATCACCACGCCGCCGGCGAGGAGCCGGTCGAGGATGTCGACGAGCGCCACCCGCTCGGGCGGCAGGCGGCCCTCGGCGGCGAGAACCCTGCCCGGCGACCGCTCCGGCGCGAACCGCGGCAGGCCGTCCGGGGTCACCGGACGCCGCCGTCCTGATCCGGCCCAAGGTCGATCATGGTGAAGGAGTACGGCGCCCACGGGCCGGTGATCTCGGCGTCCAGGAACCTGTCGCTGTGGGCGGCGACCACGGCGGCGAACTCCTCCTCGCGTGCCGGGTCCACGAGATAGGCGCCGTTCAACAGCATCGACTCGCTCCTTCCGGACAGCCGGGGATCCTGCGGCCGGTGGCGGCGGCTCGCCACGGCGAGCCGCCCCAGCGCGGCGTGCAGCTCTTCGGCCCGTTCGGCGGCCGCGCGCCACAGGTCCTCCCGGCCCCGCAGGCTCTCCTTGCGGCGGCGGAGGTACGCCGCCCCGGGACCGCCTCCCTCGGGTTCGGCCGGGGCGCGGGCCGGAGACGGTGCGGACGGCTCCTCCGGGGGAGTGGCCGCGGGCCGGGCCGTCTCGCGGCGCAGGTACGCCTTGACGCCCCACTCCCGGCGGCCCGCCACGCGGGCGAGGATCTCGGCGAAGTCGTCGTGCCGCCGGTCGAGCAGGTCACGCACCTGGTCGTCGCCGGTGTAGACGGTCACGAGGCGCACGGGAGCGGTCGGTCCGGCCGCGGCCAGGGTCTCGACGACCGCGTGATGGGCGCGGGCGACATCCTCGACCCAGTCGAGATCCTCCAGGTGCCGCCGCAGCGGCTCCTCGCCGAACTGGTCGAGCGGCACGTCGCTGACACAGGCCACGAGACCGCCCCGGGCGACCGGCCGCACCGCACCACCCCCCACACCCCGCAGGTCACCGCGTGTGCCGCCGGGGAGACCGCCGTGCGGTTCGCCCGCGTACGGCGCCTCGCCGGGCGTCACCGCGTACAGGTAGACGCCCTGTCCGGGCCTGAACCCGCTGCCGGCGCGCGGCGCGTCGGCCGGGCTGGGCGGTGGTGGCCGGGTCACGCCGGCGGGAGCGTGGTCAGTCACGGTCGCGCTCCGTGCCGCGCGGGCGCGCGGGCCGGCGGGCGGCGCCCGCGGCGGTTCCGGGTGCCCGGTAAGTTCCGGGTCCACTGCGGGTTCCGGCGGACGCGGCGTCCGCCTGGTCGCCGGGGCGCTCGTACCGGCTCTCGCCCGGTTCCAGCTCCACCCGGTCCTCCCAGGCGAGCAGGCGCTCCTCGACCGCGGTGAGGCGTTCGCGGAGGCGGCGGTTCTCCTCGACCAGTTCCCGGTCCTTGCCGCTGAGCCACGGGTCGCGTTCCCACCAGTCGATGCCGATCTCCCGGGCGGTGTCCACCGAGGCGATGACCAGCCGCAGTTTGATCGTCAGCAGCTCGATGTCCAGCAGGTTCACCCGGATGTCGCCCGCGATGACGATGCCCCGGTCGAGCACCCGCTCCAGGATGTCGCCCAGGTTGGCCGACTCCCGGGACATGGGGGACGGCGGCGCGTACGACTCCCGCAGCACGGGACGCGAGCGGGGATCGGTCATGCGCCACCGCCGAACGCGCCCGTGCCGCGCCGGTAGGTCCGGGTGCGGCGGTAGGACAGGAGGTCGCCGTCGTCGTCGACCTGCACCTCGTAGGTCGACAGCATGTCGCTGGAGGACGGGATCCTGCGGTCCTCGACGACCTCGACGTCGACCACCCAGCCGTCCTCCAGGGGTTCCACCAGCGTGATCCCCTCGGTGTCCTTGGCCGTCAGGTCGGCGATGTACCGCAGGCCGAGCCGACCGGCCGAGGCCGCGTTCAACGGGCGCCGCCGGCGCGGCTCCTCCTCGCCGGTGTCCTCGTCGAAGCGGTCTCTGCGCCGCGGAGGCACGGGACGTCACCCTCTCCGCGTCCCGCTCATGAGGCGCAGGATCTCCTCCACGGCCTGGGCCTCCTCCTCTTCGGAGATCTGTCCCGAGCGCCTGGCCTCCTCGACGGCCTCCAGCCGCCGCCGCACCGCCGCCGGGTCCTTCAGCTCGTGCTCGACCTGCTGCTGGATCAGCTCGCCCAGCCGGATGACTCCGTGCACAGGGGCGAGCGGCCAGGTGAACAGCAGACTGATCAGTCCCACGGCGGCCTCCCTTCGGATGGTGACGAATCAGCTGACGACGAAGTCGTACGGCGCCATCGGTCCGAGCAGGCGGACCTCGACCCGGGCGCCCCAGTCGGCACGCAACTCCTCGACGGCCCGCTCGAAGTCGTCCCAGCGGTCGTTCTCCACGAGGAACGCCACGTGCGCGGCGTCGCGTTCGTGACTGGGCTCCCGTACGACCGCTCCGGCGGTGACGGGTTCGAACCGCTCGACGACCGCCTGCGTGTCGGCCTCCCGCTTGGCGGCGATGATGTGCGTGATCAGCTCGCCGAGCCGCATCCGTTCGCTCCGCGTCACCTCTTCCGGCAGCTGCCTGATCCGGTCACGCAGCTGTCTGGCCTCGGCGTTCTCCGACAGCACCTCGATCAGCACCGGCTGCTCGGCGTACCGCGCCTTGAGGACGAACTGTGAGCGGCCCTCGATCTGCTTGAGCGCCGCCGCGAACGAGTCGTGGTGCGGGGTCAGCAGTTCCTCCACGACCGCCTCCGGCGTGGTCATCACGGCGCCGAACCGCAGGGGGAGCACGGGGACCTCGGCGGCGACGTCGTCGAGGAGCCGCTCGTGGGCCACGAGGTCCTGCGCCCGGCCGAGCGGGCGGTCCACGTCGACGTCGCTCACCAGCGCGGCGATCTCGCCGTGCCGGACGATCCGGACCTTGGCCGGGGGATCGCCGACTCCGAGGGCGTCCTCGGTCATCTCGACGTCCTCGGGGAGGATGCCGTAGACGTAGCACGCGACGTCCGGACGGGCCTCGGCCTGGTCGCCGGGCCCGGATTCCCTGATGGCGCGGGTCATCTCAGTCCTCCTCCCGTCGCCGGCGGCGGGCCCGCGGGGCGGGTTCCTCCCCGTAGTTCGTCATGAGGTCCTGCAGCTTCTCCCCGGCCGCCTCCAGCACGCCCTGCGCGATGCCCTTGGACTTGCCGCGGGCGATGCTCCGCGGGGCCTCCGACAGGAGGTCGGGCAGCCCCTTCTGCTGTGCCGCGATGTCGAGCCGGTTGACCGCCTCCGCGAAGCGGAGGTAGGTGTCGACGCTCGCGACGACGACCCGCACGTCGATCGTCAGGATCTCGATCCCGACCAGTGACACCCGCACGTAGGCGTCGATCACGAGGCCCTTGTCCAAGATCGTGTCGATGACGTCCGCCAGGCCGGATCCCGATGACCGGCCCGGCAATCCGCCGCCACCCGCCGGTGGAACGGCTACCGTCATGGGCGTTCCCTCCTTTCCTTGTGTCCTGCCCTGGTCACGGTGTCCCGCGCGTCACCGACCCGCGTGACTCTCCCGCGTCGCTCATTCGGGGGGCCGGCGGCGCCGGACCGGGCGCCGCGCCGGCTGCTCGGGCTCGCCGGCCTCCTCGCCCCCGCGCGTCTGCTCGCCTTCGCCGCGCTCGGCCGTCCCGGCGCCCTCCGCACGCCGCCGTGCGGGCGTCCGGACGCCCCGCCGCTCGGGTTCGGCGGTCCGGGCGCCGCGTGTCCGGGTGGCGGTCCGCCGTTCCTCGGGTTCCCGTTCCTCCGGTTCCCGCTCCGGCGCGCGCCTCCGCGCGACCACCCGGGCCCTGGCCCTTCCGCCCGCCTCGGCGCGGGCCGGTGCGCGTTCGCGCTCCTCCTCGGCCTCTTCGGGCTCCTCGGGCTCCTCCTCTTCGGGCTCCTCCTCCTCGCCCTCTTCTTCTTCCTCTTCGAGTTCCTCGGGAGCCTCTTCCTCTTCGGGCTCCTCCTCGGCGCCCTCTTCCGCCGCCTCTTCCGCGCCTTCTTCGGGGGCCTCCTCCGCCGCCTCGCCGGCCGCTTCGGGAGCCTCCTCGCCCTCCTCCTGCTCGCGCTCCTCCCGGAGGGCCGTCTCGTGGTCCTTGACGACCTTGCTGTCGCGGATCTCGCCCCGCCAGCCCTCGATCTCGTCGGCGTGCAGCAGGGTGTTGGTCATGACGTGCCGCCTGAAGTGCTTGAACTCCAGCCGGACCCGGCGGCCCTGGGCCCGCCACAGGTTCCCGATGCGCTCGAACAGGCCCTGCGGGTTGTACTCGATCACCAGCAGGACCCGGGTCATCTCGGGTGTTACCTCGTGGAAGGTGACCGAGCCGTCCGGCCAGCCCTTGGGTCCCTGCGACCGCCAGACGATCCTGCTGTCCGGGACCTGCTCGACGATGGTCGACTCCCATGTGCGGTGCGACCACCAGACCTGGGCCTTCCACGCGAGCTTCTCGTCGGACTTCTGCTCGACCGTCTCGACCTTCTTCATGAAGCCCGGCCAGTCCTCGAACTGCGTCCACTGGTTGTAGACCACGCGGAGGGGCGCGCCGATGTCGAGCGACTCGACGATGTTGGTGAGCTTCAGCTTCTTGCCCTTGCCTCCCTTGCCCTTGCCTCCGCCGCCGAACAGGCCCTTGATCTTCTCCTTGCCGTAGGCGAACAGGGCGGCGCGTACGGGGTGGCTGCCACCGCCGCCACCGCCGCCGCCCTCGGTCAGTGCCTCCGTGAGGGTGCCGAGCAGGCCGCCTCCGCCCGTGGCGCCGAGGCGGTCGGAGAGCGACCGCAGCAGCCCCCGGCCACCCTCGCCGCCGGTCAGCCTGCCGGTCAGGTTGCCGAGCGCTCCGGGACCGCCGTTCCGCTGCCTCCCGGTGACCGCGTCGAACAGGCCGGTGCCGCCCTGCTCCACGTAGTCGGTGAGACGGCCGGCCACCCGGTCGACCCTCCCGGCCACACCGGACAGCGCGCGTTCCGCCGCGGCTGTCAGCAGGTTCTGGACCTCCTGGCCCAGGCGCTGGGTGGGGAGCGCGGTCTCCTCCGATTCCCGTGCCCGCTCCCGTGTCTCCTCGGTCATGGGCTCACCTCCGGGTCCGTGTCACGGGCCGGGCGGACCGGGCTCGGGGCCTGGGCCTCTCCTCAGGCTCGGGCTCGGGCTCCTCTTCCTCTTCCTCGTACGGCTCCTCCTCGTACTCCTCTTCCTCCTCGTAGGCCTCTTCGGGCTCGGGTTCGGCCCGTCGCGCCCGCCCCCGCCCCGGCCTGCGGCGGGGCTCCTCCGGGCGCTCCTCTTCCTCTTCCTCCGCGGCCCGGCCGCGCCCCCGGGGCTGCCGGAGCGCCTCCGCGCGTTCGTGCAGCTTGTCGCTGAGCGTGTCGATCTGCCGGCTGGTGGCGCGCCTGGCCGCGGCCTTGCCGATGTCCACCAGATCGCCGCGGACCCGTTCGGTGATCTTGCTGAGGTCGGGGGCGGCCCCGCCGAGGATCTTGGGCACCTGCTCAAGGAGGGCGCCGGCGGCTCCCTCTCCGCGCAGGCGGGCGGCGAGGATGGCCAGGGCGAGCACCAGCGCGAAGCGCAGCTTGTGATGCCGCCCCAGGTAGTAGCCCGCGATGACGGCCAGCGCCACCTTCAATCCGTCTTTCATGATCGCGCCTCCTACTGGCCGGCCCGGAGCGCCGATGCCGGTCGTGTCGCCCGTCTCGCCGCGCGGCGCTGCGATCCAATCGAACGGTATGAATGCCCTAGAAGGTGACACAAAAACTCAATCGAGGACATAGCGGACAGTTTTGGGATGCCATAACCCCTCTCTTAGGGCATGGGCCACGGCCATGCCCGGAGCTGTGGCCAGCTCCGTGGTCTTGGTGTGTTCGAGACTTTCCGATGGCGTAACCTCGCCTCACCTCGCACGATTACTGTGCGCGAATCGGGTATTACGGCCGTGAATCGGCGGGAAGCGGCCGTATCTGCCGCGCGCGCGAAGCGGGGGAGTCACATGACCGAGACCAGAACGTCGTCCGCGACCGCGGAGCAGGCCCCCGTCCGACCGCACGGAGGCCAGGGCGGCTCCAGCCTGATGACCGAGCGCGGGCGCACCACCATCGCGGACGAGGTGGTCGCCAAGATCGCCGGGATGGCCGCCCGTGAGATCGAAGGCGTCCACGAGTTCGGCGCCGGCGGGGTCCGCGCGTTCGGGGCCATCAAGGGCGTGCTCGGCGCGGAGGACGGCGTCACCAAAGGGGTGTCGGTCGAAGTGGGCGAGCGGCAGGCGGCCGCCGACATCCATCTCGTCGTCGAGTACGGCGTCGCGATCCCCGACCTCGCGCAGGCCGTACGGGGCAACGTGATCCGCGCCGTGGAGCGCATGTGCGGGCTGGAGGTCACCGAGGTGAACGTCGCCGTCGACGACGTCCATCTCCCCCGGCAGGAGTCGTCGGCGCCCGCCGACGGGGAACCGCGGGTCCAGTGAGCGCCGGTCAGGGTGACGCGGTCGCGAGCCGGGAGGACGGCGACCGGGAGGCCGCCGTACCTCTGGCGCCGGCCCGGCGGATCGCCGAACGCGTGCTGTCCTGCCCCGACGTCGCCGGCCTGTCGAGGGGGCCGTTCGGCGCGGTGGCGACCTATCTCCCCGGCGACCTCGTCCCGGGCGTCGCCGTACGGGACGACGTGATCGAGGTGCACGTCGTCGCCCGGTACGGCAGGCCGCTCCCCGAGGTCGCCGAACTGATCCGCGACGCCATCGGCGACCTCGCGGCGGGCCGCAGGATGGACGTCGCGATCGCCGACCTGGTCACATCCGACGGAAGGAAGTAATGATCATGGAAGGGTATCCGGTCTGGGCCCTCGCGGGGCTGCTGTTCGGCACGGTGCTGGGGGTGGTCGGGGCCTTCGGCGGCCTCAACGCGTTCCTCATCGTCCTGGTCCTCGGCATCGTCGGGTTCTTCGTCGGCATGGTGCTCGAAGGCGGCGTACGCATGCCTCAGATGCACCCGAGACGGCAGTGAGCCTCCCGGCCGAGCGCGGCACGACGACGATCTCGGAGCGCGCGCTCACGAAGATCGTCGAGCGGGTGGTGGGCGAGGAGGAGCACGTGACGGAGCCGCCGCACGTGTCGGCGTCCCTGAGCGGGATGGTCGCGGCGGTCCGCTGCGACGTCACCGTCCGCTACCCGTCGCCGGTGCCGCGGGTGGCCGGCGAGATCCGCGAGCGGGTCCGGCGGCGCGTCCGCGAGCTCACCGGCGTCACCGTGGAGAACGTGGACATCGAGGTCGTCGGGCTCGTGCCCGAGCAGAGGAGTGGGGATGAACGAAGGCGGAGGCCGGTCTGAGAAGACCCCGCTCTTCGTGCCGGTGCGGGGGTTCGACGGCGCGGGAGCCGAACGGGCCTTCCGGCCCGGCCGGGGCCTGCCAGCCGCGGTCGCCGCGCTCGCACTGCTCGCGATCGGGGTGCTGACCGCCGTCGAGGTGATCTCCGCGGCGCTCGGGCGTCCCGTCAGGGTCGTGCCGTACGAGCAGGTGGCCGGGTGGGCGAGGACCACGGCGTGGAACGACGACCGGGCGCTCGCGGTGGCCGCCGCGCTGGCCCTGATCGGGCTGGTGCTGGTGCTGATCGCGGCCGTGCCCGGGCGGGGACGGCTGGTCGCGCTGCGTACGGCCGATCCGGACCTGGTGGTCGGCGTGCCGCGCCGCGCGCTCGCGCGGGTGCTCGGCGGGGCGGCCGGCCGTGTGGACGGCGTGCGGGCGGCGGGCGCACGGGTGCGCGGATGGCACGCGGACGTGACCGTCCGGACCGACCTGCGCGACACCGCCATCCTCCGCGAGCGCGTCCGCGCGGTGGCGGAGCAGGAGATCGCCCGGCTCGCCCCCGCTCACCCGGTGTCCCTGCGGGTCCGGGTCCACGGCCCCACGTAGGCCACCGGAACCAAAGGACGAAGAGGAGGCAGGGCATGACGACGAAGCCGTCCAAGGGCAACAGGGCGGGTCTCACGCTGTTCGGGCTGGTCCTGCTGGCCGCGGGCGGCCTGGCGCTGGCGCGGGCGCTCGGGGCCTTCGGCGGCGACGCCGCGCGGCGGCCCGTGCTCGACGCGGGGACCACGTCCTTCGCGGCGACCACCCCCTGGTTCTGGCCGGTGGTGGCGGCGGCCGGTGTGGTGCTCGCGCTCGTCGGGCTGGCCTGGCTGCTCGCGCTGCTCCGGGTCGACCGGCCGAGGCGGCTGCGACTGGAGTCGGGGGCCTCCGGCGTGACGGAGGTCGACGCCTACCCGGCGAGCGCGGCCCTGGCCGAGCAGGTCAGCGCGTACCCGGACGTGCGCAGGGCGCACGCCGTGCTGCGCGGCCCCTCCGACGACCCGCACCTCGATCTCGGGGTCTCCGCCGTCGCACCGGCCGACCTCGGGGCGCTGGTCACCCGGCTGCACGAGGAGGCCGTCCCCGGCCTGCGCACCACCCTCGGGCTGCGCCGTCTCCCGACGCTGGTGCGGCTGCGCCTCGCCTCGGGCCGCCGTACGCGGGTGGTGCATTGACAGACAAAGTGGCAGAGGTGTAGGTGAAAGTTTCACCTACCGTCACGGCGTTGTGGCTGGTTGCGGTTTCGTCCAGTTTGTCGACCAAATCAACTCATGTTGCGGTCCATGGTCAAGTGTCTATGGTCCGGGTCATGAAGATGCGAATGATCACGGCGAGCCTCGCCATGCTCGGCTCCGTCGCCGCGTCGCTCGTCGTCGGTCAGGCGGCGCACGCAGACACGGTGATCTGCGACAAGTACGGCAGTACCACCGTCCAGAACGGGAAGTACGTCGTCATCAACAACGTGTGGGGCAGCAGCGCCACGCAGTGCATCAACGTCACGAACACCGGCTTCACGGTGACGCAGGCGCAGCACAACAACACGGGCGGCACCCCTGCGGCCTATCCGGCCATCTACGCCGGCTGCCACTACGCCAACTGCTCCACGAACAGCGGCCTGCCTCTCCAGGCGAGCAACAGCCAGTTCAACACGGTGCAGACCAGCGTCAGCATGAGCTACCCGGGCTCCGGGATCTACGACGCGGCGTACGACATCTGGTTCGACCCCACGCCCCGCCGGGACGGCCAGAACACCGGCGCCGAGATCATGGTGTGGCTCAACCACACCGGGTCGGTGCAGCCCGTCGGATCCCGCGTCGGCACCGCCAACATCGCCGGCGCCACCTGGGACGTCTGGTTCGGCAACATCGGCTGGAACGTCATCTCCTACGTGCGGACCTCGCCGACGAACTCGATCAGCTTCGCGGTGCGCGACTTCTACGACGACACCGTGAACCGGGGCTACGGCCAGCGGTCGTGGTACCTCACCAGCGTCCAGGCCGGATTCGAGCCCTGGGTGGGCGGCGCCGGCCTCGCCGTCAACAACTTCTCCTACAGCATCGGCGGCACCATCCCGAGCTCGACGCCGAGTTCGACGCCGACGACGTCGCCGAGCAACCCGGGCAACGGCGGCGGCTGCAAGGTGAAGTACACGAAGAACGAGTGGCAGGGCGGCTTCACCGCCGACGTCACCGTCACCCCCTCCAGCGCGGTGAACAACTGGACCGTGGGCTTCAACTTCCCGAACGGCCAGAAGATCACCAGTGCCTGGAACGCCACCGTGACCCAGAACGGGTCCTCGGTCACCGCGAAGAACCTGTCGTACAACGGCTCGGTCGGCGCGGGCGGCAGCATCTCGTTCGGCTTCCAGGGCACCTGGAGCGGCTCGAACGGCAACCCGACCGGCTTCACGCTGAACGGCACCGCCTGCACCAACGCCTGACGACACCACCACGCCTGACACCCCCCGAATAAGGAGCGCCGCCGGAGAGACGTCCCTCCGGCGGCGCTCCCTTTTCCGCGTACGCAGGATCGGCGCCGGCCTTCTCGTCGACCGGGTAGAAAAGTGCGGCCGAAAGTGACACGTCTGTCACGCCGAAGGCCGTGGCGATATGGAGATACTCCAGTTAGGAGCCGGGCCGTTGGAACGGTCCGGCCCGTGCGGGTCCCCCACTCCCGCGAAAGGAACCCGGCAGAGGAGCCCTCATGTTTCTGCCTCCCATGCGCTCGCTCGCGGCCTCGGCCACGTCGCTGGTGAGCGCCCTCACACTGGCGGTCCTGCCGGCGGTCCCGGCGGCCGCCGCGCCGGCCTCCGCGGCCCCGGCCTCCGCGCTACGGGCCGCCGCGCCCGTCGCGACCCTGGTCGGCGTGCGCGCCTCGCACCACCCCGGCCTGGACCGGGTCGTCTTCGAGTTCCGCGGCCCGCTCCCGGCGCGGCGGAGCGCCGGCTACGTGCCCCGGCTGATCGCCGACGGATCGGGCGCCACCATCCCGGTGGCCGGCGACGCGATCCTCGCCCTGCGCTTCGAGCGCGCGGTCGGCCACGACGGGAGCGGGGCCTCCACCCACGGTCCCGCCCGTGAGACCTTCGCGCTGCCCGGGGTTCTCCAGGTCGTCAGAGCGGGCGACTTCGAGGCGGTGCTCTCGTTCGGCATCGGCCTGGCGCGTAAGGCCCCCTACCGCGTCTACACGCTCACCCGTCCGAGCCGGGTGGTCGTGGACATCAGGACGCCGCACCGCACCGTGCCGGTCGGCGTCCACTTCCTCGACTCCCGCCGCTATCACGCGGGGCGGGAGCCGTACACCAGGGCGGTGCGGCGGCCGGTGGTGGCGCCCGCCACCGCCCGTGGCGCGCTCCAGCGGCTGTTCGCCGGGCCGACCCGGGCGGAGTACGCCGCCGGGCTGCGCTTCGTCGCCTCGGGGGCCACCGGCTTCCGGTCCGTGGTCGTCCGCGGCGGGGTCGCCCACGTACGGCTCACCGGCGCCGTCGGCAGTGGCGGGTCGGCGTTCACCGTCGCCGACGAGATCATGCCCACGCTCAAGCGGCTGCCCGGCGTCCACTGGGTGAAGATCTACGACGCCCGGGGCCGCACCGAGCGCCCGGCGGGCCGCTCCGACTCCATCCCGGAGAGCCTGGAACCCTGACCGGGTCGTACGAAGGGGAGGGCCGGGACGATCCGGCCCTCCCCTTCCCTTTCCGCACCCTTACCCCTGAAAAGGGCGCGGAGCTGAAACTTTCGGACGTCTGTCAAGTCGTCCAACGTCATTCTCGCTGTTCGAAACGGGATTTGTCACTTCGTATTGACCGACGAGTGAAGGATTCGTAGGGTACGTCACCAGAAAGTTAGGGAAACATTCCGAAACGTTTCGGACGGCCTCGCTCGTGGATCTGGACGTCCGCCCACGTACCCCCACCGGAGGACCTTCCTCATGTCGCACAGACTCGCCGCCGCACTGGCCGCCGCCGGGCTCGTCACCGCGATCGCGGCGACGCCGGCCTCCGCCGCACCCGACCGGCACGGCGACAAGACGCTGGGCCGGCTGGCCGCGGACACCCACCGCTACTTCGGCTCGGCCACCGACAACCCCGAGTTCTCCGACACGGCGTACCTCGGCATCCTCGGCAGCGAGTTCAACTCCACGACGGCGGGCAACGCGCTGAAGTGGTACGCCACCGAGCCGCAGCAGGGCGTGTTCGACTTCACCCAGGGCGACCAGGTGCTCGACTTCGCCCGCAGGCACCACATGTCGTTCCGGGCGCACACCCTGGTCTGGCACAACCAGCTGCCCGACTGGCTGAACAACGGCACCTTCACCGCCGACCAGCTCCGGGCGATCCTCAAGAAGCACATCACGACCGTGGCCCGCTACTACAAGGGCAAGGTCTACTCGTGGGACGTCGTCAACGAGGCGTTCAACGAGGACGGCACCTACCGCGACACGATCTTCTACCGGACGCTCGGTCCCGGATACATCGCCGACGCGCTGCGCTGGGCGCACCAGGCCGACCCGCACGCGAAGCTCTACCTGAACGACTACAACATCGAGGCGATCGGGCCGAAGAGCGACGCCTACTACAACCTCGTGAAGTCGCTCAAGGCCCAGCACGTGCCGATCGACGGCGTCGGCTTCCAGGGACACCTCGCGCTGCAGTACGGCTATCCGGAGACGCTCCAGCAGAACCTGCGGCGCTTCGCGGACCTCGGCCTGGACGTGGCCGTCACCGAACTGGACATCCGCATGTACCTGCCGGCCGACGCGACCAAGCTCGCCACCCAGGCCGACTGGTACGCCAGGGTCACCAAGGCCTGCCTCGCCGTCCGCCGCTGCGTCGGCATCACCGTCTGGGACTACACCGACAAGTACTCCTGGATCCCCGCCGTCTTCCAGGGTGAGGGCGCGGCGCTGCCGTACGACGAGAACCTCCAGCCGAAGCCCGCCTACGCCGCGATCCGTGACGCGCTCCAGAGCGCGGGAGGGCGCTGACCCTTCCGGGCGGCACCGGCTCTTCCGGACGGCACCGGTCCTTCGGGGTGCCGTCCTTCTGCCGGCCTTCCGGGACGACGGTGCCCGCACTCGGGGGTGCGGGCACCGTTCCGGGTCGAACGTGTCGACCGCGTGAGCGGGCCGCTACGCACGTATTTCCGGATGGTAATCGCGCTGTAACCTTCCGTGTCGATCCTCGGCGAGGAGGTCACACAGACGCGGGAGGAAATCGGTATGCCGTCCATCTTCGATCAGATCGGCGGGTCGGCCGCGGTCTCGGCCGTGGTCGACGAGTTCTACCGGCGGGTCGTCGCCGATCCGATGCTGCGGGGATACTTCGCGGACGTCGACATGGACAAGCTGAAGGCGCACCAGCGCAGCTTCGTCGCCGCGGCGCTCGGCGGCCCGCAGGAGTACCGGGGCAAGTCGATGGACGTGGCGCACGCCGGGCTCGGCATCACCGCCGAGGAGTTCGACCAGGTGGTCGTCCACCTGGCCGGCGCGCTGGAGTCGTGCGGGGTGGACGGGGAGACGATCGGCGCCATCGCCGGAGCCCTCGCCCCGCTGAAGGACCAGGTGGTGCAGAGCCAGGCTGTCGCCTGACCCGCTGCCCGGCACGAAGGAGTGGTGGGTTAACTTAACCTAGGTTATGTTGGACGGGTGTACTCCGACATAATGATCCTGCGCGGCCTGCTCACCGCGCCGAAGCACGGCTACGAGATCAAGAAGTACATGGAGCGCCTGACGGGCGGTCTTCTCAACAACAACACGCTCTATCCCGCGCTGCGCCGCTTCGAGCAGCGCGGGGAGATCGAGAAGATCGCCGAAGAGGTGGCGCCCGGCCGTCCGCAGCGGACCGTCTACCGGATCACCGGCAAGGGGCGTGAACGTCTGCTGGCGCTGCTGCGCACGGCCGATCCCCAGGTGCTGACGAAGGACGAGGAGTTCCAGGTCAGGGTCGGGCTGTTCGACCTGCTGCCCGCCGCCGACCGGCGCAGGATCGTCGAGGTCAGGCGGGAGCGCGTCGAGCACGAGCTGGCCCTGCAGGAGGAACTGGCCGCCGCCGCCGCGCACGCGCCCTGGGGTGAGCGCGTCCTCGCCTTCACCGTCGAACGGCTCCGGCTGGAACTGCTCTGGCTGACCGAGCTGGAGGCGGTGCTGGAGGAGACGGGGTGACGGACGCCGCGGGCGCGACGCCCTCCCGCCTCATGTCGGCCGGCCTCGTCGCGGGGCCGGTGCTCTCGATGATCGACTCGTCGGTGGTCAACCTCGCGGTGCCGGATCTGGTCCACGAGCTGGGCCGCCCGCTGGAGGTCGTCCAGTGGGCGGTGAGCGGCTACCTGCTCGCCCTGGCGATCGGCCTGGCCGCCACGTCGTACCTGGCCAGGCGCTTCGGCATGGTGCCGACGTACGCCGGGAGCCTGGCCCTGTTCACGGTCTCCTCCGCCGCGTGCGCGCTCGGCGCCGACGCCGGCATGCTGATCTGCTTCCGGGTCGTGCAGGGCCTCGCCGGGGCGCCCCTCATTCCGCTGGCGATCGGCCTGCTGATCGGCAGGGGAGGCGCCGCCGAGGGGGCGGGCGGCAAGGTGCCGCTCGCCGCCGGACTCGCGTTCTTCGCCGCGCCCGCGCTGGGCGTCTCCCTGGGCGGCCTGCTGATCGGCGCGTACGGCTGGCGCTCCATCTTCCTGGTCAACCTGCCGGTCGGGCTGCTCGCCCTGCCCGGCGCGCTGGCGGCCCGCCGGGCCGGCCTCGGAGCGAGGGGCGACCGCGCCGTACGGCCGGACCTGCCCGGGCTGGTCCTGCTGGCGGCCGGGCTCGGCCTGACGACCTACGGAGTGGAGCGGGCGGCGGCGCACGGGTGGGCCACCCCCTCCTGGCCGGCCGGCCTGGCGCTCCTGGCCGCCTACGTGCTGTGGGCGCGCCACCGGCCGCAGGCCGCCCTGGCGCTCGACCTGGCCCGGGACCCCGTACGGGCGCTCACGCTCGCCCTCTGCGCGGTGTCGAGCGTCGTGCTGTTCGCCGTGCTGTTCCTCGCGCCGCTCTATCTCCAGACGATCCAGCACCACAGCGGCCTCGTCACCGGGCTCGCGCTCCTGCCGCAGGGGCTGGCGATGGGAGTGTCGGCCGCGGCGGGCACCAGGATGGCCGAGCGCTTCTCGGTGCGGTTCGTGGTCGTGGCCGGCATGCTGTTCCTCGCGGTCACGACCGGTCTCATGGCGCTGCTCTCGGCCGGCACGCCGGTCTGGCTGACCACGCTCCTGCTGTGCGGGCGCGGCCTGGCGATCGGGTTCACGAGCCAGCCCCTGGTCGTCTCGCTGCTGGGCGGGCTGCCGCCCGAGCGCGTCCCGGACGCGAACACGCTGTTCAGCGTCGTGCAGCGGCTGGCCGGATCGTTCGGGATCGCGCTGCTGGTGACGCTCCTCACCACCCGTGGCGCGGCCACCGGATCCGCGCTCACGGGTTTCCGGGAGACCATGCTGGTCCTCGCCGCGACGGCGCTGCTCGGCGCTCTCGGGGCGGCGTTGCTGCGGCGGCCGGCGGAGCGGTCGCCGCTGGTCAGAAGACCAGTTTCAGCTCCGGACGGTGACCGGGGAGGCCGATGAGCTCACGCACCCGCGCCGGCGGCCAGGCGAGCTCCCGCGCCAGCGCGGGCACGGTCAGCCGGGTCTCGGCCGCCGCCATCTCGAAGGCCCGGGCGAGCAGCACGGGCTGCTCGCCGGGGTAGCCCGACACCGGCTCCGCCGCGAAGCCGGGCTGGTCGCGCAGCGCGGCGAGCCGCTGCCAGGCCCGGCCGGCCGCCGAGTCGGACAGCAGGCCGACCTCCCGGCACCGGTACAGCAGCGAGTCGACCGACACGCCCCAGACGCGGCGCAACTCGGCCAGCCGCCGCAGGTCGGCGCGGGCGGGCAGGCTCGGCCCGACGCTGTCGCGCGGCGTGAGGAACTCGGCGGCGAAGGAGTCGGCCTCGCGTTCCTGCTGGCTGTCCCCGGCCGCCGCGTCGCCGTGCAGGACCAGGTGGCCCAGCTCGTGGGCGGCGGTGAAGCGGTGCCGGTAGACGTCGTCGAAGCGGTTGGGCGTCAGGACGACGATGGGCCGGGGCAGGCTGGAGGTGGAGAAGGCGTCGACCGTGACCGCGTCCTCGTCGGCCCGGGGGAAGACGACGACGATCCCCCGCGACTCCATGTGCCGCACCAGGTGACTGACCGGCCCGGCGCCGAGGCCCCAGTGGGCCCGCAGCGCGCGGGCCGCGCCCACCGGATCGCGGGGCAGGGCGGTGCCGGAGTCGACCTCGCCCCCGGCGAAGCCCGGCAGGTCGACGAAGGGGAGCCGCACCCGCTTCTCCAGCGCGTACGTCAGCTCCCAGACCTGCTCGACGAAGGCGACGGCCTTGGCCCGCTGGTAGGCCCGGGTGGAGCGCAGGCTGCGGAAGTGCGCCATCGAGCCGTCGAGCTTGCCGTGCGGGCGGCCCGGCAGGAAGAACGCCGAGGGGACCGCGAGCACCTCGGCGAGGAGCGGCACCAGGTCGGGCCGCGGCCGGGTGACCCCGGCCTCGTACTGGCCGACCGCGGCGGGCGACACGCCGACGCGCTCGGCGACCTCTTTCTTGGTCAGCGCGGCGAGCCGTCTGGCCTGCGTGAGCCGGGTCCCGTCGAAGGCGTCCGCCACCGCCTGCGGGCTGGGTTCGCGGGAGGGCGCGTCATCGCCCGGCTCCCCGCCCGGCCGCGCGTCCGGTCCCTCGACCGGCCCCTCGGCCATCCTTCGGGCCTGCCCCTCGACCGGACTTCCGACCAGCCGGAGTGGCCTATCGTCCTTCATCGGCGACGTCCGGCGCCTCCGCCGGCGCCTCGCTGACCGGCGGCAGGGCCGCCGCGCGCTCGTACGGCGACCGGGGGTTCATCTCGGGAGCGGGCATCGTGCCCCCGGAGAAGACGGACGCCTCGATCGGCAGGGTCTCGATCGGCAGGGCCTGTGTGGGCAGGGTTCCCGTGAGGGCGGCTCCGGCGAGCGGGATCGCCTCGTAGTGGTGCCAGCGCAGGTTGCCGGTGCGGTCGAGCAGCTCGGCCTCGCCCCACCACGCGTCGAGCAGTCCGGCCCCGGCGTTGCACGCGTACGCGATGAGCACCAGGCGGGTGCCCTCGGGCAGCTGCGTCAGAGCCCGGGCGGCCGGGGTGACCGGCTCGGGCATGCCGGTCTCGGCGCCGCCCAGTGTCAGCTGCTCGGTCCAGGGCCGCGGGCCGAACCGGGTGAACAACGCCTGGACCAGTCCGGACGGCCTGCCGTCGCCGATCCGGGCGTTGACGACGCTGACCGACCGGTCCTTCGCGTAGCGGAAGGGGAAGAGCAGGTTGCCGCCGAGGACGACGAGCTCGTGCTGGGAGCCCTGCGGCTTGACGATATCGACGTCCGCCATGTCCGCGAACGCGCGGGCGAGCGCCTCGAACTTGCGCGACATCAGCGTGAAGCCGAACGGATGCAGATGCCGGGTCCGCGCCGTCTGCTGGGCGTCCCGGGCGTTCTCCAGGGCGACCGCCAGCGCCTCGGCCACGCCGCGGCGGATCTGCTCGGCGCGCGGGCCGAACGTCTCCAGGGCCCAGGTCGACAGCATCGGCCACCTCCGGTGAGCTTCGGCCGGCGACCACCGCACGCCGGGGCCGCTTTATTTTCCAACATCATAGACCCACGCACGCTTCACGCGTCACAACCAACGCACCTCTCCTGACTTATCGTGAGATATGGGAGAGATCCTGGTCGGCACGGCGTCGTGGACGGACAAGACGCTGCTGGAGTCCGGGTGGTACCCGCCCGGCGTCACCACACCCGAGGAGCGCCTGCGCCACTACGCGGGCGAGTTCCCGCTGGTGGAGGTCGACTCGACCTACTACGCGCCGCCCGCCGAGGCCACCGTACGGCTGTGGGCCGAGCGCACGCCCCCGGGGTTCGTCTTCGACGTCAAGGCGTTCTCCCTGCTCACGCGGCATCCGACCCGGCCGGGCGCGCTGCCGAAGGACCTGCGGCCGAGCGGCACGGGCAAGAACCTGTACACCCGCGACCTCGATCCCCGGATCGTCGAGCAGGTCTGGGAACGGTTCCGCGCTGCCCTGCTGCCGCTGCTGGAGGCGGGCAAGCTCGGGGCGGTGCTCTTCCAGTTCCCCCGGTGGTTCCCGATCGGCCGGGCGAACAAGCGGTACATCCTGGAGTGCAGGCGGCGCTGCGAACCGCTGCGGATCTCCGTGGAGTTCCGCAACCACACCTGGATGAGCGAGGAGAACCGGGCCGAGACCCTCGACTTCCTCCGGTCGTACGGGCTGCCGTACGTGTGCGTGGACATGCCGCAGGGCTACCCGGACTCGGTCCCGCCGGTCGTCGCGGCCACCTCCGACCTGGAGGTCGTGCGCTTCCACGGGCACAGCGACAGGTGGACCAGCCACGACGTCCACGAGCGCTTCGGCTACCACTACTCGCTGGAGGAGTTGCGGCGGTGGGCGCCGAGGCTGCGCGACCTGGGCGCGGAGGCGACCACCACGCACGTGCTCATGAACAACTGCTACCGCGACTACGCGCAGACCAACGCCCGGCAACTCGCCGCCGTGCTGGCGGGCCTGCCGGACTGCGAGGTCCGCCCCCGTCCCGCTCGCCCGTGACCTGCGGGACCCGTCGTGGCACAGGCACATCCCCTGCCGTCCGTACGCCGGGGCGTGATTTCGCTGCCGGGCCACCTCCGGATATGACAGGATCCGGCCTGTTCCATCGACATATCGACGGCATCGCGAGGGAGCGGGACGAATGCGGGAACGGCCGGAACGGACCACCTGCGACCGCCGGTCGTGACGGGTCCCGCCGGGCCGCGACGCCCCCTCGACCCCGGTGACCCCGAGCGGATCGGCGACCACCGCCTCGTCGGCGTGCTCGGCGAGGGCGGCCAGGGCGCGGTCTACCTCGCGCGGGACGCCTCGGGCGGCCAGGTCGCGATCAAGCTGCTGCACGCCAGGGAGGCCGCGGACGCCACGAGCCGCCGCCGCTTCCTCCGGGAGGCGGAGACGGCGCGCGGGCTCGCCCTCTTCTGCACGGCCCGCGTGCTCGACGCCGGGTCCCACCACGGGCGGCCGTACATCGTCACCGAGTACATTCCCGGGCCCTCGCTGGCGACGGCGGTCGCCGAGGACGGCCCGCGTACGGGCAGCGGGCTGCACCGCCTCGCCGTCGCCACGCTGACGTCCCTCGCCGCGATCCACCGGGCCGGGATCGTGCACCGCGACTTCAAGCCCGGCAACGTGATCCTCGGCCCGGAGGGGCCGGTGGTCATCGACTTCGGCATCGCGAGCGCCGCCGACCACACCGTCACCGGCGGCGGCATGGCGGGCACGCCCGCCTTCATCGCCCCCGAGCAGCTCGCCGGGCAGCGGCCCGGTCCCGCCTCCGACGTCTTCAGCTGGGCCGTGACGATCGCGTACGCCGCGACCGGGCGCCTGCCCTTCGCCGGGCCGACCGTCCCGGCCATCCTGATGGCCATCTCGGCCCGCGAGCCCGACCTGTCCGGCGTGCCCGCCGACCTCCGGCCGCTGCTGGAGGCGTGCCTGGCGAAGGATCCCGCCGCCCGGCCCGCCGCCTCCGCCCTGCTGCGCTCCCTCACCGGCGACGACGCCCCCACGGTGGCCACAGCACCCACCGCCACGGCACCTTCCACCACGGCACCGTTCACCACAGCACCGGGCGACCCGGCCCGTACGGTCGTCTCCGGCGGCGCCGGGATCCCGGCGGGCGCGGACACCGGGAACCCGCCGTCGCGGCGGCGGTGGCTCCTCGGCCTCGCGGCGGGGGTGACGGCCGTGCTCGTCGCGGGCGGAGTCCTCCTGTACGCGTCCCGCGGCGGCGAGGCGGGTCCCCGGGGCGGGAGCCTGCTCTACGGCGACGACTTCGGCGATCGGGGCAACTGGGACGGCTACACCTTCGACCCCGACGCGGCCGGCGACCAGCGCACGACGCGCGGCTACGAGATCGAGCGCGGCGTCTACACGGTCCGCGCCGACAGCACCGATCCCCACAACGTCGCGCTGTCGCCCGTGCCCGCCAAGAACGACGCGGCGGCCGGACGCGACGTGCTGGTCGGCGTGACGGCCGAACCGCGGGAGGACTCCGGGCAGGGCGGCCTCGGGCTCGTGTGCCGATGGGACGAGGACGTTCCCAGCGGCTACGCGTTCCTGCTCGGCCTCGACGGCACCGCCCGCGTCGTGCGGCGGTCCGAGGGCACGAGCCTCGACGTCGTGCCGCCGGTGAAGGCGGCCCCGCCGAGCGCCGGGCGCGCGGTGCGCCTCCAGGCCTCCTGCCGGGGCTCCCACCTGACGTTCTGGATCGACGGCACCCGCGTTCTCGACGCCGAGGACGCCCATCCGCTGCCGCCGGGCCCGCACAGCCAGGCGGGGGTCCTCGCTCGCGTCCCCGAGGCCGGAGGCAACGTGGTCACCGTCTCGTTCGACGACTTCAGCGTGAGCAAGGCGGGATAAAGTCACCTGAATGGCGGCGAATCCCTCCCGGCTGGCCTGGCTGGACGCGCTGCGCGGGGTCGCCGCGCTGGGCGTGGCCCTGCACCACGGTGCCTGGACCTTCGTCCCGGAGTTCTGGGCGGGAGTGGACGGGAAGGTCGACGTCGGCACCTGGGGCGTCTTCGCTTTCTTCCTGGTCAGCGGATACATCATCCCGGCATCCCTGGAACGGCGCGGTGACCTGCGGGCCTTCTGGACCGGCCGGGCCTTCCGGCTGCTGCCCCTGCTGCTCGCCGCGCTCGCCCTCGCGCTGCTCCTCGCGTACGCCGGCGCGTTCGTGCCGTCGCCCGGCCTGGACCGGCGTCCGCTCGCGCTCGTCGCCCTCGGCAACCTCACGATGCTGCAGGAACTGCTCGGCCTGCCCGCCGTGATCGGCGTGATGTGGACGCTCTCCTACGAGATGGCGTTCTACCTGATGGTCGCCGGGCTGTTCGCCGTTCGGCAGGCGCACCGTCCGGCGCCGATCGCCGTCGTCCTGGCGCTCGCGGCGGTGCCCCTCGGCCTGCTGCTGCCGCGCGCGACGATCAACGGCCGCGCGGGCGCCGCCGCTCTGGTCCTCGCCGTCGCCGTCGTGCTCGCCGTCGTGGCGTCCGCGGGCCCGTACGGCGTCGTCCGCAGGGCCGCGGCGGTGATCGGGGGCCTCCTCGGTCTGGCGCTGGTCGTGCTGGGCAGCCGGGGCGGCGCCGGCCAGGGGCTGGTTATCGCGGCGATGATGTTCGCCGGGACGGCGGTGTACCGGGCCGAGCGCGGGGCGATCCGGTGGCGCACGGCCGCGGCGGTCCTGTCGGCCGTCCTGGCCTGCGCGGTGATCGCCGAGGACGACCCCACGCACACGGTGGCGATCGTGCTCGCGGCGGCCTGTTTCCTGGCCGCCTTCGCGCTGCGGGGCCGGGCGTTCCCCCGGTGGCTCACCCACCTCGGGGTGATCAGCTTCTCCCTCTACCTGCTGCACCCGCTGCTGCTGCGGATCGCGCCGAACCTGCCGCTGTTCTTCCTCGCCACGGTGGCGCTCGGCCACGTGACGTACCGCCTCGTGGAGGCCCCGGGCCAGCGCCTCGGCAGACGCCTGTCCGGCCGGAGCGGCGCCCACGACGGCGCGCGGGGGCCTACGGTCGGGGGATGGGCAAGATCCTGATCGGTACGGCCTCCTGGACGGACAAGTCGCTGCTCGCGTCCGGCTGGTATCCCCCCGAGGCGTCCACCCCCGAGACCCGGCTCGGTTACTACGCCGGCCGGTTCCCCCTGGTCGAGGTGGACGCCACCTACTACAACCCGCCGGCCCGGCGTACGGCCGAGCTGTGGCGGGACCGCACGCCGAAGGACTTCACCTTCAACGTCAAGGCGTTCTCGCTGCTCACCGGGCATCCGACCCGGCCCTCGGCGCTGTACAAGGACCTGCGGGCCGCGCTGGGGGAGCCCAAGGGCACGCTCTACGCGCGTGACCTTCCCACCGAGGCCGTCGAGGAGGTGTGGCGGCGCTTCCTCTCCGCGCTGGAGCCGTTGCACGAGGCGGGAAAGCTGGGCGCGGTGCTGTTCCAGTTCCCCCAGTGGTTCCCGCCCGGCAGCGCCAACCGCCGCTACATCCTCGAATGCCGGGACCGCTGCCTGCCGATGCGGGTGTGCGTCGAGTTCCGCAACAGGGCGTGGATGGACCCCGCCGCCCAGGACGAGACCCTCGGCTTCCTGGCGGACAACGACCTGCCGTACGTCGGGGTGGACATGCCGCAGGGGCATCCGTCGTCGATCCCGCCCGTGCTCGCGACCACCTCCGACCTCGCCGTCGTCCGCCTGCACGGTCACTCGGACAAGTGGACGAGCCGCGTCATCGAGGAGCGGTTCGGCTACCTCTACTCGGAGGAGGAACTCCGGAGCTGGGCGGACCGGATCGCGGGTCTGGCCGGCCAGGCGGTGACCACGCACGTGCTGCACAACAACTGCTGCGCCGACAACGCCCAGCGCAACGCCGAGCGGCTGACCGAACTGCTGGGGCGGCGAGGCGCCGACGTCGTCACCCCGGGCGAGAACCGCCGGCCGTGACCGCGTACGCGGTGTCCCGGGGGGCTCGTGCCGGGATGCGGGGTCGCGCACCCATCGGCGGTTAATCCGTTGCCCGCGCCGAAACGCCGCTGACAGGCTTCCGGGCATGCTTCAGACGTACTCCGCCCATGACGGAACGACTCTGGCCTGCCACGTGTCCGGAGCGGGCGACCCCGTGATCTGCCTGCCCGGCGGCCCGATGCAGAGCGCGGACTACCTCGGCGACCTCGGCGGCCTGGCGGCGCACCGGCGGCTGCTCATGCTCGATCCCCGGGGCGCCGGCCGGTCCGCGACACCCGAGGACGTGTCCTCCTACCGCTGCGACCGGCTCGTCGGCGACGTCGAGGCGCTGCGCGAACATCTCGGCCTCGACCGGATCGACCTGCTCGCGCACTGCGCCGGCGCGAACCTCGCGACGCTGTACGCCGCCCGGCACCCCGGCCGGGTACGCCGGCTCGCCCTGATCACTCCGAGCACCAGGGCGGTCGGCATCGAGGCCACGGGGGAGTCGCGCCTCGCGACCGCCCGGCTGCGCCGGGACGAGCCGTGGTTCGATGCCGCGTTCGCGGCTCTCGAGGCGATCGTCGCCGGTGACGCCGCCGACGACGACTGGAAGCGCATCGACCCCTTCTTCTACGGACGCTGGGACGCCGCCGCCCGGGACCATCAGGCGGCCCAGGAGGGCGGGCGGAACGAGGAGGCCGCGGCGGCCTTCGGCGCCCCGGGCGCGTTCGACCCACCGGCCACCCGCGCCGCGCTGGGCGCGTTCACCGCGCCGGTGCTGCTGCTCGCCGGAGAGGTCGACCTCAACACGCCGCCGGACGTCGTCGCCGCGTTCGCGGCGCTGTTCCCGCACGCCGAGTTCGTCGTGCAGCCGGGAGCGGGACACTTCCCCTGGCTCGACGACGCCCACCGGTTCACGACGACGACGGCGGAGTTCCTCGCTCGGCCCTGACACTTCGCTCCGGTTCGGAGGGTCAGGCCCGATCTCGATTCCGGCAGTGGCGGCCGGCTGTGCTCGCGACCCTGTATCGCGATCGACCGCAACCCGGTGGTTGCGAAAGGTCCGATAACCGGTCATCATTGTTATGACCTTTTTGACTCACGGCTCTTCTAAGCCCATGAATGGTCGGAGGACTGAAACTTTCAGCGTGGATGTGAACCGCCGGCCCTCACCGCGGTTCATCGTTCCACTTCAAAAGGGTCGGCGGCCGCGCGGAGGACGCGGCCGGGTTCCGCCTGATTGACTGATGCCCCGCGCCGGGATTGGCTCAGCAGCACACCACCACCACGAACGGAGCCGCATCCGTGATCGGCCGAAAAATGTTAGCGCTAACAGAAAATCGGATATGGACTGACTCCCAACAGGTGGGTTGATCGTCCGCGGCGATGACGCCACGGAGAACGCACATCTCGGAGAATGGGAAACATCTGTGCGAAACGTCAGCTCATTACGTCGGCGCCTGAAACTCTCAGTCGTCGCCGTCGCCGCCCTTCTGGTGGCCGGCGCCGGTATGGCGGGAACCCACGCGGCCTCGGCGGCCGCGGCCGGATGTCAGGTCACCTACACGGTGGCCAGCGAATGGCCGGGCGGCTTCAACGCAAGTGTTAACGTTAACAATCTCGGCGACCCGATCGACGGATGGAGGCTGACCTGGGCGTTCCCCGCCGGGCAGACCATCACCCAGCTGTGGAACGGCAGCTACACCCAGTCGGGCTCCCAGGTCACGGTCACCAACGTCTCGTACAACGGCGCCATCCCCAGCGGCGGGAGCACCGAGTTCGGGTTCAACGGAAGCTTCAGCGGCTCGAACCCGAAGCCGGCGAGCTTCGCCCTCAACGGCGTGACCTGCACCGGCGGCGTCACCTCCCCGTCCCCCGGCGGCTCGCCCTCGGCGTCCCCTTCGGCGTCTCCTTCGCGGACGCCCTCGTCCACCCCCTCGCCGCCGCCGGGTGGCACGCGGCCGTGTGACATCTACGCCGCCGGCGGCACGCCCTGCGTCGCGGCGCACAGCACGACCCGCGCCCTGTACGGCAGTTACAACGGCCCGCTCTACCAGGTGCGCCGCTCCTCGGACAACACCACCCGGGACATCGGCGTGCTGAGCGCGGGCGGCGCCGCGAACGCCGCCGCGCAGGACTCGTTCTGCGCGAACACGACCTGCCTCATCACGATCATCTACGACCAGTCCGGGCGCAACAACCGCCTCACCCAGGCGCCTCCCGGCGGCTTCTCGGGCCCGGCTCCCGGCGGGTACGACAACCTCGCCACCGCGACCAAGGCGCCGACCACGGTCTACGGCAGCAAGGCGTACGGCGTCTACGTGGATCCCGGTGTGGGTTACCGCAACAACGCCACCAACGGCGTCGCCAAGGGCGACCAGCCGGAGGGCATGTACGCCATCTTCGACGGCACCCACTACAACGGCGGCTGCTGCTTCGACTACGGCAACGCCGAGACCAACAGCCGTGACAACGGCAACGGCACGATGGAGGCCATCTACTTCGGCAACATCAAGGTCTGGGGCTACGGCGCCGGCAACGGCCCGTGGATCATGGCCGACCTGGAGAACGGCCTGTTCTCCGGCGTCAACCAGAAGTACAACGCGGGCGACCCCACCATCAGCCACCGCTACCTGACCGCAATCATCAAGGGCGAGCCGAACCACTGGGCCATCCGCGGCGGCAACGCGCAGTCGGGCGGCCTCGGCACCTTCTACGACGGCAAGCGCCCCAACGTCTCGGGCTACAACCCGATGAAGAAGGAAGGGGCCATCATCCTCGGCATCGGGGGTGACAACAGCCACGGCGCCGCCGGCACCTTCTACGAGGGCGTGATGACCTCCGGATACCCGACGAACGCCACCGAGGACGCGGTGCAGGCGAACATCGTCGCCGCCGGATACCGGTAAGGCCGGATACCGGTAAGTCAGGCAAAGGCAGACCGGCCACAGCGGATCCGGAAGCCGGAAGACCGAGCCGCCCCTTGCACCACCGGGGGCGGCTCTCCGCTGTTCCGGCGTACGGTTCGGGGTGCTCGGGAACCGGCCGGCATGGCCCGATGCCGGGCAGACGTCGGGCCACACCGGGCGTGGCCGGATCCGGGATCAGCTGAGCAGAGCTCAGGACCATGTGACGGCCGAGGCTGATCTCGTGTCGTCCGCGCACGCCTCCGGCCGCCGTAAGGAAAGGTCGCAGCTGATAACTCCCTTAATGAATATTTCGGTCATCTGCGTGAGGTTCACCCCTCGGTCCTATTCGCCGGGCGGCGAAAAATCGTTCGCTCCTCCCGTACGGGCTGCGGGAGCATGGCCAGGGCGATATCGGCATTCGGGAGGGCTGATGGCTGTGCTCGGGACGGTGGACGAGGCCGAAAATGATAAATCCGCGCGGAGATCGGCGCTTTTGCTGGCATTGCGGTACTACTGCGGCGAGCTGAAGCGGCAGTGGCCGATCGCGGCTCCCGCGCTGGTGCTGCCGGCGATCGGGAACATCTGCCTGTTCTATCTGGCGCCGCTGGCGGTGGCGGGCCTTGTGGGGCACCTCTCCGGCGGCCGGGACGGCTCCTTCGACGCGCTGCTGCCCTACGTGCTCGGCTTCGCCGCGTTGCTTCTGACGGGTGAGGCGTTCTGGCGGGCGGGGATGCACTTCCTGAACCGCGCCGACGGCCGGGGCATCGAGCGACTCGGCGTGCTGGGCATGGACGAGCTGCTGGCCAAGGACGTCGCGTTCTTCCACGACAACTTCGCCGGTTCGCTGACCAAGAGGGTGCTCGGATTCTCCTCCAGGTTCGAGGAGTTCATGGACACCCTCACGTTCTCGATCATGGCGAAGGTGGTGCCCCTGGCCTTCGCCTCGGTGGTGCTGTGGCGGTACGACCCGCTGCTGGTGCTCGTCCTCGTGGGTCTCATCGTCGTCACCGGTGTTCTCGTCGCTCCGCTCATCCGCCACCGGCAGGCCCTGGTCGACGCGCGTGAGGCGGCCAAGGTGCTGGTGTCGGGTCACGTCGCCGACGTGCTGGCCAACATGGAGACGGTCCGCGCGTTCGCCGCCGAGACACGCGAGGCCGTCGAGCACAGGGCCAGGATCGCCGAGCAGCGCCGGCTGTCCATCCGGTCCTGGGACTACAACAACCTCAGGGTGGACATGGTCGTCGCCCCGTTGTCGGTGCTCACCAGTGCCGCGGGCCTGCTCCTCGCCGCGGCGCTCCGCGGCGGCCTCGGTGTGGAGGCCATCGTCGTGACGTTCACCTACTACACGAACGCGATCAACATCATGTTCGAGTTCAACCAGGTGTACCGGCGTATGGAGAGCACGCTCACCGAAGCCGCCCAGTTCACCGAGCTGCTCCTCACGCCGCCGACCGTGGTGGACCCGGCCGACCCGCAGCCCCTGCGCCCGGCCGACGCGAGCGTCCGCTTCGAGCGGGTGCGATTCGGGTACGCCGGCGGTGCGCCGCTGTTCGACGGCCTGAACCTGGACATCCCCGGCGGCACCAAGATCGGGCTGGTCGGGCGGTCCGGCGGCGGCAAGAGCACCCTCACCCGGTTGCTGCTGCGTCTCATGGACGTGGACGGAGGCAGGATCCTGATCGGCGGTCAGGACATCGCCCGGCTGAGGCAGGCCGACCTGCGGGGCCTCATCGCCTACGTCCCGCAGGAACCCGCCATGTTCCACCGGTCCGTACGGGAGAACCTCGCGTTCGCCCGGCCGGGCGCGACCGACGCCGAGATCCTCCGGGCCGCGCGGGCGGCCCACGTCACGGAGTTCGTCGAGTCTCTGCCGCACGGCTTCGACACCCTGATCGGCGAGCGCGGCGTCAAGCTCTCCGGCGGCCAGCGGCAGCGCATCGCGCTCGCGCGCGCCATTCTGCGCGACGCCCCCGTCCTGCTGCTGGACGAGGCGACCAGTGCCCTGGACTCCGAGAGCGAGATCCTCATCCAGGAGGCCCTGTGGCGCCTGATGCAGGACCGTACGGCACTCGTGGTGGCGCACCGGCTCAGCACCGTCGTCCGCATGGACCGCCTGGTCGTGCTCGACCGGGGACGCGTCGTCGAGCAGGGCACCCACGGCGAGCTGCTCCAGGCCCAGGGGTCCTACGCCCGGCTCTGGCACCACCAGTCCGGGGGCTTCCTCGTCGAGGACGACGCCCCCGACGCGCTCCACCTGTGACGCACCCGCTTCACGCGGAGCGGGTGGTCCCGACCCGGTTCAGCGCGTCGCGGCGGGCCGGAGCCCGGCCTCCCGGGGGGTTCCCTGGCGCAGGGAGCGTTCGGTCAGGCCGCCGAACAGGAGGCCGATGGCTCCCCACAGGACGAACTGGATGCCGAACGACGCCACTCTGAACCACCACAGCGTGTTGGCGGAGAAGTCGTCGGGAACCTCTTCGATCGGAGGCATCACGGCGTACGCGACACCGACGAGGACGGCGTAGACGACGATGCCCGACAGGGCTGCGTTCCAGGTGCCCAGGCGGGACGACAGGGAACGGCCCGCGTACGCGGCGACCGCCGCCGCCAGGAGGGCGACGAGGATCATCGCGAAGTACAGCGCGGTCCGGCGGCCGATCGAATCGGGGTTGCCGACGGCCGGGGGATTGGCCGGGTACTTCAGGATGGGGGTCACGTACACGACGACGAAGCCGGCGGCGGCGACGGTGAGCGCCGTGGCGCGGGCGCCGAGAGCGCCGAGGCGGCCGTGGGCGAAGGCGTACGCGATGGAGTAGAAGCCGCCGAGGGCGGCGCCGTAGACGAGCAGGGCGGTCAGCAGGCCGGCGGTCTCCTGGACGGTCCGGCTGACGAGTTCCGGTTCGGCGGCCTCTCCGCCGGCCGCCGCCCTGGCCTCCTCGATGGAGATGGCGGCGGCGACCTGGGGTTCTCCGGCGAACCAGGCGACGACGTACGCGAGCAGCGCGGCGGCGAGGCCGACGAGCATGCCGCGCACCAGCAGGGAGCGCATGGTGGGCATCGGGCGGGCCTCAGTGGCAGGGGAAGCCGAGGAGGTGCCGGCCGTCGTGCACGAACTCGTGCACGGTGTGCCCGCTGATGAGGTGGGTGGCGCCCTGCTCCGCGCCGACGAAGTAGAGCAGGATGAGCCCGGCCACGGCGGCGAAGACCGCCCAGGGCAGGATCTCGCGTACGGGGATGGTGACCGGCAGGGGCCGGGAGACGGGGACGGCCGGCTGAGCCATGTGATTCTCCTCACGGGGTCGCTCGCCCCGGTGATGGAGGACAACGGGTCAGTGTCCTGACTCCCGGGTCATCGTGTCGCCCGAACCTTCCAGCCGTCGCGGCCGTGGTGACGAGCGGGAGACACTCCCCGGTCACAGTGGCGGGACCGTCCTGGATTCACACCAGGTTCCTGCGCACCGTCGCCTCTGTCTTCTTTTGTCGCCTTGAGCGTGCACCGTCCGCATAAGTACGTCAAGCCGGGGTCCATACTCGTGACCTATGAAGCGAGTCCTGATCATCGGCATCGGCGCCGGGGACCCCGCCCACCTGACCTTCCAGGCCGCCGCGGCCATCGCGGAGACCGACGTGTTCTTCCTGCTCGACAAGGGAGCCGTGAAGGACGGCCTGGTGCGGCTGCGGCGCGAGCTGATCGCGGCCCACGCGCGGGAGCCGTACCGGACGGTCGAGGCGCGCGACCCGGAGCGTGACCGCACGAGCGGCGCGTACGTGGAGGCGGTGGCCGACTGGCGGGCCCGCCGGGCCGACGTCTACGCCCGGCTCATCGCCGAGGAGGTGCCGGAGGACGGCGTCGGCGCGTTCCTCGTCTGGGGCGACCCCGCCCTGTACGACAGCACGATCGCGATCGTCGAGGACGTCCTGGCCAGGGGCGGAGAGCCGTTCGACTATGAAGTGATCCCGGGGATCAGCAGCGTGTCGGCGCTGGCCGCGCGGCACCGCGTCAGCCTGACCAGGGTCGCCAGGCCGCTGCACATCACGACCGGCCGCCGCCTGCCCGCAGACGTCGAGGCCGCCGGCGACATCGTGGTGATGCTCGACGCGGGCTGCGCGTTCGCGGACCTGCCGGAGGCCGCCGACGCCGACGTCTACTGGGGCGCGTACGTCGGGACCGAGGACGAGATCCTCGTCGCCGGGCCGGTGCGCGAGGTCGCCGGCGAGATCCGGCGGCTCAGGGCGGAGGCGCGCGAGGCGCACGGCTGGGTCATGGACACCTACCTGCTCAGGAAGCCCCCCCGATGAGGCCCGTGTCGGTCGTCGGGATCGGCGCGGACGGCTGGGCCGGTCTCACCGACGCGGCGCGCGCCGAACTGGTCGCCGCGGACGTCGTGGTCGGGTCGGCCAGGCAGCTCGCCCTGCTGCCGGCGTCGGTGGCCTGCGAGCGGGCGCCGTACCCGTCGCCGCTGGTCGCGGGGCTGCTGGGGCTGCTCGACGCGCATGCGGGACGCGCGGTCGCGGTGCTCGCCAGCGGCGACCCCATGTTCTTCGGCGTCGGCGCGACGCTCGCCCGGCTGCTCGGGCCGGACCGGCTGCGGGTGCTGCCGCACGTGTCGTCGGCCACCCTGGCCTGCGCGCGGCTCGGCTGGGCCGCCGAGGAGGTCGAGACCGTCAGCCTGGTCGGACGGCCGCTCGCCGCGCTGACCGCGGCGCTCGCGCCGGGCCGTCGCGTCCTCGTCCTCAGCGCGGGCGCGGACACGCCCGCGCTGGTCGCCGCCCTGCTGACCGAGCGGGGGTACGGCGCGAGCCGCGTCACCGTGTTCGGCGATCTCGGCGCGGCGACCGAGTCCCGCCGCGACGGCACGGCCGCGGGCTGGCCGGCCGGCGAGACGTCGCCCGCGCTGAACGTCGTGGCGGTGGCCTGCACAGACGTCCCGTCGGCGGTGCCGCTGGGGTGGGTGCCTGGGCTGCCGGACGAGGCGTACGAGTCGGACGGGCAGCTCACCAAGCAGGAGGTGAGGGCGGTCACCCTGGCCAAGCTGGCGCCCCTGCCGGGCGAGCTGCTCTGGGACGTGGGCGCGGGTTCCGGGAGCGTGGCCGTCGAGTGGCTGCGCGCGCATCCGTCGTGCCGGGCCGTCGCCGTCGAGCGCGACCCCGTCCGCGCGGACCGCGTCAGGCACAACGCGGACGCGCTGGGCGTGCCGCGCCTGCGGGTCGTCACCGGAGCCGCCCCGGACGCGCTCGGCGGGCTGCCCGCCCCGGCGGCCGTCTTCGTGGGCGGCGGCGTGACGGGGGCCGGTGTGGTCGAGACCTGCTGGGACGCCCTCGCCCCGGGCGGCAGGCTGGTGGCGAACGCCGTCACCGTGGAGTCGGAGGCGGTTCTCGCCCAGTGGCACGCCCGGCTCGGCGGGGACCTCGTGCGGTTGTCGGTGCAGCGCGCCTCGCCGGTGGGCGGCTTCACCGGGTGGCGTCCCCTGATGCCGGTGACCATCTGGACGGCGCGGAAGGAGCGCGAGCAGTGACGGTTCGATTCATCGGTGCGGGGCCCGGCGCGGCCGACCTCATCACGGTGCGTGGGCTGCGGGCCCTTCAGGCGGCCCCGGTCTGCCTGTACGCCGGGTCGCTCGTGCCGCGCGACCTGCTCGCCGACTGCCCGCCGGACGCGCGGCTCGTGGACACCGCGAACCTCACCCTGGACGAGATCGTCGCCGAGATGACGGCGGCGCACGAGGCGGGGCACGATGTGGCGCGGCTGCACTCCGGCGACCCGTCGGTCTTCAGCGCGGTCGCCGAGCAGATGCGCAGGCTCGACGCGCACGGCGTGCCGTACGAGGTGATCCCGGGGGTGCCCGCCTTCGCGGCCGCCGCCGCGGCCCTGGGGCGGGAGCTGACGGTTCCGGGGGTGAGCCAGACGATCATCCTGACCAGGACGTCGGCGCGGGCCACCCCGATGCCGCCCGGCGAGGAACTCGCGACGCTGTCGGCGAGCCGCGCCACGATGGTGCTGCACCTGGCCGTGCAGCGGATCGCCGCCGTCGTGGCCGACCTGCTGCCCGCGTACGGCGCGGACTGCCCGGTGGCGGTGGTCGCCCGGGCCAGCCGGGACGACGAGGAGATCATCAGGGGCACCCTGGGCGACATCGCCGACCAGGTGGTCGCGGCGGGGATCAGGCGGACCGCCGTGATCGTGGTGGGGCGGGCGCTGACGGCGCACGAGTTCCCCGACAGCCACCTCTACTCGGCCGCGCGGGACCGCGCGTGCTCGTCCTGATCCTCGGCGGCACGGCCGAGGCACGGGCGCTGGCCGCCGAGCTGGCGCCGCTGCCGGGCCTGCGGGTGGTGTCGTCGCTGGCCGGCCGGGTCGCCGATCCCCGGCTGCCGGTGGGCGAGGTCAGGTCGGGCGGCTTCGGCGGCCCGGACGGGCTCGCCCGGTGGATCGCCGAGCACGGTCCGCGGGTCGTGGTGGACGCCACGCATCCGTTCGCCCAGCGGATGAGCGAGTCGGCGGCGCACGCGTGCGCGGCGACCGGGACGCCGCTGCTCGGGTTGCGGCGTCCCGGCTGGTCGGAGGGCCCGGAGGACGTCTGGCTGCGGGTGCCGTCGCTCCGGGCGGCGGCGGACGCGCTGCCCGGTCTCGGGAGCCGTGTGTTCCTGACGACGG
Source organism: Microbispora sp. H10949 (assembly GCF_014161435.1). Taxonomy (NCBI): domain Bacteria; kingdom Bacillati; phylum Actinomycetota; class Actinomycetes; order Streptosporangiales; family Streptosporangiaceae; genus Microbispora; species Microbispora sp. H10949. The sequence goes on along the minus strand of NZ_JABBWZ010000009.1, from coordinate 56,075 downwards.
GCCGCCGCAGCCTGCCGGTGTTCGCGCCGCTGACCGGGCTGTGGTTCCTGGCGAGGTCGGTCGACCCGCCGGAGCCGCCCGTTCCCCCGAACGTCCACGTGATCCTCGCCCGGGGGCCGTACACGGTGGCGGGAGAGCGCGCCCTGATCGGCGAGCACCGGCTCGACGTGCTGGTCACCAAGGACAGCGGCGGGGAGCAGACCCGCGCCAAGCTGGTCGCGGCGCGCGAGGCGGGGCTGCCGGTCGTCATGGTGGACCGGCCCGCGACGCCCGGCGGCGTCACCCGGGTGACGGACGTCGCCGACGCCGTCACCTGGGTACGCGATCACGCGGGATAGCGGCGCGGGGTGAAGACGACCGCCCCGTCCCCGCGTTCGACGACGCGGGTGGTGGACGAGCCGACGATCAGCAGGCAGCGCATGTCGATCGCGGCCGGGTCGAGCTCGCCCAGAGTGGTGATCACGACCGACTCCCGCTCGCCGCCGACGTCGCGGCCCACCACCACGGGCGTGCCCGGATCGCGGTGTTCGAGCAGCAGGTCGCGGGCCGCGGCGACCTGCCAGGTGCGGGTCTTCGACGCCGGGTTGTAGATCGCGAGGACGAGGTCGGCGCGGGCGGCGGCGGAGATCCGCCCGGCGACCACCTCCCACGGCTTGAGCTGGTCCGACAGCGACAGCACGCAGTAGTCGTGGCCGAGCGGCGCGCCCGCCCGGCCGGCCACGGCCTGCGCGGCGGTCAGGCCGGGCACCACCCGCACCGGGACGTCCGCGTAACGCGGGTCGGCGGCGGCCTCCAGCACCGCGCTGGCCATCGCGAACACGCCCGGGTCGCCCGACGACACGACCGCGACCCGCGCCCCGGCGAGGGCCAGGTCGAGCGCGTGACGGGCGCGCTCGGCCTCGACGCGGTTGTCGGTACGGTGCCGGGTCTGGCGGGGGTTGGGCGCGACCCGGTCGACGTAGGGGCCATACCCGACCAGGTCGGTGGCCTCGGCGAGGACCTCCTGGGCCTCCGGGGTCAGCCAGGGCCGCCCGGCGGGGCCGAGGCCGACGACCGCGACCTCGCCTGCACCGGTGCGTCCGGCGGGCTCCGGCACGAACGTGAGCTGCGCCGGGCTGGGGATCAGCGCCAGCGAGAAGTACGGCACCTGCCCCGGGTCGACGTCCTTGAGCGGGGCCACACGCTGGGCGTCGGTGGTGGCGCGTTCGACGTACCAGGCCTCGTCGAGGCGGCCCGCCTCGGCCAGCGCGTCGCGCACTTTCTCGAACGTGCGGCCCAGCTTGAGCACCGCCGCCGAGTCCGTGCCGCGCAGCTTCTCGGCCAGCACGGCGGCGGGCAGCGTCCCGGGCAGGACCGTCAGCGTCTCGTCGCGTTCGACCAGCGGGCGGCCCAGCACGGCGGACGCCCCCGCGATCGAGGTGACCCCGGGGACGACCTCGGCCGGGTAGCGGTGCGCGAGCCGCTTGTGCATGTGCATGTACGACCCGTAGAAGAGGGGGTCTCCCTCGCACAGCACGACGACGTCGCGCCCGGCGTCCAGGTGCGCGGCGAGGCGGTCGGCGCAGCCGGCGTAGAAGTCGTCGAGCGCGCCCTGGTAGCCGCCGGGGTGGTCGGTCGTCTCCGTCGTCAGCGGATACTGCAGGAGCTCCTCGATCTGCCCGTCGCGCATGTGGTGGGCCGCGATCGACCGGGCGATGCTGCGGCCGTGCCGCGCCGCGTGGTAGGCGATCACGTCGGCCTCGCCGATCAGGCGAGCGGCCTTCACGGTCATCAGTTCGGGGTCGCCGGGGCCGAGGCCGACGCCGTAGAGCGTTCCTGTCACGTCTCGTCACTCCTGCTCGCAGGCGATGGCGTTGACCGCCGCCGCCGTCATGGCACTGCCGCCCCGGCGGCCGTGGACAACCAGAAACTCCAGGCCGGACGCCGCGAGGGCGCGCTTGGACTCGGCCGCGCCGATGAAGCCGACCGGGACGCCCAGCACGGCGGCGGGCCGTCCCGCGCCTCCGGCGACCAGTTCGAGCAGCCGGAACAGCGCGGTCGGGGCGTTGCCGACGGCCACGACCGCGCCGTCGAGTCGGTCGAGCCACAGGTCGAGCGCGGCGGCGCTGCGGGTGGTGCCGAGCCGCTCCGCGAGGGCGGGCACGCGGGGGTCGCCGAGCGTGCAGACGACCTCGTTGCCGGCGGGCAGGCGCTTCCTGGTGATGCCGGAGGCGACCATCCGCGCGTCGCACAGCACGGGCGCACCCGCCAGCAGCGCGGTGCGCGCCTTCTCGACCACGCCGGGGGAGTAGCCGAGGTCGCCGACGAGGTCGGTCATGCCGCACGCATGGATCATGCGGACCGCGACCCGGGCGACGTCGGCGGGCAGCCCTGACAGGTCGGCCTCGGCCCTGATGGTCGCGAACGACCGCCGGTAGATCTCCGCTCCGTCGCGGACGTAGTCGTGCTCGGGCACGGACACCTCTGTTCGTGGATGGCGGACGGTGGATGGAGCGGGCGGTGGATGCACGGACTGGACGGACTGGACGGACGGTCAACGGCGGACGTCGTAGCCGCCGGTCGTGGCGACCACGTCGGTGACCCGGCCCCTCGGGCGGCCGCAGCGGCGTTCGCAGCCCGCCCAGTGGATCAGGCCGGCGTCGAGCGGTTCGGCACCCGGTGGCCGGAGACCCGGCGGCCCGACAACCGGTGGTTCGGGCACGCCGGACTCCGCCCAGCGCACCGCGTCCGCCTGGACGTCGGCCAGCGCCTTCCCGCAGCCGGGCCGCCCGGTGCAGGCCGACAGTCTGGCGTACGGCGAGGCGGGGTCGATCACCAGCCCCGCCCCGGCGAGCGCCTCGGTCACCGGCCCGACCGCCTCGGGCGCGAGGTCGGGCAGCACGACCGTACGCCACGGCGTCAGCCGCACCTCACCGGCGGCCAGATCGGCGAGCAGGCCGGCCTGGCCGGCGGTCAGCCTGCCGAGGGGGACGATCACGTCGAGCGCCACCCGGCCGTCCACCTGCGCGGACGGGCCGCCCCTGCGCGGCGTGGCGGGCGTCACCGGCACGGGGGGCAGGACAGCGAGCCGACGGGGGAGCCGGCCGGGGAGGCGGGCGGCGATCGTCGCGGGTCCGCCGGGGAGTTCGGCCACCCGCCAGGCGTCCCCGCGCACCTCCTGGAACTCCTCGGCCGCGGCGAGCGCGACGGAGACGGCGTCGTCGGCGGTCACCGACCCGACCGGCTCCCCCGCGAGCAGCAGGGTCAGGCCGCCGCCGGGCTGGGAGACGGGGTGCGCGGCGAGGGTCACGTCCGCCCCGAGCCCGAGGACGTCACCCGTTCCGTCGTCGAGCGCGAACAGGAACCGGCCGGGCAGCTGAGCCAGGGCGGCGCGGCCGCACAGGGCCGCGTCGAGGTCCGCCACCAGGGGCCGCACGTCCAGGAGGGCCGTCGCCGAACGGCCGCTGAGCGGCGAGGCGACGATGTTGCGCACGCGCTCGTGGGTCGCGGACGGCAGCAGTCCGGCGGCGGCCATCCGCGCGGCGAACGCCGGTGGGTCGGCCAGCCCGCGCACCTGCACGTTGGCCCGTGACGTCAGTTCGACGACCCCGGCGCCCAGCTCGCGGGCGCAGGCGGCCAGTTCGCGCAGGGCGCCGGCGGCCAGCCCGCCGCCGGGCACGCGGACGCGGGCCAGCGCCCCGTCCGCCGCCGCGTGCACCTGGAGCGCGCCGGGACACGCGTCCTGGGCGGCGCGCCCAGAAAAGCCACCCATGACCACGAACAGGATGCTAACGCCAGTTTTCTGACACGACCTCCGTCACGTAGGGTCTGCGGTGAGCGATGGCAAGCGGAGGAAGCCGGTGTGAATCCGGCGCGGTCCCGCCACTGTGACCGGGGAGCGAACCCCACCACACGGCCACTGTCGGAAGACGGGAAGGCCGGGGTGAGCGTCGATCCGGGAGCCAGGAGACTCCTGCCGTCGCGCCGCCACGACCCGGGGCGAGGACCCCGAGGGAGGACCTTGCCGTGCGCACAGACGCGTCCGCCGCGCAGCCCGTCGTCGTCCTGTTGTCCACGTCGGACACCGACCTGTTGAGCGCCCGCGCGAGTGGGGCCGCGTACCGGCTGGGCAACCCGGCGCGGCTGACCGTGGACGACCTGCCCGCGCTGGTCGAGGGCGCCGGCCTCGTGGTCGTCCGGCTGCTCGGCGGCCGGCGTGCCTGGGAGGACGGGCTGGACGCGCTGCTCGCGGGGCCGTGCCCGGTGGTCGTCCTCGGCGGCGAGCAGGCCCCGGACGCCGAACTCATGGAGCTGTCCACGGTGAGCGGCGGCGTCTGCGCCGAGGCCCACGCCTACCTCGCGTACGGAGGGCCCGCCAACCTGGCCGAGCTGCACGCGTTCCTGTCGGACACGGTCCTGCTGACCGGGCGCGGCTTCGCGGGCCCGGCGCCCACACCGAGCTGGGGGGTCCTCGAACGCGAGGGCCGCCCCGGCGACGGGCCGGTGATCGGGGTGCTCTACTACCGGGCGCACCACATGGCGGGCAACACGGGCTTCGTCGCCGCCCTCTGCGACGCGATCGAGGACGCGGGCGGCCGGGCGCTGCCGGTCTTCTGCTCCTCGCTGCGCACCGCGGAGCCGGATCTGCTCGACGTGCTGGGCGGCGCGGACGCCCTGGTGGTGACCGTGCTCGCGGCGGGCGGGGCACGGCCCGCGACGGCGTCGGCCGGCGGCGACGACGCGGCCTGGGACGTCGGCGCGCTCGCCGCACTCGACGTGCCGATCCTGCAGGGCCTGTGCCTGACGACGAGCCGCGCCGAGTGGGAGGACAACGACGACGGGCTGTCCCCGCTGGACGCCGCCTCGCAGGTCGCGATCCCCGAGTTCGACGGGCGGATCATCACGGTGCCGTTCTCGTTCAAGGAGATCGACGACGACGGCCTGACCGTCTACGTCGCCGACCCCGAACGCGCGGCCCGGGTCGCGGGCATCGCCGTACGCCACGGGCTGCTGCGCCACGTGCCCCCGGCGGACAAGAGGCTCGTCGTGATGCTGTCGGCGTACCCGACGAAGAACTCCCGGGTCGGCAACGCCGTCGGCCTGGACACCCCGGCCAGCACGGTCGGGCTGCTGGCCCGGCTGGCCGAGGAGGGCTACGACCTCGGCGGCGGCTTCCCGGGCCAGGCCGAGCAGGACGGCGACGCGCTGATCCACGCCCTGATCGCCGCGGGCGGCCAGGACCAGGACTGGCTCACCGAGGAACAGCTCGCCGCCAACCCGGTGCGCATCCCCGCCGCCGCCTACCGCGCCTGGTACGACACCCTCCCCGCCGGCCTGCGCGCCGACATGGAACGCCACTGGGGCGCGCCGCCCGGCGAGCTGTTCGTCCACGAGGGCGACATCGTGCTCGCCGCGCTGCGGTCGGGCAACGTCGTGGTGATGGTCCAGCCTCCACGCGGCTTCGGGGAGAACCCGATCGCGATCTACCACAACCCCGACCTGCCGCCGAGCCACCACTACCTGGCGGCCTACCGGTGGTTGTCGGCCGAATTCGGCGCGCACGCCATGGTCCACGTCGGCAAGCACGGCAACCTGGAGTGGCTGCCCGGCAAGTCGGCGGGCATGTCGGCCAGCTGCGGCACCGACGCGGCGATCGGCGACCTGCCGCTGGTCTATCCGTTCCTGGTGAACGACCCCGGCGAGGGCACCCAGGCCAAGCGCCGCGCGCACGCGGTTCTCGTGGACCACCTGGTGCCGCCGATGGCGAGGGCCGAGACGTACGGCGACATCGCCCGCCTTGAGCAGCTGCTCGACGAGCACGCGACGATCGCGGCCATGGACCCGGCGAAGCTGCCCGCGATCCGCGCCCAGATCTGGACCCTCATCCAGGCCGCCCGCCTCGACCACGACCTCGGCCTGTCCGAGCGCCCGCACGACGCCGAGTTCGACGACTTCATCCTGCACGTGGACGGCTGGCTGTGCGAGGTCAAGGACGCCCAGATCCGCGACGGCCTGCACGTCCTCGGCGCGGCCCCGGCCGGTGAGGCCCGGGTGAACCTGGTGCTGGCCATGCTGCGCGCCCGCCAGATGTGGGCGGGCCGCGAGACCCTGCCCGGCCTGCGCGAGGCGCTCGGCCTGACCGAGGACGGCAGCGCCGCGACCGCGTCCGTGGACCGCGTCGAGGCCGAGGCCCGCGCCCTCGTCACCGCCATGGAGCGGCTCGGCTGGGACCCGGCCGCCGTCGCCGACGTCACGGATGACCCGGAGGTCGGGCGGGTGCTGACGTTCGCGGCGACCGAGGTGGTGCCGCGGCTCGCGCGTACCACCGACGAACTCGACCACGTGCTGCACGCGCTCGCCGGGGGCTACGTCCCCGCCGGGCCGTCGGGGTCGCCGCTGCGCGGGCTGATCAACGTGCTGCCGACCGGCCGCAACTTCTACTCCGTCGACCCGCGTGCCGTGCCGAGCCGCCTCGCCTGGGAGACCGGGCAGGCCATGGCCGACTCGCTGCTCGCCCGCTACCGCGTGGAGACGGGCGAGTGGCCGCGCTCGGTCGGGCTGTCGGTGTGGGGGACCAGCGCCATGCGCACCGCCGGCGACGACATCGCCGAGGTGCTCGCCCTGCTCGGCGTGCGGCCCGTCTGGGACGAGGCGTCGCGGCGCGTCACCACGCTCGAACCCGTGCCCCTGGACGAGCTGGGCCGCCCGCGCGTGGACGTGACGGTGCGCATCAGCGGGTTCTTCCGGGACGCGTTCCCGCACGTGGTGGCGATGCTCGACGACGCCGTCCGGCTCGTCGCCGGGCTCGGCGAGAGCCCCGAGGACAACTACGTGCGCGCCCACGTGGACGCCGACCGGGCCGCGCACGGCGACGCCAGGCGTGCGACGCTGCGCGTGTTCGGGTCGCGTCCCGGCGCGTACGGCGCGGGCCTGCTGCCGCTCATCGACAGCGGCAACTGGCGTGACGACGCCGACCTCGCCGAGGTGTACGCCGTCTGGGGCGGCTACGCCTACGGCCGCGACCTCGACGGCGCGCCCGCCCGCGAGGACATGGAGAACGCCTACCGCCGCATCGCCGTCGCCGCCAAGAACGTGGACACCCGCGAACACGACATCGCCGACTCCGACGACTACTTCCAGTACCACGGCGGCATGATCGCGACCGTACGCGCGCTGACGGGCCGCGCGCCCGCCGCGTACGTGGGCGACAGCACCCGCCCCGACGCCGTCCGCACCCGGACCCTGTCGGAGGAGACCGCGCGGATCTTCCGCGCCCGGGTCGTCAACCCCAACTGGCTCGCCGCCATGCGCCGCCACGGTTACAAGGGCGCGTTCGAGCTGGCGGCGACCGTGGACTACCTGTTCGGCTACGACGCCACGACCGGCGTCGTCGCCGACTGGATGTACGACACGCTCGCCTCGACGTACGTGCTCGACCCGGTCAACCGCGACTTCATGGCCAAGTCGAACCCGTGGGCGCTGCACGGCATCGCGCAGCGCCTGCTGGAGGCCGCCGAGCGGCGCATGTGGGAGCACCCGGACCCGGAGGTGCTCGCCGGGCTGCGCGACGCCTATCTCGCGATCGAGGGCGACCTTGAGGAGGGCTCCGCGTAGGCGAGCAGCCGGCGGGCGAGTTGCGGGGCGCCCGCCCAGTGCAGGTGCAGGTACGACGCGGTGAGCCGGGCGTCGCCGGCCCCGTCGGCGCCGCCACGCCACCGGAAGACCGGCTGCCCGCCGCCGGTGACCGTGGTGCGGTGGAACTCGTGGCCCCTGAACCGCTCGCCCTGCCGGGTCAGCAGCGTGTCGCGCACGGCCACCGCGTCGCGGTAGCCCAGCGCCAGCCGGCCGGTCATGTGCGCGACGCCCGGCACCCGGCCGCACATGGGGCGGCCGTCCAGCTCCTCGCACAGGTAGAGCAGCCCCGCGCACTCGGCCGCCACCGCGCCCGGGAACGCGGCGACCTCGGCGCGCAGGGGCTCGTTGGCCGACAGCTCGGCCGCGTACATCTCGGGGAAGCCGCCCCCCACGACCAGCGCGGAGGCGCCCTCGGGCAGGGACTCGTCGCGTACCGGGTCGAACACCGCGACCTGCGCTCCGGCGGCGGTGAGCATCTCGGCGTGCTCGGCGTACCCGAACGTGAACGCGGCGCCGCCCGCGACCGCCACCACCCGCCGCGCCCCGGGCTCCCGGCCGTCCGACGGGTCCCACGGCTCGCCGGTGAGCGGCGCCGCGGTCCCGGCGAGCCGTACGAGACCGTCCAGGTCGCACGAGCCCGCCACGAGCGCGCCGAGCCGGTCCACCGCCGTCACGGCGGCGGGCAGCCGCTCGGCCGCCGGGACCAGCCCGAGATGGCGGGACGGCGTCACCACGTCGTCGTCACGGTGGACCGCCCCCAGCACCGGAACCCCGGTCTCCTCCAGCGCCGCCCGGCACAGCTCCTCGTGCCGCGCCGACCCGAGGCGGTTCAGCACCACGCCCGCCACCCGCACCCGCGAGTCGAACGTCGCGAAGCCGTGGACCAGCGCCGCCACCGACCTGCTCTGCCTGCCCGCGTCCACGACGAGCACCACGGGGGCACCCAGCAGCCGCGCCACGTGCGCGGTCGAGGCGAAGTCGCCGTCGCCGCGCCCGTCGAACAGCCCCATCACGCCTTCGACGACCGCGATGTCGCAGCCCGCGGAGCCGTGCAGGAACAGCGGCGTCACCCGCTCCTCGCCGGTCAGCCACGGGTCGAGGTTGCGCCCGGGCCGCCCGGAGGCGAGCGTGTGGTAGCCCGGGTCGATGTAGTCGGGCCCCACCTTGAACGGCGCGACGCGCAGTCCGCGCGCCGCGAGCGCCGCCATCAGGCCCGTGGCCACGGTCGTCTTGCCGCTCCCCGAGGCCGGGGCCGCGACCACCAGTCGCGGGACGCCGGTCACCACTCGATGCCCTTCTGGCCCTTCTGCCCGGCGTCCATGGGATGGCGGACCTTGCCCATCTCCGTCACGAGGTCCGCGGCCTCCACCAGCCGGGCGGGCGCGTCGCGTCCGGTGACGACGACGTGCTGGGCCCCCGGGCGTCCGGCCAGCGCCGAGATCACGTCGTCGAGGTCGATCCACCCCCACTTGAGCGGATAGGTGAACTCGTCCAGCACGTAGAACCGGTACGTCTCGGCCGCGAGGTCGCGTTTGATCTGCTCCCAGCCCTCGCGGGCGTCGGCGGCGTGGTCGGCCTCGGTGCCCGGCCGCTGGATCCACGACCAGCCCTCGCCCATCTTGTGCCAGGCGACGGTGCCGCCCTCGCCGCTCGCGCCCAGCACGGTCAGCGCGCGTTCCTCGCCGACCCGCCATTTGGCCGACTTCACGAACTGGAACACCCCGATCGGCCATCCCTGGTTCCAGGCGCGCAACGCCATCCCGAACGCGGCCGTCGACTTCCCCTTGCCCGGCCCCGTGTGCACCATGAGCAGCGGCCTCGTCCGGCGCTGCCGGGTGGTCAGCCCGTCGTCCGGGACGTTCTCCGGCTTGCCCTGCGGCATCTCAGCCCGCCTTCCTTCGCGTGGACACGAGATCGCTCAGCGACTCCAGCGGGAGCACCCGTGCGCCCAGCCGGAGGGCCAGCGCGCCCGCCAGGCCCAGGCGGACCGGCCCGCTCTCGCAGTCGACGACGACCGAGGTCACCCCCGCGAGCGCGGTGGCCGCGCGGGTCACGTCCCCGCCGGAGGTCGCGCGGCCGTCCGTCACGACGACCAGGAGGGGGCGGCGGTCCGGGTCACGCATCCGTTCCACGCGGAGCACCTCCGCCGCCGTCGCGAGCCCCTCGGCCAGGGGGGTGCGTCCCCCCGTCGGGAGCGCGCGGAGCCGGGCCGCGCCCGCCTCCACCGAGGAGGTCGGGGGGAGCGCCACGGTCGCGCCCCGGCCGCGGAAGACGACCAGACCCACCTTGTCCCTGCGCTGGTAGGCGTCCAGCAGCAGGCTCAGCACGGCCGTCTTGACGGCCGTCATCCGCCTGCGCGCCCCCATCGAGCCGCTGGCGTCGACGACGAACAGCACGAGGTTGCCTTCGCGGCCCTCGCGGACGGGCTCGCGGAGGTCGTCCCGCCTGAGGATCAGGCCGGGACCGCGTCGGCCCCGGAGGACCTGACGGGGGGCGGCCGCCAGGAGGGTGGCGGGGAGATCGATCGCACGGGGACCGGCGCCGCCGGGGAGCCGTGCGCCGATCGTGCGGCCATGGCGTCCCCGGCCACTGGACCGCCGGCCCGCCGCGCCCTCGCCCACTCCGGCGACCCTGAGGACGGGTACGCGGAACGGGGTCCCCACCGCCGCCACGTTTTCCGGGGCGGAGCCTTGCGCGGCTTCGGACCGAGAGGCGGGTTCCCCGTCACCGGGAGAAGCGTCGGACGCGGCACCACCACCTTCTCCCGAAATTTCAGGAGATGGGGCGGCGGGGCCGTCGGACCGTGAATCATCAGACTGCGAACCATCGGACTGTGAACCATCGGCTGGAGGGCCGCCGGGGCCGCCGGGGCCGCCGGGGCCGTCGGGGCCCTCCGGCCGCCCGGGCCACTCACGGTCCTCCGGGTCATCCGGGTCGTCGGGGCCGTCGGGCTCGGTCTGGTCCAGCAGGTCGTCGAGAAGCCGTTCGTCCAGGCCGGGCGCGTCGAACGGATCGCGGCGACGGCGGTGCGGCAACGCCAGCCGGGCCGCCACCCGGACGTCCTCCCGGGTCACCACGTCCCGCCCCTGCCAGGCGGCGTGCGCCACAGCGGCATGAGCGGTGACGAGATCGGCCCGCAGACCGTCCACCTCGAAACCCGCGCAGACGGCCGTGATCTGCCGTAGCCGAGCGTCGGGCAGCCGTACCGCCGGAAGGGCGGCCCGGGCCCGCGCGATCCGCCCGGCGAGCGCGGCCTCCTCCGGAGCCCATCGAGCCGCGAACCCCTCGGGATCGGCGTCAAACGCGAACCGCCGCCGGACGACCTCCGCCCGTTCGCCGGGCTCCCGGGTCGCCCGCACCTCGACGGTCAGCCCGAACCGGTCGAGCAACTGCGGGCGGAGCTCCCCTTCCTCCGGATTCATGGTTCCGACGAGCAGGAACCGCGCGGCATGCCGTACCGAGACGGTCTCGCGCTCCACGTAGCAGACCCCGAGCGCCGCCGCGTCGAGCAGCAGGTCCACCAGATGGTCGTGCAGGAGGTTCACCTCGTCCACGTACAGGACGCCCCGATGGGCCGCCGCGAGCAGGCCGGGTTCGAAGGCCTTGACCCCTTCGGTCAGCGCTCGCTCCAGGTCCAGCGACCCGGCCAGCCGATCCTCCGAGGCTCCCACCGGAAGCTCCACGAGCGACGCTGGCCGCCGGACCCACGCGGCGTCCGGCTCGTGCGGCCCGTCGGGACACCCCGGATCGGGCGCCGCCGGATCGCAGTGGAACCGGCACCCCGCCACCACGGCGACCGGGGGCAACTGCGCGGCCAGCGCGCGGACGATGGTGGACTTCGCGGTGCCCTTCTCCCCGCGTACCAGGACGCCGCCGGCCCGGGGCGAGACCGCGTTCAGCACCAGCGCCAGCTTCAGGTCGTCGAGCCCGACGACGGCGCTGAAGGGATAGGCAGGGTTCACGGTGCGGCCTTCCGGTTGACGTACGTGATCCGCCAGCCGCCGTTCCCGGCGGCCAGTCCGGTGTGGGACAACGGCGCGACGTCGAAGGCCGCGGCCCGTGTCGCGGTCAGGCCGAGCGCGTGCGCGAGCGCGGCCCGGATGGGCCCGGCGTCGCAGACGGCGACCACACGGGCGGCGTCCGCGCGGAGCGACTCCATCCACGCGGCCACCCGTTCGCCCATGCCGGCGAGGCTCTCCCCGCCATGGGGGACCGCCCAAGGGTCGGTCAGCCACGCGCCGAGCCCCGCGGGGTCCGCCGCGGCCACCTCCGCGAACGGCCGGCCCGCCCAGGCCCCGTAATCGGCCTCGGCGAGCGCGCCGGCCACGACGGGTTCCCGGCCCGACGCGGCCCGGGCGGTCGCCACGGCGGCGGCCCACGGCGCGGCGAAGACGAGCGCGTCGCCGGGCACGCCCAGCACGGCGGCCTGTGCCGTGGCCTGGGCGAGTCCCGACGGATCGGGTTCCTCGGGCATGGGGAAGCAGGCACGCCGGGCACCGGGCGTACCCGCCTGACGGATGAACAGCACGGCTCAGCCGCGCGGCTGGTGCTCGACGGGGCGAAGGTCGCTCACAAGGGCCTCCTCAGGGATGACGCGTCCCGGCAGACGAGGTCACGGTGGCCAAGCGACCTGGCTCCCGGGGTCCATGCCCCGGATACAGTGGCGCGACCGCACCGGCATCTCACCGGATTTCCCTTGGTCACCGCGAAACCTTCCGGACGGTACCCGTTCCGGACAATCAGCGTCAACAACCTCAGGCCGCGCCGGGCGGCAGGACCCGGAGTCCTGAGGGCGGCCCGCCCGCGATGAGCGCGAGCAACGCGGCGGTGTCGACGTTCCGCTCGACGAGGTCCCCGAGCGCGTCCAGCCGTGCCTCCCGCAGCGCCGCGAAGGAGACGCCGGGGCCGGCGTGGAACTCGCGTCCCGCCGCCCGCGCCACCTCACCGAGGAACGCCCGCCGGAACCCGTCGTTCTCCAGCGCTCCGTGCCAGGTGGTGCCCCACACGTTCCCCACCCGGCAGCCGTCGAGGAACTCCTCGCCCGCGTCGCGCGTCACGATCCCGTGGTGGATCTCGTACGCCTCCACGGGATGCCCGTACGCCTCGCCGCTCGGCCGCCCGAGCGTCTTCTCGGCGGCGAACACGACGTCGGCCGGGAGCAGTCCCAGCCCGGCGACCGTGCCGGCGCCCGACTCGACCTGGTCGGTGATGGTACGGGCGAGCATCTGGTAGCCCCCGCAGACGCCGAGCACCGGTCCCGTTCTCCCGGCGACGACATCGGCGATCCCGGTCTCCCGCAACCAGGCGAGGTCGCTCACGGTGGCCCGCGAACCGGGCAGGACCAGCAGGTCGGCCTCCGCGCACTCGGCCGGGGACGTGGCGAACGTGACCACGACCCCCGGCTCGGCGGCCAGCGCGTCCACGTCGGTGAAGTTCGAGATCCGCGGATACCGCACGACCGTCACCCGCAGCGCACCACCGGCCGCCGCCGCGCCCCGTGGCCGGGTGTCGAGCGGCCGGGTGTCGAGCGACAGGGAGTCCTCGACGTCCATCCAGAGCCCGTCGAGCCAGGGCAGCACGCCGTAGACGCGGCGCCCGGTCAGTCCCTCGATCATGTCCAGCCCGGGCGCGAGCAGCTCTCGCGCGCCCCGGAACTTGTTCACGATGAAGCCCGAGATGTGCGCCTGGTCGGCGGCGTCCAGCAGCGCGACCGTGCCGTACATGTGCGCGAAGACCCCGCCGCGGTCGATGTCTCCGACCACGACCACCGGCAGCCCGGCCGCCCGGGCCAGGCCCATGTTCGCGATGTCCCCGGCCCGGAGGTTGATCTCGGCCGGAGAGCCCGCGCCTTCGCAGACCACCACGTCGAACTCGCGGGCCAGCCGCCGGTACGACTCGACGGCGACGGCCCGCAGCTCGTCCCGCCGGGCCCCGTACTCCATGGCGTCCACGTCGGCGACGGGCCGGCCGCGTACGACGACCTGGCTACGCCGATCGCTGCCCGGCTTGAGCAGGATCGGGTTCATGTCGGCCGTCGGCTCCAGCCCGCAGGCGGCCGCCTGCACGGCCTGCGCCCGCCCGATCTCCGCGCCGTCGGCGGTCACGTAGGAGTTGAGCGACATGTTCTGCGCCTTGAACGGCGCGACCCGCACGCCCCGCCGGGCCAGCCACCGGCAGATCCCGGCGGTGACCACGCTCTTCCCGGCATCCGACGTGGTCCCCGCGACCAGCAGTCCACCCTTCACAAGCCGGACAGCATACGGCCGGGGGACCGTACGGGAAATTCCGGTCAGGGCACGACGAGCGCGTTCGCCCCCAGGAGGACCTTGATGTCGCCGGCGAACGCCCCGTTGTTGATGTTCACCGCGTAGTCGGGCAGCTCCACGACGTTGATCTTCCGGTTGAGCCGCTCCACACGCAGCCGGACGGGGGTCTCGCCGGGGTGGACGGTCAGGATCCGCTTGAGCTCGTGGACGAGCTCCCTGTTGACGCGCTCCTCGCGGAGGGCGATCACGATGGGTTCGCGGCCGTCGTCCTGGATGCCGGAGATGTCGAGGAACGTGATGTCGGTGGCGTTGAAGGAGATGGTCGCCTCGTCGCCGTCGCCGCGTGAGCGGATCCGGCCGGTGACGGCGACGACCAGGTCGGGGGCGAGGTTGGTGCCGTACAGCTGGTAGGTCTGCGGGAAGCAGGGCACCTCGATGGAGCCGTCGTGGTCCTCGATCTTGAGGATGGCCCAGACGTCGCCCTTCTTGGTGACCTTCTTGTCGACGCCGGAGATGATGCCGGCGATGCGGACGTTCCCCGCCCCGGCCTGGCCGTCCAGCACCTGGGCGATGGTCAGGTCCCGGTTGCGTTCGAGGATGCGTTCGGCGCCGTTGAGCGGGTGATCGGAGACGTAGAGGCCGAGCATCTCCCGTTCGAAGGACAGCTTCGTCTTCTTGTCCCATTCCCCTTCGGGAACGGAGATGTGGAAGACGCTGCCCGCCCCGCTGTCGTCGTCGAACGCGCCGAACAGCGAGTCCTGGCCGAGGGCCTCCTTGCGCTTGACGTCGATCACGGCGTCCACGGCCTGGTCGTGGATCTGGATCAGCCCCTGGCGGGTGTGCCCAAGGCCGTCGAACGCTCCGGCTTTGATCAGGGATTCAATGGTGCGCTTGTTGCAGACGACCTGGGGGACCTTGGTCAGGAAGTCGTTGAAGTCGGTGTAGGCGCCCTTCTCGCGGCGCGCGGAGATGATGCCCTTGATGGCGTTCTCCCCGACGTTCTGGATCGCGCCCAGTCCGAAGCGGACGTCCTCCCCGACGGCGGAGAAGCGCAGGCCCGACTCGTTGACGTCGGGCGGCAGGACCTTGAGCTTCATCCGGCGGCACTCGGCCAGGTAGAGCGCCATGCGGTCCTTGTTCGTGCCGACCGAGGTCAGCAGGGCGGCCATGTACTCGGCCGGGTAGTTGGCCTTGAGGTAGGCCGTCCAGTAGGAGACGAGTCCGTAGCCGGCGGTGTGGGACTTGTTGAAGCCGTAGGAGCTGAACGGCTCCAGCACGTCCCAGACGGCCTTCGCCGCTTCCTCGGTGTAGCCCTTGGCGACCATGCCGGAGGAGAAGGTGGCCCATTGCTTGTCCATCTCCTCCTTCTTCTTCTTGCCCATCGCCCGGCGCAGGATGTCGGCGCCACCGAGGGTGTAGCCGGCCAACTGCTGGGCGATGGCCATGACCTGCTCCTGGTAGACCACCAGGTGGTAGGTGGTGCCGAGGATCGGGTCGAGCACTTCCTTGAGCGAGGGGTGGATCGGGGTGATCTCCTGCTGCCCGGCCTTGCGCAGCGCGTAGTTGACGTGCGCGTTCGCCCCCATCGGGCCGGGGCGGCCCAGGGCCAGGATGGACGAGATGTCCTCGAACCGGGTCGGGGCGATCAGCTTGGTGAGGTCCCGCATCATCGAGCTGTCGAGCTGGAACACGCCGAGCGTGTCGCCGCGCGCCAGCAGCTCGTAGGTCTTCTTGTCGTCCAGCGCGAGGCTGAGCATGTCCAGGTCGAGGCCGCGGTTGTCCTTCACGTTCTGCACCGCGTCGCCGATGACGGTCAGGTTCCGCAGGCCCAGGAAGTCCATCTTCAGGGCGCCCATGGACTCGGAGCTGGGCCCGTCGAAGCCGGTGATGCGGGCGCCGTCGTCCGGGCGCATGAAGATCGGCATGACGTCGATCAGCGGCTGCGACGACAGGATGACGCCCGCCGCGTGGACGCCGGTGCCCCGGGTCAGTCCTTCGAGGCCGAGCGCGGTGTCGATGACCTGCTTGACGTCGGAGTCTTCCTCGTAGAGCTTCCGCAGCTCGGTCGCCTCGGCGAACCGGGGGTGCTTCTCGTCGAAGATGCCGGTGAGCGGGATCTCCTTGCCCATGACGGCCGGCGGGAACGCCTTGGTGATCTTCTCGCCCACCGGGAAGGGGTAGCCCAGGACGCGAGCCGCGTCCTTGACCGCCGCCTTCGATTTGATCGTCATGTACGTGATGATCAGCGAGACGTTGTCCTCGCCATACTTCTCCGTGACATAACGGATCATGTCACCGCGCCTACGCTCGTCGAAGTCGAGGTCGACGTCGGGCATGGAGATGCGTTCGGGGTTCAGGAACCGCTCGAACAGCAGGGAGTGCTCGATGGGGTCGAGCTCGGTGATCCCGGTGACGTAGGCCACCATCGACCCGGTGGCCGATCCTCGGCCCGGGCCGAGCCAGATGCCGCTCTCCCGGGCGTAGCGGCAGATGTCCGCGACGACGAGGAAGTAGCCGGGAAAGCCCATGCCCTCGATGACGCCGAGCTCGTACTCGATGCGCTCCAGCACCTCGGCCGGCACGGGGTCGCCGTAGCGTCGCACCGCGCCGCTGTGCGCCTCCTTGCGCAGCCAGCTCATCTCGGTCTCCCCTTCGGGGACCGGGAACTTGGCCGCGAGGTCGCGGTGGGCGAACACCTCGTCGTACGGCTCGACCCGCTCGGCGATCAGCAGCGTGTTCTTGCAGCCCTCGGCCCACAGGTCGGAGCCCGGGTCGAGCGCCCACATCTCCTCGGCGGTGCGCACGTAGTAGCCGTTGCCGGAGAAGCGGAACCGGCTGGGATCGCTGAGCAGGGAGTTCGTGCCGACGCAGAGCAGCGCGTCGTGGGCCTTGGACTGGTCCTCGGTGACGTAGTGGGAGTCGTTGGTGACCAGGGGCGGGATGCCGAGGGTCTTGCCGATCCGCAGCAGGTCCTCGCGGACCCCCGTCTCGATCGGGATCCCCCCGTGGTCCATGATCTCCAGGAAGTAGTTGTCCCGCCCGAAGATCTCCTGGTACTTGGCGGCGTGTTCCAGTGCCTTGTCGTACTGCCCGAGCCGGAGCCGCGTCTGCACCGCGCCGGACGGGCAGCCCGTGGTGGCGACGATCCCCTCGTGGTACTGCTCGAACAGGTCGTCGTCCATGCGGGGGTACTTCTTCATGTGGCCTTCGAGGGAGGCCAGCGACGAGATCCTGAACAGGTTCCGCAGACCCTGGGCGTTGACCGCCCACATCGTCTTGTGCAGATAGGTGCCGCTGGCCGACACGTCACCGCCGAGGCCGGTGCGCTCGTCGGACTTGCGCTGGTGGGGCTCTCCCCAGAACACCGGCTGCTTGTAGTGGCGGGATTCGGGGCTGACGTACCCCTCGATGCCGATGATCGGCTTGACCCCGGCCGACTTCATCTTCGACTGGAACTCGTAGGCGCCGAACATGTTGCCGTGGTCGCTCATCGCGATCGCGGGCATGCCCAGCTCTGCCGCCCGCTGGGCCAGCTTGCCGATCTTCGCCGCTCCGTCCAGCATGGAGTACTCGGTGTGAACATGCAGGTGAACGAACGAATCAGCCACTGGTGATCTCTGGCCTTTCGTGGAGGGGCGAGCAGAGCTCCAACTCTATCGAGAGCACGAAGGGGCTGTCGTGGCTCATCTCGAAACGAGTGATCCCTGGTGCTGGAGAACCGTCAGGAGCGTCGCGAGGGGGGTTCCGAGCCTCCCTCGGCGGCGTGGCCGGGGACGGATCCGAGCTTGTCGGGGTTGCTGACCACGTAGATGTCGCGCACCTGCTCCCCGCCGGCTTCGAGATCGAGCACCATCACCGCGAGGGGCGCGTCCTCGGCGAAGACCACCACCGAGGGGTCGCCGTTGACCTGGTGATACCGGACGTCCACGCCGCCGCGCGCGTTGGCCACGACCACCCGGGCGACCTTGTCGCGGCCGCGGACCGGCCGCGGCCCGCCCACCGCCGACCTGCCGCCGCCGTCGGGCCACAGGACGACGTCGGGCGCGAGCATCTCCATCAGCGCGGGCAGGTCACCGCCGAACGCCGCCGCGACGAAGCGCTCGGTCACCTCCCGGTGCGTACGCCGGTCGACCCGGGCGCGCGGGCGCCGCGCCTGCACGTGCTCGCGCGCCCGGTGGGCGATCTGCCGGATCGCGGCCGGGCCGCGATCGAGCATGGCGGCGATCTCGGTGTGCCGGTAGGCGAACACCTCGTGCAGGACGAACACGGCCCGCTCCAGCGGGGTTAGAGTCTCCAGGACCACCAGCAGCGCGATCGACACCGACTCCCCGCGTACGGCGGGCTCGGCGGCGTCGGGACCGGTGACCAGCGGTTCCGGCAGCCACGGGCCCAGGTAGGTCTCCTTGCGCCGGCGCAACGCGCTCTGGTGGGCGAGGGCCTGGTTGACCGCGACCCGCACCAGGTACGCCCGGGGGTTGGCGATGCCGGTCACGTCCCGTGCCGCCCACGCCAGCCAGGTCTCCTGGAGCACGTCCTCGGTGTCGCCGACCGTGCCGAGCATGTTGTAAACGATGGAGAACAGCAACTCGCGGTGGCCGGCGAACGCCTCGGCCGCGGGGGTTTCGCCCATCATGCGACTCCTCGCCGGGACAGGTGCAGCACGAGGGCGGGATCGAGCGCCAGTGTGGCGACCGCCAGGACGAGGAACACGACCGCCAGGAAGAACTGGGGGGAGAAGTCGCGGACGCGCAGATGGGTGTAGAGGGCGCAGACGAAGTAGAGGACGAGGCCCGCGGCGGCGGCCGTGCCGACGAGGGGCACGCCGAGCAGCCCGAGCGCGAGTCCCAGCGCGCCCAGGGCCTTGAGCGCGCCGATCGGCCAGACCAGCCACGACTCCGGAACGCCGGCTCGGGCGAGCGCGGGGCCGAGGGTACGCATGATCGGCGCGAGCCGGGTCATGGCCGCGACCCCGGAGAACGTGTTGAAGGCGATGGTCACCAGAGCGGTGACGACATAGGCGGTCGGCATCGAAGGCTCATTCGTGGCGACGAGCCGTCGGACGACGGCTCGCCCACTGTACGCGTACGGGAACGGTCATGACTCTTGAGAGGACCGGCGGGGGGCAAGTGTGACGTCCCGGCCGGAACACGGGACAGTGCTGCCTGAAGGGCCGCGAGAACGGCCCGATCCAGGGATGCCGGAAGGGCCGCGGAGAAAGCCCGATCCGCGCCGTGAGCGCGGGTCAGGAAAAATCTTGAAAAATCTTCTGGACGCGTGTCGAAACCGGCCCGGCTCGTTCGCAGCGTGTCCAGAGGGCCGGACGGGCCGGCCCCGCCGACACGAGGTGACGACCACCATGACCCAGATCGCCTTCTCCCGGCCGGTCTCCGCCCAGCGCCTGCTCCTCGGCTGCGGCGTCGTCGCCGGTCCTTCGTACGTGACCGTCGCCATGGCCCAGGCGCTCACCCGGGAGGGATTCGACCTGGCCCGCCATCCGTGGAGCTACCTCGCCAACGGCGATCTCGGCTGGATCCAGACGGCCAACTTCGTCCTCACCGGCCTGGCCACGATCGCCGCCGCCGTCGGCCTGCGCCGCGCCCTGGCGCCCGGACGGGCAGCCCGGTGGGCGCCGATCCTGGTCGGCGTCTTCGGCGCGAGCATGATCGGCGCGGCGATCTTCCCCGCCGACCCCGCCATGGGCTTCCCCGCCGGCACCCCGGAGGGGCCGGGAGCCGTCACCCTCTCGGGGACCCTGCACATGGCGGTCGGGGGCGTCGGGTTCCTGTGCATGGCGGCGGCCTGCCACGTCGTCGCCTCGCGGCAGGCCCGTGAGGGTCGCGGCGGCAGCGCCCTGCACTCCCGTGTCACGGGCATCCTGTTCCTCGGCTCGTTCGCCGGCATCGCGGCCGGCGGCGGCGCCGCCTGGACGAACCTGATGTTCGTCGCCGGCATCGTGGCGGTCTGGACCTGGCTGTCGCTGGTGTCGCTGGACCTGTCCCGCGAAGCCGCCTGACCTTCCACCCTCAATTTTCTAGAGAAAGGCAGTTCACGATGCGATACCTGGTCACCCTCAAGGTCGCCGCCCAGCCCGACGGGCCGCCGCCGGCCGACCTCATGGAGGCCATCGTCAAACTCGGCCAGGAGGCCACCGAGGCCGGGACCCTGCTCGACACCAGCGGCCTGGCGGGCAGCGCCGAGGGGGCGAGAGTCGAGGTCGCCGGCGGCCGGCTGGTCGTCAGCGACGGGCCGTTCGCCGAGGCCAAGGAGCTGATCAGCTACGCGCTGTACGAGGTGCGGAGCAAGGAGGAGGCCGTGGAATGGGCCACCCGCTTCCTGAAGCTGCACCGCGACCTGTGGCCTGGATGGGAGGGCGAGGCGGACGTGCTGCGGCTGTTCGGGCCCGAGGACTTCGCCGCACCCGCCTGAACTGTCCCTGTCCCCGCACCTGTCTCCGTACCCGGCCGCGGACGTCGCTCCGCGGCCGGATGCGGTATGCAGGACGCATGACGTCACCTGATCCGCACCGGGCGGTGGAGGCGGTGTGGCGGATCGAGTCCGCCCGCGTCATCGCCGCCCTGGCCCGCATGGTGAACGACATCGAGCTGGCCGAGGAGCTGGCGCAGGACGCGCTGGTGGCCGCGCTCGAAGAGTGGCCCCGTAAGGGAGTGCCGGACAATCCGGGGGCCTGGCTGACGCTCACCGCGAAGCACCGGGCCCTCGACCGGTTCCGCCGTCGCGACATCTACCAGCGCAAGCTGCGGGAGATCGGCCGGGACATGGAGCTCCGCCAGGAGTCGGCGGAAGCCGAGCTCGACGACGCCCTCGACGACCACATCGGCGACGACCTGCTCCGCCTGATCTTCACCGCCTGCCATCCAGCGCTCCCCGCCGAAGGCCGGCTCGCGCTCACCCTCCGCCTGCTCGGCGGCCTGTCCACCGCCGAGATCGCCCGCGCCTTCCTCGTGCCCGAGCCCACGGTCGGGCAGCGCATCTCCCGCGCGAAGCGCACGCTCGCCGACAAGAAGATCCCGATCGAGCTGCCGCCGCCCGCCGAGCTCCCGGCGCGGCTGGCCTCCCTCCTGGAGGTCGTCTACCTGATCTTCAACGAGGGGTACGCCGCGACCTCCGGCGACGACTGGATCCGCCCGTCGCTGTGCCAGGAGGCCATGCGCCTCGGGCGTGTCCTGGCCGGCCTGATGCCCGCCGAACCCGAGGTGCACGGCCTGCTCGCGCTCATGGAACTTCAGGCGTCGCGCATTCCGGCCAGAACCGCCCCCGACGGCGCGCCCGTCCTCCTGCTCGACCAGGACCGGGGCCGCTGGGACCGGCTCCTGGTGCGCCGCGGCCTGGAGGCGCTGCGCCGCGCCGAGGAACTGGGCACGCTCGGGCCGTACGGGCTGCAGGCGGCCATCGCCGCGTGCCACGCCCGCGCGCTCACCCCGCAGGCCACCGACTGGGAACGCATCGCCGCCCTCTACCGGCTGCTGGCCCACCTCACCCCGTCACCCGTCGTCGAGCTGAACCGGGCGGTCGCGGTCGGCATGGCGTACGGGCCCGCGCGCGGGCTGGAGATCGCCGACGGCCTCAGGGACGAGCACGCCCTGCGCGAGTACGCGCACCTGCCCGCCGTACGCGGGGATCTGCTGGCCAGGCTCGGCCGGTCCGAGGAGGCGGCCGCCGAGTTCCGCCGCGCCGCCGAGCTGACCCGGAACGCACGCGAGCGCGACCTGTTCCTCGGCCGCGCCACCGCCCTCTCGGCCTGACCCGCTCCACAGGGACGTTCCGAGGCCCGGTCACGACCTGCGACGTCGTGATGGGGGCGGACTCACAGGGCGCGGTGCATGATGTGCAGACCCACGTAGCCGCGCACGGGGTGGCGGAAACCCTCCGGCAAGGTGCCCAGCACCTCGAATCCGAGCGAACGGTACAGTCCCACCGCGCGCACGTTGGTCTCCACGACCGCGTTGAACTGCATGGCCCGGAAGCCGGCCGCCCGCGCCCAATCCACCGCGTACTCGCCGAGCGCACGGCCCACTCCCCGCCCCTCGTGAGCCGGGTCGACCATGAAACTGGCACTGGCGATGTGTCCGGCGTTGCCCATGTGGTTGCGGTTCATCTTGGCCGTGCCCAGAATCGTGCCGGAGTCGTCCACGGCGACCACCGTGCGGTTCGGCTCGGGCAACAGCCACCAGTCGCGCCCCTCCTCCCTCCCCAAATCCACGGGATAAGTGAAGGTTTCCCCCGCGGCCACGATGCGGTGGAAGAAGGGCCAAATGGCAGGCCAGTCGGACGCGTGGGCTTGTCTGATCAGCATTCTCCGTGATTCCCCTTGATCGCCCTGACCAGGCACAATGGCTGACGCACCTGCTGCTCAGGCCGTTCGCCCTGTCGCATCACGCCAGCCGAGGGCGACACTGCCACTCAGAAGCACCACTCCGGACAGCACACCGCTGACGAAAGGGACCCATCCGACGGCGGCCGTCGAGGCCAGGACAAGACCGGCGACGCCCAGCACGGTGAGGAGGGTACCGGGCGCGGCGATGCCCCACTCCTTCCAGATCGGCGCGAGCACGATGAAGTGAAGGCCTACGACCAGGGCCACCCAGGCCACGTTGGTCTCCGCGGGGCGCCCCCATGACGCGAGCACCCGAATCCCGCCGAAGAGCAGGATCGCCTCGGCGGCGACGACGATCGCGTAGCCGCGGCCGAACATGTTCCGCCGCGGTCCTTCGGCGGGACGATTCCTCCGGACCGAGACGAACCACATCGCCACAACACCAGCGGCTCCCAGGCAGGCGGCGGCCTTCAGAAGAGTCCCGGCCACGGGATGTAGCGGGTCGTGCGCGTTCACGATCACGAAGACCGCGCCGAAGACCGCGCCGACCAGCAGTCCAGTCATTCGCTGCATGCCGTTCATTGAACTCGCTCATGGGAGCCGGGGCGAAGGCAGGGTGGGCCGGGCACTGCCTTGCCGGGCGCGGAGACAGGCGCCTACGGCGACGGTACGGCGGCCGTGCCGGTCAGGGCCGGTCGCCCTGGGGGGAGGAGCGCAGTTCGACGCAGCACTCTCCCGGCCGGGGCACCAGAACGGCCTGCACCTTCGCGGCCTCCAGGCCGGTGAGCACGCCGTCGAGGAAGGCGTGGTTGATCCCGCAGACCAGTTCGGGGGCCCGCGCCGCGAGCGGATGGAACGGGCAGTTGCGCAGCCGTACGCAGGTGGAGGATTCCCGGCTGGGCTCGAAGCCGTGCCGCGACAGCAGGGCTTCGAGCAGCGTGAGGGCGCGTTCCGCGCCGAGCCTGCCGGGCTTGGCCCGGGCGCGTTCCGAGGCGCCGAGCTCTTCGCCGCGCCGGCCGGCCACCCGGACCGCCGACTGACGGGCGCTCTCGCCTTCGCCCTCGGCGAGGACGGCATCCATGAGGATGCCGGCCAGCACCTCGTGCCGCCGTTCGGGGATCGTGACGCGGATGTCGGTCTCGGCCGGCTCGTAGACCTTCGGCGTGCGGCCGACCTTGCGGATGCCGCCCACCGGCTCGTAACGGGCGCGCAGCAGCCCGGCGTCCACCAGTTTGTCCAGGTGGAAGGCGGCCAGCTTGCGGGAGATCCCGACCGAGGCGGCGGCCTCGTCACGGGTCACCGGGCGGCGCGCCCTGCGGATGTAGGCGTACATGCCCCGGCGCAGCACGTCGTCGAGCGCGGCCACCGCCGTGATCGCGGGATCGGTCGTCACCCGGTCACGATAACGCCCGCGACTGCGGTCGGAAAACCTCAAGCCCTTCAGTTCGCGGAGTCCCTTGACCACCGGAGCGAATAAGACCAACATTTGTTGGCGTAACTAGCGGACGCATGCGGAGGTCGACGATGGCCGATGGAGCACTGCACGAGGCGAAACGACCGGTCAGCCCGGTCCTGGCCGGGCCGTATGGTCATCCGTTCCATCCGATGCTGGTCACGGTGCCCATCGGGGCTTGGGTGGCGAGCATGGTCTTCGACCTCGCCTCCAGGTTCGCGCCCGATCCGGGCTTCCTCGCCGAGGGCTCGAAGTGGCTGATCGCCATCGGCGTGCTCGGCGCGCTGGCCGCGGCGTCGGTCGGCTTCCTCGACCTGTTCGCCATCCCGGCCGGCACGCCGGCGTTCCGCACGGGTCTGCTCCACATGGGCCTGAACCTCGTGATCACCGCCGCGTACGCCGCCGGTTTCCTCTGGCGCCGGGCCGGCGAGGCGGCGGGCCCGGTCGAGCTCGGCCCGCTGCTGCTCTCGGCGGGCGGCCTGGCGCTGCTCGCGATCTCCGGCTACCTGGGCGGCAAGCTCGCCTACCGCTACGGCGTACGGGTTGCCGACGAGGTCACCCAGGCCGGCGGTTTCCGGCGCTGACCCTCATCCACCATCACAGGAGGAGAACTCATCATGGCTATCGCGGCACTCGTCACCTGGCTGCTCACCGCAGTGGGCGGCTTCGTGATGCTGGGCGTCTGGATCGCCAGAGGCGGCCGGCGTACCAGCCGCTTCTCACCAGGGCTGATCTTCGGCCACTTCGCGCTGGCCGCCGCCGGGCTGGTGGTGTGGATCGTGTACCTGTTCGCCGGCATCGACGCTCTGGCGTGGGTCGCGCTGGTCCTGCTGGTGCCGGTCGCGCTGCTGGGCTTCGCGATGTTCGCCCGGTGGATCCCCGCCTACCGCTCCCGTACGGCGGTGGCCGGCGGGCCCGGCGCCACCGGTACGGCGGGACCGGCCGAGCGGCACTTCCCGGTCGTGATCGTGGCCGGACACGGCCTGCTGGCAGTGGTCACCGTGGTCCTGGTGCTGCTGACCGCGCTCGGCATGGGCGGCGGCTGACCGCGCTCTGGTACCCGGGTGATCGACGAGCCGTGCGACGCGTGGACCTGGCCGCCGCCGAGCGGCGGCGGACCGTCATCGTGCCCGAGCGGTCCGACCCCAGCCGTGCCGTGGCCCTGCTGAGGGGGAGCCCCCCGGAGGTTCAGTCTCGGATGAGCACGTGCTCTCCGTTCCCGTGCACGCGCATCAGTTCTTCGAGGAGGGATCCCTTCGTAAGGGTGTGCGGCCCGTCGATCGGGCCGAGATTCGGCCCGGCCGCGCGGATCGCGGCGAGCCACCGCGGGTCCGACACGCCGGCGGCGCTCACGGCCTCGCACCACTGATCGAACTCCAGCACGTCGGCGGCGCCGATGCCGATCGCGTGGGCCAGTCGCTCAAGGTCGTAGATGTCATCGACGATGATCTGTTTCGTCGGTTCCGGGTGCGCGAGTCCGGTGACGACCCTGTCGACCACGGTCCGGACATCACAGACCGGCAGGCCGCCGACGAGCCGGGGCAACGCGCCGATCTTCCGCGAGTGCCGGAGGAGCTGGAAGTACTTGTCGTTGCGGAGGAAGCCCCCTTCCTGGGGGCCGTGGCCGTACACCAGCGACATCCGGTGCACGTCGACCGCGCAACCTGCCCTGGTCAGCTCGTCCAGATACATCTCGCACAGCAGTTTCGACTGCGAATACGGCTCGGGGACCGCCGCGACACGCTCCACGGTCACGGGGCCGAACTGCGCTCCGCTCGAAGCGGCGGAGAGGAACGCGAACTTGCCGGCCCCCGCGGAGGACGCCGCGAGGGCCACCCGCTTCGTCGCGGCGACGTTCGTCGCGACCTGCCGTTCCAGCGGAAGGAGGTGGTTGACCTCGTATCCGCAGTGGATGACCGCGCCGAAGTCGAGTTCTCCGTTCTCCGCCGCTCTTCCGAGCTCCTCGAACGTGACGACGTCGACGGTCCGGTAGTCCTCGCTTCCGCGCCCCCACCGCTTGGCGTGTACCGCCGGCAGCGCTTCCGGAACGCCGGTGGTGGCGACGTAGACGTGGTCGAAGACATCGAGCGCGCGGTCGAGCACACGTCCGCCCACGAAACCGGACGCGCCGGTGATCAGTACGCGTCGCCGATCGCCCTCCGCTCCGGCCCGGCGCGTGACCAACGCCACGTGCCAGGCGTCGAGCTCCTTCTCGGCGGCACGCACCACGGACGCGACGGTGCCGCTCCCCGGATCCCGGCCTCCGTTGAGCGCCGCGACGAAACCGTTGACGGTGAAGTCGTAGTCAAGCGCTTCCAACGCCGCCTGAACGACCTCCTCGCCGTAGTACTCGCCAAGCCGCACCTGAAGGGAGACGAGCGTCAGAGACCCGCCGCCCGCGTCGTAGACGGACGCGTCGGGATCGAGTGCCTGTCCGAGCAGCTCTTCGGCGATCCCTCGGACCCGATCGAAGTCGGTCACATCCGGTTCGGTGACCACGTCCGGGGAGAGCCTCCGGCCGTGCTCGTCACCGATCAAGCAGGTTATGGCGTTCTTGTCTGCCTTTCCACCCACCGTCAGAGGCATGGCGTCAAGCCGCACGACGAGATCGGGGAGCTCCCACATGGGCGCGAGCCGGCGCAGACGCGCCATGATCTCCGCTTCGCCGGGTCCGTCGACATGGGCGAGGACGAGGCGCCCGCCCGCGACGAGTACCGCGACACGGAAGCCGAGTCCCTGGGAGAAACGGGTCTCGAGGCCGGTCAGGTTGACCCGGTGACCCAGACGTTTGATCTGGTCGTCCGTACGGCCGATGTAGGAAAGCCGCCCGTTCGCGTAGGAGACGAGGTCTCCGGTGTGGTACGCGGGAGCGTCGTCGATGGTGCGGAACCGGCTCGCCGTCGCTTCGCCGTCCCCGTGGTAGCCGAGGGCCACGCCTGGACCGACGATGACGAGCTCTCCCGTGCCGGAATCGGCGTACCGCCCGGTCTCCGCGTCGAAGATCCGCAGGCCGTACCCGTCGATCGGGGTACCGATGTCACCGACGTGCTCGATCACTTCGGCGATGGAGAAGCACACGGTCCCCTCGGTGGGGCCGTAGGCGTTCAACACCCTGGCGTGCTTGAGCGCCCTTTCGCACTCCGGCTCGGTCAGCGCCTCGCCGGCGAAGACGACGGTGGAGAGCGTGCGGACGGCCTCGGGGGCCAGTCTGGCGTACACCGAAGGGGGCAGCGTGGCGAGGTCGCACTGGCGCGCGAGCAGGCAGTCGTTCACCGCGCCCAGCCAGGAGCGATCCGTACGGTCGGGGACGACGATCGTGGCCCCCGCGTAGAGCGTGGCCACCAGTTCCGAGATCGAGGCGTCGAACGCGAGAGAGGAGAACTGGAGGACCCGCAGACCGGGGCGCAGGCCGAACGCCGCGGTCTGGGCCCGGCAGAGCGGTTCGAGCCCGCGGTGACCGACGTCGACCAGTTTCGGTTCTCCGGTGGAGCCCGAGGTGAAGATCGAGTAGGCGATCGGTTCCCGGGTGTCCTCAAGTGTGGGCGCCTCAGGCGCGTCGGCCGCGATCCGCTCCAGCGGACCCGCGACGATCACCTCGGCGTCGGTCAGCCGGCGCAGGGTGCCGGCGAGCTCCTCGTCGAAGCACACGACGACGGCCGGCTTGGCGCAGCGGATCTCCTGGCTGAGCCGGTCGACGGGGGAAAGAGCATGAACCGGTGTGTATATCAGCCCGGATCTCAATGTGGCGATCGCCCAGACGACGCTGGCGAGGCTGTGGTCTCCCACGATGACGGCCCGCTGTCCCGGCCGGGCGCTGCGGCTCAACCGGGCGATGACGCGCTGGGACAGCAGGTGCAGATCCGTGTAGTCGTAGGTCACGTTCCCGCTGGTCAGAGCAGGAAGGCCAGGATGGCGGCACAGCGCTTGCTCGATGATCTCAGACATGCGCAACATCTACTTGGCAAGCCTTTCACATGTGTGTCCGGTGATCCGAGAGATTGAGTGGCCTCGGAAGCTCCCTGTTCGAGCCGCAACCTGAGCCGGCCGTCGCCGTTGAATCGATGCGTATTCGGGCCTCGGCCTTTCGGCAGGACCACAGGAATTTGGTCACTTCACGTGCAGAAGGGCGGTGACCAGGTTCAGCCAGGAGGAGCCGGTCGGGGTGAAGTGGAGGCGGAAGCGCGGGTGGGCCGGCCTCCAACATTGTTCACATGGCGGTGTTGAAAACGTAGCAGGATCGGCCGATACGCGTAAGAGCTGAACGACGGGGATCCCGCGTGCGTTGACAGCTCCGAAACCGGCTGCCTAGTGTCACGTGAAGTTGTCCGGCTGGAGAATGAGGGAAGGCCAGTGGAATACGCCCTGCGCGGCGGTGCGCCTCCCACCCTTCGGGAGATTCACCGATTTTCCTCTCAGTTGAACCTCGAATGCGATATCAATCATCGCGCGGCTTACCTGGGTGATGTCCGGGGCGATCCCATGGCGCTGCGGTTCGAATTCCTCGCCATGATCAGGCGAACGGGTGTCACCCGCGCCCTCGCGTATGCACTGGATATCCCCGAGGAATCGGTGACGACAGGGTTCGAGGTCGGCCGGCACCCTTTGCCGGACGATCCGGACCTGATCGCGGAAGCTGCGACGTCCTATCACAATGCGCATCCGCTGGCCCTCAACGAGGTGCTGCGTGTCTGGCTCCAGCTCGTCGAGGGCGGAAAGTCCCTGCTCTTCTGCAAGCTGAATCATCTCTCCACCGACGCACGGGACGCGGCGGAACTCTTCGCCGGGATACGCGGTTACTTCGGCCACCGGACCGTGATGTCCTCCGGAGGCTTCTCTGAGACGCCGGAATACCATCGGCGCTTCGACGACCTGCCGCGCGCCGACCTCGATGCGGTCGAGAAGGCGCTGGGCGAGGTGGCGACACCCGGGATCCGCGGGATCCCACTGATCGCCGGGGCGCGGACCCGCCAATTCGCGCTCCGGGACGGCCTGACCTTCGACGAGGTCCTGGCGTCGGTCGCCCGGGCGCTGGCGCCGTGGGCCGGAAGCCAGGTGGTGCTCCACTATCCGTACACGCACAGGACGTTCCGCGCCGCGCCGGGGCCGTTCGTGGAGATCAAACCGCTCATCGTCGACGTGGCCGCACTGGAGAGCGACGGACCGCCCGGCCTGCGCCGCCGGCGACAGGTTCTGGAGAGTTCCGGCCGCTTCGACGCCAGCGAGCTGACCGGATTCAACGCGGAACTCAAGCGGCGCAGGGTCCCACGCGTCATCGTGTCGGACACCACGCTTTTCCGTCCGGAGGGTACGGAATGGCAGTGGGTGCCCACAAGAAGCGCGCGCACGTATGACGACCTGAAATTCTACGTGGACCGCACCCCGGGCCATGGTCTGGCTCGGGTCCAGCACAAAGAGGGGTTTCTCGGATCCGGCGTACTGGAGGACGTCGTCGCGCGGGTCCAAGCGGGAATCGGATGTGCGTCAGGAAGCGATCGGCGTCCCTAGCTCTTCGGTGACAGGTCATGCAGGAGGTGGAGTCGTGAATATCTTCCTTTCCGGGCAGGGAGGGTTCGCCACCGCGATGGCGGAGGCGCTTCAGGCCGATCGGCATCAGATCGTCGGTGTCTCCTCGCCGCCCCTGAAGGCGCGCCACGGGGACGAGGACAACCCCCTGGCCTGGGACAGGCTGCGCTCCTGGGCGTGTCCCCGGCGTGTTCCGTGGGTCCCGGCCGCATTACTCCGTGCGCATCAGATTCCGGAGCACACGGACGTCGTTCTCGCCGCGCATTCGCACGCGTTCATCGGGCGGGCGACCCGGGCCCGGGCGAGGGTGGCCAGTCTCGGGTACCACCCGAGCCTCCTGCCGCTGCACAGAGGCAGGGACGCGATCAGGTGGACCATACGGGACGGCGACCGGGTGAGCGGTGGCACGGTCTACCACCTCACGGAACGGACGGATGCCGGCCCCATCGCGGCTCAGGAGCACGTTCTGGTGCCGCCGGGCGTCGATGCGCAGTACCTGTGGCGGGAACTGCTCGCCCCGCTCGGCATCCGGCTGGTTCTGCGAACCCTGCGCGACCTCGAACGGGGGGTGCGCATCGAGGTTCCGCAGGACGAGGCGCTCGCCACCTGGGAGCCGGCGATGGACGCCCTGCCCTTGTTCAAACCCGAACTCGGCGCTCTCACCGCCGCGTCCTCCGCCCAGGTCATCAGTGATCGCTGGGCACTGGTCGACCACGGCGCCCGCCCTGCGGACTGACGAGACGAGGACGCGTCCGATCGTGTCTCCGGCCCGCATCACCTGGCAGCGCCGCGCGGCCGTGAGGCCAGCGTAATTCTTCGGCGGAGGACCGGGAAGCTCTGTGGACGCCCGCAGGGCCCGACCGGGGGCCTCTCGTACGCACGGTGGCGGCGGGAGGCGATGAAACCGCTCTCCCCTTCGTCAAACAGGTCACTTGACGGATGGTCAACGATCTTATTACGCTTTCGACGCGGCATGATCAATATGGGAAATCTCCATATCGCTCATGCGGGCATGCAAAGACAGTATCACGTCTTGCGCGGGGGTATATCTGCTCGTGGTCACTAAAAAACAGGAAGCCCAGCAGAAACAGAGCGCCTTGGCCCGGAATCTTCTTTCCGACGCTTGTTCGACCTTCGTGGTTCCCATCTCCGCGCTTCTCCCGGCCGATTCACCCAGATTAGCCGGAGAAAGCGCCGAACACACGCGTATGCTCGCTGAATCCGAGGCTGAATTCCCCCCGATCATCGTCCACCGGCCGAGCATGCGGGTGATCGACGGTATGCACCGGCTCCAGGCGGCCGTGCTGCGGGGCTCCGAGACCATCGAAGTGCGGTTCGTCGAGGACGGGGAGGGCCACGACCTGTTCGTCCTGGCGGTGGCGGCGAACATCAAGCACGGTCTGCCGCTCACCCGGGCCGACCGTCAAGCCGCTGCCGAACGCATCGTCTGCTCCCATCCGCAGTGGTCGGACCGCGCCATCGCGCGGGCGACCGGCATCGCCACCAAGACGGTGTCCGCGATCCGGGCACGTCTCGCGGACCGGATCCCCGAAACGCGGGGCAGGATCGGACGGGACGGCAGACTGAGACCACTCGACGGGACCGAGGGACGCATCCTGGCCGGTGAGATCCTGCGCGCGGATCCGGACGCCTCGATCAGGCGGGTGGCGAAAGAGGCGGGAATCTCCGTTGGCACCGCGTTCGACGTGCGCAGACGCCTCATGAGCGGAGAGGACCCCGCGCCGGCCGCCCTGGGCGGCGAGTGCGAGGAGCCACCGGCCGGGTCGCCGGTCCAGGAGGAAGCGGCGGCGCAGGACGTGTCCCGTGGCACGTCGTCGCCGGCGCGGCGCCGGGCCCAGGGCAGGCGTGCGGCTCATGAGGCGTCGGACATCCTGAAGATGCTGATGAAAGACCCCTCTCTTCGGTACACCGATTCCGGTCGCGTCCTGCTGCGCCGGTTGTCCAGCCTCGGAATCGGCATTCTCGAGTGGGAGGACAAGGTCGAGGCGGTGCCCAAGCACTGCGCACACGCCGTCGCCGACTACGCACGCCAGGTCGCCGACTCCTGGATGCAGTTCGCGGAGCAGTTGGAGTCGAGCGCGCCGGGCGCCTGATAGTCCGAAACTTTCGGCGTTCAACCGAAAGCTGTTGCCAGTTGAACGCTCTGCCCGAGGCGGCGGGCATGGCCGCGCCGGGCGTGGAACGCGTCCAGGGTGACCCGGCGCCGGCCGCCTCCTGTCCAGGAGTCCGGCCGGCGGCGGTTCCGCTCGTGGCCGTGCCCGCCGCATATCGGGACCAGTATCAATCGCATGGCCGGACCAAACAAGCCCGGCGAATTCCGAGGCTCCGACTTCGCCGTCATGACGCACCGCCGGATTGACATTTTGATCGGATATGCGTTCACCTGGACCGGTGAAGGTTCCTGCCGCTGTTCGATCCAGGGTGCCGTCCATGTCACGTATTTCCCGTTCGATCTTCATATTGGGGGCAGACCGTGCATAACATCACCCGTGAGTACCAGCAGGAGATATGGGCGAAGGTCTCTTTTCCGGATGGTGAACTGGAGCGCAGCCGGGACCTTTACCACCGCTTCGAGCGTGATTTGAAAGAGGCCAGAGAGCATCAGCGGCTGCTGTACGCGAATTGGGTGTCCAAGGGTTTGGATCCGCAGGTCTGCGACATCGAGGCGGAGCTGACGTACCTGCGCATCCGGCAGTCGCGCCCGGAGAACGTCGTCGAGATCTCCAGCGGCAGCGGCTGGTCGACCTCGTGGATACTGCGGGCGCTCGCCGACAACGGGACGGGCCGGTTGCACTCCTACGATCTGGTCGACGACAGCGTCCGGAACGTCCCGGCGGATCTCGCGGCGGATCGCTGGCACTTCCACCAGGGGGACGTTCGCGAGTCGACGGCGGCGTTGCCCGAGTCGGCCGACTATCTGTTTCTGGATTCGGATCATTCCGCGCAGTTCGCGGAATGGTATCTGGCGGAGATTCTGCCGCGGTTTCCGCGGGCCGAGGTGAGCGTGCATGACATCGTCAAGTGGCCCGACGAGTGGGGCTGGGGCGAGGAGAGCATCGTGCTGTGCCGCTGGCTGGCGGAGCAGGGGATTCCGTGCTTCACCGCGGCACGCGCACTGCCGGATGTGGGTTTCGCCGGATTGACGGCACTTCGGGAGAGCCTCGGCATCAACGCGTTGCACTGGGAAGACTACAACTCGATGATCTTCTTCAGCCTGTGAGGCGCCGATTCCCGGCCGGGGCTGTGGAAGACGGAGGTGATGAATTGTCCCTCGAGGCGAGGGTAGATTTCGGCACAAAGCATCAGGAGATTCACGGCTTCGGTTTCTGCCAGGCTTTCCAGCGAGCCGCCGTCATCCGGGAGTTGCCCAAGTCCTCCCGTCAGGAAGTGCTCGACCTGCTCCTCAGCCCGGCGACCGGGGCCGGCCTCAGCATTCTGCGACTGTGCATCGGTTCCTCCGCGGACGGCGTCTATCCCAACCACAGGTCCATCCAGCCCGCGGATCCAGGCGGTCCGGCGGCGCCGCCGCGGTACGTCTGGGACGGTGACGACAGCGGGCAGGTGTGGCTCGCCAAGCAGGCGCAGGCGTACGGGGTCAGCCGGTTCTACGCCTCCGCGTGGAGCGCCCCGGGATACATGAAGGACAACGGTTCGGACGCCGACGGCGGCACCCTGCGTGGCCTGCCGGGGGTCCTGCCGGCGGGCGATGACTGGCGCGAATGCTACGCCGACTACCTCCTGCAGTATGTCCGGTTCTATGCCAGTGAGGGGATCCGGATCACCGACCTCGGCTTCGCCAACGAACCGGAGATCGCCAGGCCGTACGCCACCATGCAGCTGAACACGGAGCAGATGGTCGACCTCGCCAAGGTCGTGGGTCGTGCTGTCGAGGGCCAGGGGCTGCCGCTCAACGTCGTCTGCTGCGACTCGCTCGGCTGGAACTTCCAGGCGGAGTTCACCGCCGCGATCGAGGCCGACCCGCTGGCCGCCGCCAGCGTGGCCATCCACGGCGCCCATCAGTACGGCAGCCGGGCCAACGAGCACGAACGCATGGCGCGCAGCCCGTTGCCGACGCGGCGGCCGAACTGGATGACCGAGTGGTCCCCGGACGTCCTGGGCGACGGCTGGAACGCGCGGTGGGACAGCGGCGACCCGACCGACGGCATCGCCGTCGCCCGGAACATCCACGACTGCCTGACGATGGCCGACGTCAGCGCCTACATCTACTGGTTCGGAGCGTCACCGGACGCCGACACCCGCGCGTTGATCCGCATCGACGGGGAGCGGTTCCACGTCTCCAAGCGGCTAGGGGCGGTGGCCGCGTTCAGCAGGTTCATCCGTCCGGGCGCCAGGCGGGTCTCCGCCCACGTCAGCGATGGCGCCGTCAAGGTGTCCGCCTTCGAGAACCCCGACTCGTCCCGCGTCGTCGAGCTGCTCAACGACGGCCACGAGCCCTTCGACGTGGACGTCTCAGCCGGCCCGTACGCGTCGTGGGCGGGCGCTGCCGCCTACCTCACCGATTCCTCCCACTCGCTGGACCGGACGCACACGGCTCGCCCGGCCGAGTCCGGGATCTCCGTGCGCGTTCCGCCGCGGGCGCTGCTGACGATCGTGGTACCAGGGGGACCGGGGGTGGCGGGAGTCAGATGAAGGTTCCGTTCAACGATCTGGCTCGGTCGATGCCACGGGACGAGGTCTGGTCCCGCGTGCGCGAGGTGCTGGAAGACGGCAGGTACATCTCGGGCCCCGAGGTCGCGGCCTTCGAGCGGGAGTTCGCGCGATACTGCGGCGCCGGTCACTGCGTCGGCGTCAGTTCGGGTACGACCGCGTTGCAGGCGGCGTTGCTCGCGTTCGGGGTCGGCCCCGGTGACGAGGTCATCACGGTGTCCGCCACCTTCGTGGCGACCACCGCCGCCATCGTCCACGTCGGCGCCGTGCCCGTGTTCGTCGACATCGATCCCCGGCACCGGACCATGCGGGTCGACGCGGTGGAGCCCGCCGTCACCTCCCGGACCCGGGCCATCGTGGCCGTGGACCTGTACGGCCAGCCGTCGGACATCGGCCCGATCACGGAGGTGGCCCGGCGGCACGGGTTGACCGTCATCTGCGACGCGGCCCAGGCGCATGGCGCGTCGTACCACGGCCGGCGGGTCGGATCCCTGGCCGACGCCACGACGTTCAGCTTCTACCCGTCCAAGAACCTCGGGGCGGTGGGCGACGCGGGCGCGGTGACCACCGACCGTGCCGACATCGCCGACCGGATAAGGGAGCTGCGCGACCACGGCCGGCGCGCCGACCGGGACGACCACGTGCGCGTGGGGTACAACTGGCGCCTCGACGCCGTACAGGCCGCTGTGCTGCGGGTGAGGCTCCGCCACCTGGACGGGTGCGTCCGGGCGCGGCGCGAGGCGGCGGCCCGGTACGGCCGGCTCCTGGCGCGGTCACACCTGGATCTGCCCACCGAGGCCACCGGCGTCGAGCACGCGTACCACCTCTACGTCGTCTCCGGCGCCGATCGCACGAGGATGCGTGCGGCGCTGCGGGCTCGGGGAATCGCCACGGCGGTGCACTATCCGACTCCCGTCCACCTGCTGCCGCCGATGCGCCCCTATGCGCCGGCGGACCACAGCCGGCGGCTGGCCGTCACCGAGGCACTGGCCCGGGAGTGTCTGTCCCTGCCCATGTTTCCCGGCATCACGGCCGCCGAGCAGGCGGCGGTGGCGGACGCGGTCCACGAGGCGGAGTCGAGCGCGAGGCGCGTCCATCGATAGACGCGTCGTCTTCGGGCGCGTCGTCAGGCGCGTCCGTCGTCAGGCGAAGGCACGGAGTCCGCGGCACCGCCGACCGCCGCGGACGGTCGATCGACGGCAGGAGCAGGAGCGGGCGTTGCACAACCGCGCATTCACGAGGATCAGCCCAGGAGGTGGACGGTGCAGGCCGGTGCACGAGTCGCGGTCGTCGGTGGTGGCATCTTCGGCGTCACGTCGGCTCTCCATCTTGACCGCGCAGGCTACGACGTCGTGTTGTTCGAACGCAACAGCGACCTGCTGCTGGGTGCCAGCAGCACCAATCAGCGGCGCCTGCATCGCGGCTACCACTATCCGCGCAGCATCGACACGGCACGCTCGGTGCTGGACGGCGTCGGGTCCTTCGCCACCGAGTTCCCGGAGAGCGTCGTGTCGTCGTGCCGGCGGTACGTGGCGATCGCGCGGGAGAAGAGCCTGGTCGACGCGGAGACGTTCCTGGGCTTCCTGGACCACATGGGCCTGGAGTATTACGAGCAGTACCCTCCCTTCCTGCGCCGCGAATCCGTCGAGATCTCCTTGCGGGTCGAGGAATCCGGCATCGACGTCGAACGGCTCAGGGGGCTGTGCTGGCGCAAACTCCGGCGGAGTCTGGTCGAGGTGCGGCTGAGAGCTCCGGTCGAGCTGTCCGACCTGGAGGATTTCGACCACGTGGTGCTGGCGACGTACGCCGCGCTCAACCACATCGAGACCACGATCCCCGGCCGTGCCATGCAGTACAAGTTCGAGGTCTGCGAGAAGCCGGTGGTCAAGCTGCCGCCGGAGTACCGGGACACCAGCCTGATCATCCTCGACGGGCCGTTCATGTGCATCGACCCCATCGCGGGCACCGACACGTTCCTCTTCGGCAACGTCGCGCACGCCATCCACGCTTCGACGGTCGGTCTGCTGCCGCTGGTACCCGAGCCGTTGATCGGCCTGGTCGACAACGGGCTGCGGCGCAACCCGTCGCCGACCAACTTCCCCCTCTTCGTGGCCGGCGCGTCCGAGTTCCTCGTCGGAATCGAGGAGGCCGATCACATGGGATCGCTGTTCACGATCCGGGCGGTGCTCCCGCACGTCGAGGACACCGACGCCAGACCGACGCTGGTCCACAGAATCAACGAGCGGGTGACGTCCGTGTTCTCCGGAAAGATATCCACATGCGTCGACGCCGCCCGTGAAGTGGTGCGAATTGTCGGGGATCCCACCGCGGCGAGCCGCCCGTTGTAGGTAATTGCCCGATTGGCAGTCAAGGCGAATAGGATGTTGACTCGATCATGAAGATAATCACTATAGCAACCGATTTAACGCATCCATTTCTCGTCCGCCTTCTCAATCCGTCCTGCGAGGCGGTCGACCTCGAACTCGTCGTCCTGCACCCCGAACAGTCGGCGTACCAATTCGCCGACAAGCGGCGGATGCTGGCCGAACAGCTCCTCCGCGTCGCCGCCCGCGACGAACTGGTCGTCGTCACGGACGCGTACGACGCCCTTTTCATCCGCGGCCAGCGGCACCTCGAAGCCGGCTACGAGCGGTACGACCAGCCCGTCGTCTTCAGCGGCGAACTGAACAGCTGGCCGCTCGGCCCGGTCGGCATGGCGCTGCACCCGGGCCCGCCGGCCGGCCGGTATCCGTACATCAACACCGGCGGACTCATCGGACCCGCCGGGGACATCCACGACCTGTGCGTCAAGTACGCGAAGGCCCCGACGGACCAGTTCGAGCTGCTCGTGCACCTGCAGGCGCACGGTTACCGGTACCACGAGCAGTTCAGCTGGAGCGACCAGTACCACTGGACCCTGGTGAGCCTCCTCGAACGGGAGATGGTCGGCATCGACCACGACGCGGCGATGTTCGAGTGCTTCGGACCGGTGATCCCCGACGTGGTCTACAGCGAAGTGATGCGTGACGTGCACGATTTCGCGGAGCGGGGGGTCGAGAGCGACGCCTACCAGAGGGAACGCGACGAGCTGCTCGCCCGTCTCGAAGTGCCGAGCGGCGCGGCGCACCTGCATTTCGCCGGCTCCATCACCAAGGCCGCGACGCTGGAGTTCCTGGACACGGAGCAGCTGCCCGAGTGGCTGAGTGTCGCGTACGCGGCCGGGCCCACGCCGGTGCGCCCCGGCCAGATCGTGCGTATCTGAGCCGGTGGCCTTCGACGGCCGGACATCGTCCCGGCCGCGCACGGGAAAGGCGTGGACCACGGATCGGCCCACCGTCTGACGATTTCCACTATTCCCAAGGGATTGACTGATGGACCGCGACCTGAGCTGGAAGCCGGGTGAGCCGTTGGACCCGGCCTTCGTCGACCGCGAGCTCGGCGCCAGAGCCGACCTGATGCGGGGTGATTTCTCCCGATGGCAGGGCCCCGGCGGCTGCCAGTTGCGGGAGAAATTGACCGGATATCCTGAGCGGCTTTTCCTTTTCCGGCTCGAAGGCCGCGGATGGTATGCGGGCTACAAGACCATCTCCGATTACGTCGTCGACGCGAACATGCCGGGCGTGTTCTGCAGCCGGATCTACTGGTTCAACGTGGTCGGGCTGGTCGACTCCGTGCGGGTGTCCGACGAGGACGCGCGGGTCGTGTTCCGGCCGCTCGACGTCGCCGCGCGCCGGACCGCGTTCGACCTGATCACCCCGCTGACCGAAATCGTGCATCCGTTCGGCAAGCAGCGAGATCCGGGCCGCGAGAAGACCAGCCCGCCGGACGGCTGGCTGGTCAGCGACGAACGCGCCGCGTTTCTCGCTCTGGGCGAGCAGCACATCCGGCGGTACACCAGGGAGGTCTTCGAGCCGCGGTTCGCCTGTCTGGACGCGGACGTCCTCGCCTACGACCCGGCGTGCTCCACCGGCCGGTTCCTGCGCGACTTCGCGGCCCTGAACCCGGCCCGCATCCGCACCGTCGGCCAGGATCTGAGCAGGCAGATGGTCGACTTCGCCGGCAAGCACATCGAGCGCGTGTTCCACGAGGACGCGATGCGGCCCGCGGTCGCCCCTGCCAGCGTGGACATCCTGTTCAGCCGATTCCTCAACTCCGAGGTCGTCTCCACCGCCCGGGCCCGGGAGATCCTGCCGGGACTGGTCCGCACCCTGCGGCCGGGCGGGCTGATGGTCCTGCTCGGCCACAGTCCTCTTCTGGTGGACGCCGCCGACCTGGCGGACGCCGGGCTACGGGTGACGCAGACCGTCGCGCGGGCCGACGACTACCTGTTCCAGTACTACATCTGCGAGCGCGGAGACTGACATGACGCTGTCCTTGAAGGGGAACGTGATCGCGGAGCCCGCGGTCGCCGGGTGGTACGCCTGGTCGTACCTGCTGCCGCCGCACACGCTCGCCAAGTACTGGCAGAACCACTACCGGCCGCTGGTGGAGTCGTACCTGGCCAACCCGCAGGCACACCGGACGGCGCTGAAGCAGGCCCGCTTCCGAGGCGGTCCGTTCGTCCACGAACGGGACGGCTCGTACGAGGCCATCAAGCGGTGGTACGACGCCGCGGCCGAGCGGTACGCGCCGCTGACGGAACTCGCCGCCGCCATCGACGAATTCGAGAAGACGATCCTCCCCGCGCAGACCGGTGCCTCGATGGAGGACGCCTACCAGCGGTTGCCGGAGCCGCTGGCCGGCCGTGTGGAGATGTTCTACGGACGGGACAACCGCACCCCGGACTACCGGTTCATCGAACCTCTCCTGTATTCGTCCCGCTACTTCGACAGCGGCTACCAGCAGGTCAGGTTCTCCGTCGTCCACCAGGACACCCGGGAGTTCGCGCTGACGACCCCCGTGCTGGAGTACGGCCCGGAGCAGGTGCTGGTCACCGTCCCGCTGGACTCCGAGCTGCTCGACGCGGTGTTCCGGGGCGGGCTCACCACCGAGGAGCTGGACCGGGTCGTCGCCGGGCTCGGCCTGGCAGGCGAGCGCGCCGAGGTCTTCCGCACGTTCTTCGAGCAGGACGGGGAGCCGCCGGTCCGTCCGACCGGCGACGTCATCGAGTACGTCGGCCACGCGTGCGTGTACGTCCGTCATCGAGGTGTCTCGTTCCTGGTCGACCCCGTGATCAGCTACGGCGGCTACTCGGGGGGCGCGCCGGGCCGGTTCACCTTCGACGACCTTCCCGAGCACATCGACTACGTGCTGATCACGCACAACCACCAGGACCACATGCTGCTCGAGACCCTGCTGAGGATCAGGAACCGGGTGGGCCGGGTGGTCATCGCGAAATCCTCCCATTCGAGCCTCGTCGACCCGGACCTGCGGCGAATACTCCGCGTGCTGGGTTTCCACGACGTCGTCGAGCTGGACGACCTCGAAACGCTGGAGACGCCCGGTGGGACGATCACCGCTCTGCCGTTCCTCGGCGAGCACGGCGACATCAGGATCCGCACCAAGTCCGGCTGGCTGCTGGACCTCGACGGCAGCCGGGTCCTGTTCGCCGCGGACTCCACCAACATCTCGCCGCAGCTCTATCCGCAGGTCGCCGCGGCGGTGGGCAAGGTGGACACGGTGTTCATCGGGATGGAGAGCGTCGGCGCCCCGGTCAGCTGGCTCTACGGGCCGCTGTTCCCCGAGCGGCTGGAACGCAGGATCGACGCGGGGCGGCGGTTGCGGGGCAGCAACTTCGAACAGGCGGCGGCGATAGTCGACGCGCTGGGGGCGTCCAGGGTCTACGTGTACGCCATGGGCCAGGAGCCCTGGCTGGGCGCGGTGATGTGCGTGGACTACGACGAAAGCCACCCCGCGATGGTCGACAGCGGCAAACTCGTCGACTACGTCAACGCGCTCGGTGGCACGGCCAAGCACCTCTACCTGCGCGAGTCGCTCAGGTTGCGGTCATGACCACCGGAGGACACGTCATCTGCGTCGGGTTCCACGCCGCCGAGGCGCACGCGGTGGACTTCGACCTCCACACCGTGACGGCGGTGATGTCGAGGGGGAGCGCGGCCCGCCTCCCCGCGGAGGTGGCGGGCCGGTTCGCGCGGATCGCACCGCTGGACCTGGACTCCCGGGACCTGGACGCGTACGACCGCGCCTCCGGCCGCATCTGCGAACTCGCCCGCGAACTGGCCGGCGAGTTCGGCCCGCCCGCCGGCGTCATCGGGCTCTACGAACACACCACGCTGCCCGCGGCGCGCCTGCGCGAGCACCTCGGCGTCGGCGGCACGAGCCCGCGGACCGCGCGGCTGTGCCGGGACAAGGTGGGGATGAAGCGGGTGCTGGCCCAGGCCGGGGTGCGGGTGCCGCGCTTCCTGCCGCTCGGTCCGGACACCCCCCGCGAGGACCTCGCGCGCTTCGCCCGCCAGGTGCCCGGCCGGATCGTGGTGAAGCCGCGGAGCCAGGCCGCGAGCCTCGGCGTACGGATTCTTGAGGGCGCCGGGGAACTGCTCGCGCTCGCCGAGGCCGGCGGCATCGGCGAGCGGTACGAGGCCGAGGAGTTCGTCGAGGGCTCGGTGTTCCACCTCGACGGTGTCGTCCGCGACGGCGTGGTCCGCTGGTTGTGCCCGTCCAGGTACGTCACCACCGCCTTCGCGTTCCAGCACGAGCGCAAGCCGATGATCTCGGTGGTGCTGGACGACCGGGCGCTGGCGACGCGGATGTTCACTTTCGCCGAGACGGTCCTCCGGACCCTCGGGCTCACCGACAGCGTCTTCCATCTGGAGCTGTTCCACACCCCCGACGACGAGATCGTGTTCCTGGAGATCGGCAACCGGTTCGGCGGCGCCGGCGTCCCGGTCCACCACCGCACCAGCTACGGCGTGGACCTGCCCCGGGAGGCCGTGCTGGCGTGCACCGGCGGGCCGTCGGAGCTGGCGGGACCGCCGGAGACGCACCGCCACCCAGGCCTGCCGGCGTCCGGATGGATGTTCGTGCCGCTGGACGAGGCCCGGAGATGCCGGGTCGTCGAGGTCCGCGGGCTCGGCGACCTGCCCGGCTCGGTGGCGTGGTCCGCCGTCCCCGCGGTGGGCGACGTGCTCGACGGGTCCTCGGACGTGTGGAACACCGCCGGCAGGTTCGTCGTACTCGGCGAGTCGGCCGCGGCGGTGGAGAACGACATGAAGAAGATCGCCGCGACCTACTCGGTCAGCGTGACGGGAGACTGACATGAACACCAGGCGGTTGGGAACCTATCTGGGCGTCGCCGTCGACGGGTACCGGCTGGATCCGGCCGATCCGGAACTCGGCGCCTTTGTGGACGAGCTGCTCCGGCGGCACAAGGTCGTGGTTTTCAAGCAGCAGCACCTCGACCGGCACGCCTTCGCGAAAGTGGCCAGGCGGATCGGCCGGCCGGAGGCGCATCCGTTCATCTCCGAGGACGATCCGGTGGTCCATGGGATCTCGCCGTTTCAGCCCTATCACGAATATCCGGAGATCACCGGCATCTATCACGACGAGAAGCACACGGGGAATCTCAACGTCTGGCACAGCGACCTGTACTGGCGCAGGGTGCCTCCGGGCCGCCTGATCCTGCGGGCGGTGCAGATCCCGCCGTGGGGTGGCGACACCTGCTGGGCGGACATGGGCGCGGCCTACCGATCGTTGTCCGATGAGTTGCGATCGGAACTGGACGAGTTGCGGGTGGTCCACGACTGGATGCGGATCTATTCCTCCGCCTTCGCCGACGACGAGACACGCGGCCGGATACGCCAGAAATATCCACCGCAGACGCACCCGCTCGTGTTCACGCATCCGTCTTCGGGGGAGAAGGTGCTGTTCTCCAACAAATCCTCCGCGATCCGCATCGAGGGCCTGGAGGAGCAGGAGAGCCGGCGCATTCTCGACATGGTGCACCTGCTGGCCTGGCGGCCGGAATTCCAGTGCCGCGTCCAGTGGGAGGCAGGAGACGTCGCGATCTGGGACAATCTTCGCGCCCAGCACTATGCTGTATCCGATTACCGCCCGCACATACGAAAGATGGAGCGCATTCTCTTGGAAGGCGAACCCATCCAGTGACGACCCAGGTCATCGTGCTCAACGGTGGATCCAGCGCGGGTAAATCCACGATGGTGCGCCGCCTCAAGGAGATCCTGCCGGACCCGTGGATCAGCTTCGGCGTCGACGACCTGATCGAGCGGCTGCCGCCTTCGATGCTGGAGTCGGAGTCCGGACTGACCTTCGGGCCCAACGGCGAGGTCAACGTCGGCGACGAGTTCATGCGGCTGCAGGACGCCTGGATGCGCGGCATCGCCGCGATGGCCAAAGCCGGGGCACGGATCATCCTCGACGAGGTGTTCCTCGGGGGCGGTGTCTCCCAGGAGCGCACCCGGCGGTACCTCGAAGGCCTCGACGTGCTGTGGGTCGGCGTGCGCTGCGCCCCGGAGATCGCGGCGGAAAGGGAGATCGCACGCGGAGACCGGGTGATCGGAATGGCGGTGTCGCAGGCCGAGGTCGTACACGAGGGCGTCGTCTACGACGTGGAGGTCGACACCGGCCGTGCCGAGTCGCTGGAGTGCGCGCGGGCCGTCATGGCGTACATGTCCGAGGCCGCGCGCGCCGGCACCGTCCGCGCATGAGACGTCACGACGAGAACGACCGCGGATTCGCCAGCGACAACTGCGCGGGCGTGCCCCCCGAGGTGATCGCCGCCGTCGTGGAGGCGAACGGAGGCCACCAGAGGGCCTACGGCAAGGACGTCTACACCGCGCACCTGATCGAGGTGATGCGTGCGCAATTCGGCGAGCAGGCCGAGGTCTTCCCCGTCTTCAACGGCACGGGTGCGAACATCACGGCTCTGACCGGCATGCTTCCCCGATGGGGAGCCGTCATCGCCGCGGACAGCGCACACCTGCACAACAGCGAGAGCGGCGCGCCGGAACGGGTCGGCGGGTTCAAGCTGCTGACCGTCGACGCGCCCGGCGGAAAGCTCACCGTCGAGGCGATCGACCGCGAGGCGTGGGGCTGGGGCAACGAACACCGTGCGCAGCCCCTGGCCGTGAGCATCGCTCAGAGCACCGAACTCGGCACGCTGTACAGCGTCGAGGAGATCCGGGAGATCGCCGACC
Source organism: Microbispora sp. H10949 (assembly GCF_014161435.1). Lineage (NCBI taxonomy): Bacteria > Bacillati > Actinomycetota > Actinomycetes > Streptosporangiales > Streptosporangiaceae > Microbispora > Microbispora sp. H10949. Next base: position 13,082 of record NZ_JABBWZ010000009.1, on the reverse strand, counting down.
ACGCCCATGCCAAGGGCATGACCGTGCACATGGACGGTGCGCGCGTATCCAATGCGGCGGCCGCCCTGGGTGTCCCGTTGCGGGATTTCACCACGGATGCGGGGGTCGATGTCCTCAGCTTCGGGGGCACCAAGAACGGCATGCTCTTCGGCGAGGCGGTCGTCGTGCTCAGTCCGGGGGCCGTGAGCGGGCTCGCTCACCTGCGCAAGCAGCACATGCAACTGGCCTCGAAGATGCGTTTCGTCAGCGCGCAGTTCATCGCGCTGCTCGACGGCGATCTGCACCTGCGCCTGGCGAGCCGGGCCAACGAGATGGCGGCGCGGCTGCGGGCGGCGCTGGAGGAGCGCCTGGCCGCCGGCGAGATCAGCGGACTCCGCTTCAGCCAGCCGACGCAGACCAACGCCGTGTTCGCCGTCCTGCCCCGGGAGGCGGCGGACCGCATCCGTAAGAGGGTGCGGTTCTACGACTCGGGCCGCCTCCCGGGCGAGGCGCGCTGGATGACCGCGTTCGACACGACCGAGGCCGACGTGGACGCGTTCGTCGAAGTGATCCGCGAGGAGCTGGCCGGCTAGTCACCCTGTCGGGGATCTCGGTCGTGGCCCGCGGTGTCGCCGAGAGGATTGATTGACATGCCTGTGACATGGGGGTCCGCGCGGCAGCAGGTGCTGGTACGCCTGCGTCTGCTGAAGATGCTGCGAGCCGCCGGCCCGTTGCCGGTCGGGGGCCTCGTGGTGGTCACGATCGTCGAGAGCCTGTCGCCCGCGGCCGCCGCCGCGGCTCTCGGGCTCCTGGTCGGCCGCCTCGTGGCGGCCCTGGGCGAGGGTGCCGCCGGCCTCGGCGCGCTGACGCTCCCGGCCGCGGCGCTGGTCGGGGTCATGCTCGTCGGCAACCTGATCGACTCCGCGAAGGAGCCGCTGCACTACCTCGTGGCGTTTCGGCTGGACGGTGCCTACCGGTCCGAGTTGAGCCGCCGCGTCTCGACCGGCCGCACGATCGCCGCGCTGGAACGGCCGTCCGTGCAGGGTCACGTCGAACTCGCCCGTGCCGATCCGCGCAACTGGACGGAACGGACCCCAGGCGCGGGTGCCGTCGCGCTCGTGGTCATGGTCGGCCGTGCCCTCACGCTGGCCAGTACGTCCGTCGTTCTCGCCGTCTGCGCGTGGTGGCTCGTCCCGCTGCTCGTGCTTCCGGCGATCGCGGTGCAGTGGCTGAGCAGTCGTGACATCGACCGATGGTTCGTCCTGTGGCGGGGCGGTCAGACCGAGTACCACCGCCGCCGGGTGTGGAGTGACGCGAACCTCGACGCCGGACCGGCGAAGGAAGTGCGCATCTTCGGCCTCGGCGAGCACGTCGTGCGGCGCCAGCTGCACCACACGCGCGAGCAGTACGCGCCGGTCTGGGCTCATCAGCGCGCATCGCTGACCCGGCACCGGCTGCTGGCGCCGATGGTCGTCGGTCCGCTGGCGGCCGCGATGGTCTCGGCGGCGTACCTGGCCGCGACCGGGCGTGTGTCGCTGGCGGCCGGCACCGCGGCGATATCGGCGAGCGCGGTGATCTACCGCACCTTCTGGGGTGACCCGCGGGATGTGCTCGGCGCCGTCAGCGCGCTCAACGCCTCCGACCGCCTGCGCGAGGCGCTTGACGTGCCGCCGGCCTCCGTACCCCCAGCGGCTTCCGACGCTGCAGGCGCTTCGGGCGCTTCGGGCGCTTCGGACGCGGGAGCGCCGGGGCGGACGGCGCAGCGGGTGGGCACGGAGCCGCAGGCTCGCACGGTGCGGTTCGAGGAGGTCAGCTTCACCTATCCCGGCAGCGACCGCGCCGTCATCGACAGACTGGACCTGGAGATCCGGCCGGGGGAGCTGCTCGCGGTGGTCGGTCTCAACGGCGCCGGGAAGTCGACGCTCGTCAAACTCCTGGCCGGCCTCTACGAGCCGACCGGCGGCCGGATCACCTATGACGGCGCCGACATCCGCGACATCGGCCTCGACAGGTGGCGGCGGCATCTGTCGGTCGTCTTCCAGGACTTCGTCCGCTACCACCTGTCGGTCGCGGACAACGTGGCGCTGGGCAGTTCGCGTGTCCCGCCGGACCGCCACGCCGTGGAGGCCGCCGGCCTGGCCGCGGGGCTGGACGCGGTGGTGGACCGCCTCCCCCTGGGGTGGGACACCCCGCTCGCCCGGACCCGCCGGGGCGGAGTGGACCTGTCAGGCGGGCAGTGGCAGCAGGTGGGGCTCGCCCGCGCCCTCTACGCCATGCGTACGGGAGCGCGCGTCCTGGTTCTGGACGAGCCGACCGCCCACCTCGACGTGCAGACCGAGTTCGAGGTCTTCGACCGGTTGGCCACGTACCGGGGTGACGCCGCCGTGGTGCTCATCTCGCACCGCCTCTCCACGGTGCGGCAGGCGGACCGGATCGTGCTGATAGACCGCGGACGGGTCACCGAGTCCGGCAGCCACGCGCAGTTGATGGCGGCCGACGGGGTCTACGCGAACCTGTTCAACATCCAGGCGGAGCGATTCCGGCAGGGCTACAACGACTGCGCCGAGGACGGTGAGATCTCGTGAGCTCGCGCCGATGGAGTTCCGTACGGCTGTGGGGTGAGTTGTTCGCCCTCTCGTGGCGAGCCGACCGACCGCAGGTCGTCATGCTGCTGGGCCTCAAACTCGTCTCGGCGTGCACCACCGCCGCGCTGGCGCTGTCCACCCGCGCGGTCATCGACCAGGCTCTCGCCGGGCACTCGACGGAGGCCATGGTCATGGCCGGCTGCGCCGCCCTCGCGGCCGCGGCGACGGTGCTCGGCCCGAGCCTGGAGACCCACCTGTCCGTGATCGTCGCGGATTCCGTGGCGCAGCTGCACCTGGAACCGAGGATCCAGCGCTTCCTGGCGTCGGTGGAGACGCTCGAACACCTGGAGCACAGCGACTTCCTCGACCGGGTGACCGTGCTCGACCACGCGTCGTGGAAGCTCACGCACGGGCTGTGGAGCGTGATCGACGTCGTGTTCGCCGGGCTGCGCCTGCTCCTTCTCATGCTGCTGCTCGGTACGGTCAGCCCTGTCCTGCTGCCGCTGCTCGTCGCGGCAGGGGTCGCGTTGGCGCTCGACCAGCACGGTCAGCGTGGCGTGGCCCGGGCGGAGACCGATACCGCCGAGTCGTTCCGGCTGCAGCGGCACCTCTTCACGCTGGCCACGCAGGCTGCCACGAGCAAGGAGATCTGGGTCGCCGGCGTCGGCGGAGAGCTCGCCCGGCGGCAGCGAGCCGCGTGGGACGAGGCGGTGGTCCGCCGTACGGCGGCACGGCTGCGTTCGGCCGGATGGCGACTGGGCGGCTGGCTCATGTTCAGCCTCTGCTTCACCGCCGGACTCGTCCTCGTCTTGCGTCTCGCCGCGACCGGTCGGGCGAGCGCGGGCGACGTGGTGCTCACCCTCACCGTCGCGGTGGCCCTGCGCGACTCGGTCCAGTCGGCGCTGGTCCGGGCGGGCGTCGCACTCAACGCCGGCACCTACGTCGAGCCATACCTGTGGCTGCGCGACTACGTCGCGCGGCACCGGCAGACCGGGCAGCGGCTGCCGGCGCCCGCTGTTCTGCGCGACGGCATCGCCTTCGAGGGCGTGACCTTCACCTACCCGGGCACGGTTCGCCCGGTGCTGGACGACGTGAGCTTCCACCTCGCGGCCGGTTCGGTGGTGGCGATCGTCGGCGAGTTCGGCTCCGGCAAGACGTCGCTGGTGAAGCTGCTGACCAAGTTCTACACCCCGGACGCCGGCACGATCCGGGTCGACGGCACCGATCTGTCCGACCTGGACACCGAGGAGTGGCGGTCGCGGTGCAGTGCGGCCTTCCAGGACTTCGGGAGGTTCCGCATCCGGTTCGCCGAGACGGTCGGGCTCGGCGACCTGCCCCACGCCGATGCCGCCGGGCGCCTGGCCGACGCCGTTGCGGCCGCGGACGCGGACGGGCTCGTCAGGCGCCTGCCGAACGGGATGGACACGCAGCTCGGCCGGCTCTTCGGAGGCGTCGAACTCTCCGGGGGCCAATGGCAGAAGACCGCGCTCGCGCGCGCGTCGATGCGTCAGGGCCCCCTGCTGTTCGTCCTCGACGAGCCGACCGCCTCGCTGGACGCGCCGAGCGAGGGCGCCATCCTGGAGCGGTACATGGTCCGCGCGCGGGAGCTGGCCGCGCGGACGGGAGCCGTCACCGTGATCGTCTCGCACCGGTTCTCCACGATCGCCGGAGCGGACCAGATCCTGGTCTTCGGCGCAGGCCGGATCATGGAGGCCGGTACGCACGCCGAACTCCTCGCGCTCGGCGGGCGCTACGCCGATCTCTACGGCATCCAGGCCAGGGCGTACACGGCGAACTGAGCGGTTCTGCCGCGTCAACGGTCCCGTACCGCAACCCGGGAGCGGCCCATGACGGCGCGGCGTGCGCAGGCGCGGTGCTCACGTGGCGCGGCCCGAGCTCCGCGTCAGGCGTTACCCGCGACGTTCTGGATCGCACTGGCGAGGCGCGCGAGATCGACGCCTTCGAGGTGGTCGAGAAAGTGCCGGCGCACGCTGGCCAGGTTGCTCGGCCACGCCTGTTCCAGGCGGGCGAGGCCGGCGTCGGTGAGGACGGCGTTGAACCCGCGGGCGTCGTCGTCGCACCTGACCCGTTCGACCAGGCCCTGCCGCTCCAGGACGGTGACGATGCGGGTCATCCCGCTCAGGGAGAGCTCGCAGGCGACCGCGAGCTCACCCATCCTCATCCGCCGCTGCGGCGCCTCCGACAACCGCATCAGGGCGGTCCACTCGATGAGCGGCAACTGCTGTTCGCGCACCATGTCGGCGTCGATGGCGCGGGGCAGCGCATAGATCAGGCGGGGGAGCGCGCGGACCAACGCGTCCTCGTCGGCGGTCAGCGGCCGCACCGGCCGCGATGTAGTCATGGTCACATTCTACTTGCTTCACGAACGAAGTACCCATACTCTTCCTTCGCGAAGCAAGTATTTCTCGCTGGAAGTGGAGATCGTCATGACCAGAATCGGGATCATCCTCGGCAGCACCCGCCCCGGCCGCAACGGGGAGGCCGTCGCCCGCTGGGTGCACCAGGTCGCCGCGCAGCGGACCGACGCGGAGTTCGAGCTCGTCGACCTGCTCGACTACAAACTCCCGCACCTCGACGAGGCGCTGCCGCCGTCGCTGGGCCAGTACACGCAGCCGCACACGATCGCGTGGGCCGGCAAGATCGCCTCGTTCGACGGGTTCGTCATGGTGACGCCGGAATACAACCACTCGACGTCGGGGGCGCTGAAGAACGCCATCGACTTCCTGTACGGCGAGTGGAACAACAAAGCCGTCGGTTTCGTCAGCTACGGCTCGGTCGGCGGCACCCGTGCGGTGGAACACCTGCGCCTGATCGCCGGTGAGCTCCAGATGGCCGACGTACGGGCCCAGGTGGCGCTGTCGCTCTTCACCGACTTCAAGGATTTCAGCGTGTTCACGCCCAACGAGTTCCAGCTTCAGTCGCTCACCGCAATGTTGGACCAGGTCGTGGCGTGGAGCACGGCGCTCGCGCCGATGCGCGCCCGGTGAGTTCGTACGGAACACGGGGATCAGGAGGAACTCGATGGGAACGCTTGACGGCAAGGTGGTGCTGATCACCGGCACCGCCGGAGGTCAGGGCCGGGCCGCGTCGCTGGTCTTCGCGCGAGAAGGCGCGAAGGTCGTCGGGTGCGACATCCAGGTCGACGCCAACAACGAGACGGTGGAACTCGTCCGTCGCGCCGGAGGCGACATGACGGGCGTCGCGCCCGTCGACCTCACCGATCCGGAACAGGCGCGGCGGCTGGTCGACGAGGCCGTGGCGGCCTATGGCGGGCTCGACGTCGTCTACAACAACGCGGCCATGCCCCGCTTCGGGCCGATGCCCGGTTTCTCGGTCGAGGACTGGCGGGCGACCATCGCCGGCGAACTCGACATTCCTTTCTTCGTGTCGAAGTTCGCCTGGCCGTACCTGGTCCGGCGGGGCGGCGGCGTCATCATCAACGTCGCGTCCATGGCCGGCACGATCGCCGGCGAGGTCCCCCCGATGGTCGCGCACAGCGCGGCGAACGCCGGGGTCATCGGCATGACCCGGCAGTTCGCGCTCGAAGGCGCGCGCCACGGGATCCGCGCGGTGGCGATCAGCCCCGGGCCGGTCCTCACCCCGGCGAGTGACCGCGATCTCGGCGACGACCAGGCCGCCAGGGACGCGATAACCCGCAAGACGCTCCTCAAGCGCTTCGCCCGGCCGGAGGAGATCGTCGAGCTGGCGGCCTTCCTCGCCTCCGACCGGGCGGCGTACATCACGGGCGCCAACTACGCGGCCGACGGCGGCGCGACCGCCTGGTAGCCGGTACGGCTAGCCGGGCGTCCCGTCGCGCTTGTTTCTTCTGGCGAGACGCCCGGCTTGCCCGTCGTGCACATCGCTCACCCACTCCCAGCCGGGCTTGGCCGACGGGCCGACCCGAGGGTCGCCGGGAACATGGGCGTCACGCAAGGCGTGCACGTACGCCCGATCCTGGTCGATCCGTGCGCGTACCTCATCGCCGACCGACCCGTGGCCGGGGACGAGGACGTCGACGTCGCCCGCCACGCCGTCGAGCAGCCGCAGCGCAGCGAGGTAGTCCTCGATCGGGTCGGCGGTGTCGGCGAAGTCGAGCATCGGAATCAGGACGTCAGAGAGCATGTCGCCGGCGACGAGAACCCCGCGTTCTTCGACGAAAAGCGCCGCATGGCCCGGTGCGTGCGCTTGATGCTCGATGATCCGGACCTGAGGGCCGTCCCATGGAATCCGCGCCGTCCCGGCGGGCAGGGCGGTGATCTGGCCGAGCAGGTCCAGCGGCACCCGCTCGGCGATGCCCGTCGGGAGCAGGTGGGCGGTGATGCGCGCCTTCGCATCCGGGTCGGACAGCTGCTTCCGGACAGCGGCCGCGCAGCGGGCCGTGCCGTAACGAGGGGCCGTGCCGAACTGGGCGTGCCAGAGCAGGTGATCCCAGTGAGGATGCGTCGAGAAGCCTGCCACAACGGTCCGGCCCGAACGGGACAGGTCGTTCGCGAGGCAGGCCAGTTCGTGGTCCTGCACCCCGGGGTCGATGAGCAGCACTCCGGTGCGGCCTTGCACGACAACGGCGTTGCTCTGGAGGAACTCGCTCTCGTGGACCAGCACACCGTCCGCGACCTGCCTCAGCACGGTGGCCCCTCCCGCTTGTGATTTGCAACCGCTCGCCGCGACGGTAGTACCGGGTAGTGGCAGATTGCAAGCAGTAGGAGCGAAGCGAACGAGGTCGGGGTGCCCGATCAGCCCCGCCATCGAGGGTGTCTCACGTATGGGCTGCTCCTGCGGCCCGAGAATCTCCTCGACGAACAGCGCGGTGGGCAGGTCGGAATGGATCCGCACCTAACCGCGTGCCGGCGGGTGGCCGTCTGGGCGGCGTCCCCAGGCTGAGATCAGCGGCGCGAGTGTCAGGTCGAGTTCTCCCGCGTGGATGGCGGCCAAGTGCGCGTCGATCTCGGCGTCGTCGGCCAGGCCGGCCGCGAGCAGCTCGCCGCGCACGTGCCGGATGGTCGCCGCCTCCAGCCGGTCGCAGGCCGGCCCGGCGACCGGGAAAGAGCCCGCCGCGGCGACATCCACCAAGCCGGCCTCACGCAGTGCCCGCGGCAGCGTCCGGCCGTAACGCAGGTCCGCGCCGCGGCGCGTCAGCAGTTCCCGGACCGCGTCGCGCAGCCGGTTGGCCCGCCGCTGCGCCGGGCCGCTGTCGTCCAGGCATGCCAGCGGCTGCAGAGCGGTGTCGGCGTCCTCGACCAGCAGCCAGCCGCCGGGCCGCAGTGCCGCCGCCATGTTGGCCAACGCGCGAGCCCGGTCGGGTACATGGACCAGCACGAGCCGGGCGTGCACCAGATCGAACGTCCCCGGCTCCGGGGGCGGATCAGCGGCGACGTCGTGCCGGCGCACCTCGTACCCGTCGCCTGCCTCCAGCCACGACGGGTCGATGTCCGTGGCCAGCACGTGCCCGGTCGGACCGACGGCCGCCGCGAGCGCCTCCGGGATGCTGCGGCCACCGGCCCCCACCTCCCAGCAGCGCGAGCCGGCCCCGACCCCCAGCCGATCGAAGTGCCCCCGCGTCACACCGTCGAACAGCTCGGCCAGCCAAACGAATCGCTCGCCCGCCTCGGCGCGCGCGTTGTCCAGCAGGTACCCCCGGGCGGGCTCTCCGCCGGGCGCGGTAGTCCCGCCTGTCAGATCCGGTCGGCCGCCGACGTGCGGCGGGCGGGGCGAGGAGGTCATCACCACATGGTCACCTCCCCAGACCGCCAGCACCACGACACTGGGAGAGGGATATCTCACACAGCCGGCGAACCCCGCACGTCCTGCAGCACGGTTCTGCACCGCGACGCGCCGGAAGGGGTAGTGACGTGCCCCCAGAGCACAACGATCCGTTCTGGAAGGGCTGGCAAAGCGGCTGCCATCCTGAACGAGGTAGCTGTCCTCGGTGCATTGACCATGACTTGGCAGTGTCGGACGGCGTCGGGGAGGCGCTGGGCCTTACGCCTTTTGAACACCCGCAGCGTTAGGGATAGTCCGCATGACGAACCGAACATCGTTGGCGGCACTGACGCTGGCCCTGACGGCGCTGGGGGCGCAGCCTTCCGCGGCGGGCGCCACCACCGTCTCCAGCCCAAGCGTGTCGTGGAAGTCCTGCCCCACCTACTCCGACGAGGTGATTCGGAGCCTGGGCGTGACGCAGGATCACGTCGCGAACTTCCGTACCCTGATGAAACGCCTGGAGTGCGGGACGGTCAGCGCGCCGCTGAACCACGATGACCCCGGTGGGCCGAAGATCGACATCGCTGTGACCCGGCTGGCCGCCTCGGACGAGGACCACCGGCTGGGCACTGTCGCCATCCTGCCGGGAGGGCCGGGCGGCAGTGGATATCTGGACCCGATCCTGCGGGCCGCGCTCAGAAACGATGAGATGGCCGAGCTGAACGAGCGGTACGACATCATCGGCTTCGACCCCCGCGGGGTCGGGTACAGCACCAAGGTCATCTGCGAGCCCGGCCCGAGAGGCCCGGACAAGCCGGGCCCGCTGACCAAGGAGTCGGCCAGGAAGATCTACGACGCCCAAGTCGCGGCCAACCTGAAGTGCGCGAACTCCGACCCGGACTTCCTCCGGCAGCTCACCACCGACACCGTGGCCAGGGACCTGGACCGGGTACGGACCGCACTGGGCGACCGCACGCTCAACCTGCTCGGTTTCTCCTGGGGCACCTATCTGGGCGCTGCGTACCGGAGCCTGTTCCCCATGCACACCGGACGGGTCTTCCTGGACAGCCCAGCGCCGCCGTGGACCCGTTTCGACAGGCACATCGAGGAGAGCGCGGCGGCGGTCGAGCGCAACTTCGGCCGCATGGCCACCTGGCTGGCACGCCGTGAGGCGATCTACGGTTTGGGCACCACCGCCACGCAGGTGCGTGAGCAGGTGGTGAAGCTCGTCACCACGTACGACAAGAATCCCAAGACCTATACCGACCTGCCGCAGCCGATCGATGGCTCGGCCGTCGCGAACCTGGCCGGGCGCAACTCGACGGAGTGGGCACGCGCGGGCAAGGCCCTCTCCGAGCTGCGGACGGCGAATGCCACTACCGCCCCGCCCACCGTCAAGGAGCTGCTCGGCGCCCAGATGAGAGCACCTCTGCCCGGCACGCCCGAAATGACGAACATGACCATGAACTGGGCGGTCACGTGCAACGAGGACGGCAGCCGACCGAGTTTTGACACCGCCTGGCATGACTACCAGCGGCTCCAGAAGCGCCTTCCGGCGACCGGCCGCTCTTGGGGCACGACCGCGCTGTGCTCCGGCTGGCCGCTGCCGGTGCGGCAGGCCACGCTGAAGCGGAACGGCGGATCGCTGGTGCTGGCCGCGCACCTGTACGAGTACATGTCCGTCTACGACTGGGCGCTGCAAACCCGCCGCGTCATCGGTGGCACCGTCTACAAGGTGGCCGACGACGTGCACGTCTCGACCACTAAGGTGCCTGAGTGCGCCGCCGAGGTGGTGAAGTACTTCGAGACGGGCCGGATCGACGCGGGCTGCCCGGGCCTCAAGCCCGCGAGCTGACCCTCGGCCTGAGCATGGAAACAAGCGAGCGCCCCCACCCACCTCCACGAACGCACCGAAACCAGTACGAACCGCAGCAGCAGAGATTGTCAGGCACCCTCCAAACCCAAGTATCCCTGGCCAGCAAACCCAAGTACCCCCTGGCCAGGGGCAGGTTCGTTGGATTCTGCTCCCTTGCTACCGGGACCCCTTCGGGACTTCGGGCCCGATCAACGCGCCGACACCGCCCTCCCACTCAAGCTTCTGCGCGAGGGTGTCAACGGGCATACGCGATCCACCCTGAACGGCTCGGGATCACCCTGGACTGCAACCCGGCGTCACAGCTGTGGAGCTACTCCGACGGCGCGAGCTACCGATATAGGTCAAAATCATGCCCATGACGGGAGAAACCCTGAACGGCTTCGGTGAGCTCGTGGACGCCGCAATTGAACGGCGCGCCATGGAGGTGACCGCGTTACACGAGGCGGGAGAGTTACTGAGCAAGGTGATCCAAGCGGCCGCCATCGTGGCTGATCATCTGCGAGCCGAGGTCGCAGTCTTGCCGAAGCGGCATGTCCTGAGCGATGACACCGGGGATGACCCGGGGGCTCGGCTTGCCGAGGCTGGTGAGCGTCTGAGGAGGATCACGGGTCTTTTGCAGGACGCCGACCTGCATGCTCGTCGGTCCGGCGCTGCGCTGCGACACATCAACGTGCAGGCGGGTTCTGACGAGAGTGAAGACTGAATAGGAGTCTCGCCGGGGACTCGAACGCTGTGGATTACCAGAAACGATTCGATCAAGCTCTGTCGGCTCAGACCTGGAGATGTAGTGTCCGTAGACGTTCGCCAAAGTCCGCTCTCGCCCGGCCCCTTGGCTGTACAGCCAAGGCATTCCACAATCGGCACGCTATGGACAGCGAAGCCACATGACCATGCTGGGCGCCCCGTCGATCGGTCCATGGCACTCTCCGGGGACGAGGGCGGTCAGACCGTTGTCCGCCTGGAAGGAACCGCTGACGCCTGGCCCGTTCAGCATGGCGTGTCCCTCGGCAAGCGTGAGGCGGACGCTACCAAGTCGTAGGTGGATCGCTATAAGCCGCCTACAACTAGGGCAAAACCTATTAGAGCGAGACCTGTGCCCCTTGAGAGGGTGACCTGGCCCGTCAGCAGGCGGCGCGTTCGTTGATTGAGGGGCATGGGCGAACAGTAGGCGAAAAAGGCGAACTCTGCCGACATACTCGCACTACTTCATCTGTCCGATCGTCCCGTCTGTCACCCATAACCCCCGGAACGGCCGCTTACCGCAACCCGGCCATCCGATGGGCCGGGGCTGAGGAACGAAGTCCCGGACCTTCGATCGCCCCCCAACCCCGTCAGATGGCCGGCCACTGCATGGCGATCGTCGTGCTGCACTTGGGCGGCGGCGCATGCCCCGGAGCCCCCAGGGCCCGCTTACCCTCGACCGGGATCGGGATTTCGCCACCCGGTGGATGCGCCGCCCGCAGACCGGTGTCGTGCGAGTCAGGCAGCACGGGCGGGCCCCGCCGATCGGTGCCGTCCGGGTCCGGCGGGCTGAAAGTTGCATCCGCGACCTGCATCTTCGCGACCCGCCCGGTCGCGTTGGCGACAGGCCGCGACACCCACTTCTACCGTCTGTGTAGCGCGTCGATCGGTATGCAGGCCCCGCCCCGCCTCCTGGCCGCCAGGGAGTCACCATGCAACGGCGAGTCATCTCCATCGTTCTCGCGGCGCTCACCGCACTGGCCGGGCTGGTGGTGACCACGCCCGCGTTCGCGGCGACGGCTCCCGCACGGATCACGCGCTTCGCCGACACCACCCCGCCGACGGTTCCCACCGGGCTGAGCAGCACGGTCGGATGCAACCCCCTGTCGGTGACGCTGAACTGGACCGCCTCCACCGACAATGTGGGGGTCACCGGCTACGACGTGTACGGCGCGCCCTACAGCGGCGGCACGTTCGTCCCGGTCGGGACGACCTCGGCGACCTCGTACACCCAGCCCATCATGGGGCTGTATTTTTACGAGGTGCGGGCACGCGACGCGGCCGGCAACACCTCCGCCTTCACCGAGCCGGTTCGGGTCGTGCTGCCCCCCTGCCCGACGATGACGCCGGAGCCGCAGCCGCCCACGACGCCAGGTACGCCGACCGCGACCGTCACCTGCGGCTCGGTGACGCTGATCTGGACCGCCTCGACGGACAACGTGGGCGTCATCGGATACGAGATCTGGCGTGCGCCCGGCGCCACCGGCGGCACGTTCGCCCTGGCCGGCACCACGACGACCACGTCGTTCACCCAGTCCGGTGTGGGGGTCTACCGCTTCCAGGTGCGGGCGCGTGACGCGACGGGCAACTACTCCGCCTTCACCTCACCGGTCACCGTCTACGTCCCGGCCTGCCCGACCAGGGGCTGTACGGCCGTGTACAGCCCGGCCGGCGACTGGCCCGGCGCGTTCCAGGGGAAGGTGGTCGTGACCAACACCGGCACCACCGCGACCACCGGTTGGACGGTCACCCTCACCTTCCCCGGCGGCCAGCAGATCACCCGGGTCTGGAACGCCAGCCTCAACGACTTCGCCAACCCGTACACGATCACGAACGCGAGCTACAACGGAGCGCTGGCCCCCAACGCCTCCACCACCTTCGGCCTCCAGGGCACCACCACCAGCGGCGCCGACAACACCCCCATCACCGCCTGCATCCGCACCCCTTCCAGCTAGTGCGCTGTCCGGCGAAGGTTCACCGGCTCCGGCGCCGTAACAGGCGCCGGCGTCGCCGTACCACGACCCGCCGCCCCGGCGCCGGCCCCTAGAAGGCCAGGGTCTGTCCAATCAACGGTGTAACTCGGTCTTGATTGGTTCTATCGGGCGGTTGGGGTCAGGCGGCCTTCGAAGGTGATGGCGAAGGCGTTGAGGGCGGCCTTCCATCGGGTCACCCAGCGTTTG